>DATMNH010000366.1:0-83106 GCA_035568975.1 Casimicrobiaceae bacterium
GACCCGATCAAGGCGCTCGGCGCGCTGGCGAAATTCTGGCGGCGCCGATTCTCGCTGCCCGTTGCGGGAATCGTGGGCAGCAACGGCAAGACGACCGTCAAGGAAATGACCGCAGCGATTCTGCGGATCGAATTCGGCGCCGACCATGTGCTGGCGACGGTCGGCAACCTCAACAACGAGATCGGCTTGCCGCTGACCCTTCTCCGCCTGCGCCCCACGCACGCCGCCGCGGCAATCGAGATCGGGATGAATCACCCCGGCGAAACCGCAGCATTGTGCGCGATTGCCCAACCAACCATCGGAGTGATCAACAACGCCCAGCGCGAGCACCAGGAATTCATGAAGAGCGTCGCCGACGTCGCAGCGGAGCACGCGTCCGTTCTCGCCGCATTGCCCGATGACGGCTGCGCGGTGGTCAATGCCGACGACGACTTCGCGGTGTTCTGGCGCGAAGTCGTGGCACGCCGCAAAGCCGAGGGCGCGTCGCTGGTCGTGCGCGATTTCGGATTGCGAGCACCGGCAGCGGTCAGCGCACGCTGTGATACCCGGGCATGGGGAAGCAGCGTGGAGGTGACGACTCCCGAGGGCGCCGCGACGTTCGAGCTCAAAGTTCCCGGACGACACAATGTCTCCAACGCGCTGGCGGCAATCGCGGCGGCCACTGCGGCGGGCGCGAGGATCGGCGCCGCGGCGAACGCGCTGACCGCGTTTCGATCGATACGAGGCCGATTGCAGACGTCTGTCGGAATCAACGGGGCAACGATCATTGACGACACCTATAACGCCAATCCCGATTCGGTCAAAGCCGCGATCGCGGTGCTTGCGCAGGCGGCGGGTGCGAAATGGCTGGTCCTGGGCGATATGGGGGAGCTCGGCGATCAGGGCCCGGCATTTCATCGCGAAATCGGCGAGTACGCGCGCGCCGTCGGTGTCGATCGACTGCTTGCGGTCGGAGATCTGGCGACGCACGCCGTCGCGGCATTCGGCGCGGGCGGAAAACACTATGCCGATCAGGATTCGCTCGTCCGCGAGCTGAACGCCGTGCTGGAACGCGGAACCACCGTGCTCGTCAAGGGTTCGCGCTTCATGAAAATGGAGCACGTCGTCGAGCGACTCGGAGACCCGAGGGAACTGACCGCAGGTGGACGCTGATGCTGCTCGCGCTCGCCAACTGGATAGCAGCGGATGTCCGAACATTTAACGTCTTCGGCTATATCACGCTGCGCGCGGTGCTTGCGACGATGACCGCGCTGATGATCTCGTTTGTGGTCGGGCCGAGGATGATCAGAAAGCTCGCGCAATACAAGATCGGACAATCGGTTCGCGACGATGGTCCGCAGACACATCTGACCAAGGCCGGAACCCCGACCATGGGTGGCGCGCTGATCCTGGTGTCGATCGTGATCACGACCCTGCTCTGGGCGGATCTTCGCAACCGGTTCATATGGGTGGTGCTGCTGGTGACGCTCGGCTTCGGCACGATCGGGTGGATCGACGACTACCGCAAAGTCGTACACCGTAATCCAAAGGGCCTCTCGGCGCGGGCGAAGTTTTTCTGGCAGTCGGTGATCGGCCTCGTCGCGGCGGTGTACCTCGCTTTTTCGGTGTCGTCGCCTTCGACGACCCAGTTCCTGCAGCTCTTCTTTGCGTGGCTGTCGAGCGGCTTTAATCTGGACTTGCCGCCCAAGGCCGATTTGATCGTTCCGTTCTTCAAGACCGTGTCGTATCCGCTTGGCGTCTGGGGCTTCATCGTGCTGTCCTATTGCGTGATAGTCGGCGCGAGCAACGCGGTCAATCTTACCGACGGGCTCGATGGATTGGCCATCATGCCGACGGTGATGGTCGGCGCAGCGCTGGGCATATTCGCCTACGTCACCGGGCGCGCCGATTTTTCGTCGTACCTATTCCTGCCGCATATTCCCGGCGCGGGTGAGCTCACGGTTTTCTGCGCGGCGATCGCCGGAGCGGGCCTGGGCTTCCTGTGGTTCAACGCTTATCCGGCGGAAGTGTTCATGGGGGACGTCGGCGCGCTTGGTTTAGGCGCGGCGCTGGGCGCGATTGCCGTCATCGTGCGCCAGGAAATCGTCCTGTTCATCATGGGCGGCGTATTTGTCATCGAGACCCTGTCGGTGGTCATTCAGGTCATTTCGTTCAAGCTAACCGGCAAACGCGTTTTTCGCATGGCGCCTCTCCATCACCACTATGAGCTCAAGGGGTGGAAAGAGAATCAGGTGGTGGTGAGGTTCTGGATCGTCACCATGCTGCTGGTGCTGTTCGGGCTCGCGAGCCTGAAGCTGAGATGACGACGAGCTTGCGCGACCGGAATGTGGTCGTTCTCGGCCTTGGGCTTACCGGCCTCTCGGCGGCGCGCTGGGCCGTCCGTCGCGGCGCGCACGTCGCGGTCGCCGATACGCGCGCCGATCCGCCGCGGGCGGCGCAGCTTGCCGCCGAGCTGCCTCGGGTGCCGATCGTCAGGGGACCCTTCTCCGACGAGATCTTTACCGGTGCCGACCTGGTGGTGATCAGTCCGGGCATCGCCAAGGCGACTCCCGCGATCCGGGCCGCGGTGGCGCGCGGTGTCGAACTGGTCGGCGACATCGAGCTCTTTGCCCGCGCACTGCCAGCGGGACAGCGGGTGCTGGCCGTCACCGGCTCGAACGGAAAGAGCACCGTGTCGGCGCTGACCGGCGAGCTGGTTCGGGCCGCGGGTCACAGCGTTGCGGTCATCGGCAACATCGGCGAGCCTGTGCTCGATGCGATGGCGGAGCACGAGGACGGCGCGGCCTGGCCGGACGTGTTCGTGCTCGAACTGTCGAGCTTCCAGTTGGAGACCACGAGAAGCCTGCGGCCCATCGCAGCCACCGTGCTCAATGTCACTGAAAATCACCTCGATCGCTATTCCGGGATCGACGATTACGCAGCAGCGAAGGAGCGCATTTTCGTCGGCGGCGGAGAGCAAGTGCTCAACCGCGACGATCCGCGCTCGCTCGCGATGCGCATTCCCGGTCGCACGGTGCGGACGTTCGGTGCCGACGCGCCCGCAACCGAGCGCGACTGGGGCCTGGTTCAGCGCAGCGGCTCCGATGCTTCGTGGCTCTCGCGCGGCGACGCGATGTTGCTCGCGGCCGACGAGCTCGCGCTGGTCGGCAAACACAACGCGCTGAACGCGCTGGCCGCGCTTGCGCTCACCTCCACGGTCGGCAAGATCGATGCCGCGGTGCTCTCGGCGCTCACCGCGTTTCATGGATTGCCGCATCGGATGGAACGCGTCGCCGAAATCGGTGGAGTCCTGTTCGTCAACGACTCCAAGGGTACGACAGTTGCGGCGACGCTCGCGGCATTGGAAGGCATCGGCCGTCCGACGGTGTTGATCGCCGGTGGCGATGGCAAAGGACAGGATTTTATGCCGCTCCGATCGAGCGTCGAAAGCCGCTGCCGGGCGGTGGTGCTGCTGGGACGCGATGCGCCGACGATCGCGGCCGCATTGTCGGGTGTGACCCCGGCGATCGAGTTTGCGCCGGCGCTCGAAGTCGCGGTGGCTCGGGCGATCGCGCATGCGCAGCGAGGCGATGCGGTTCTGTTGTCCCCGGCATGCGCCAGCCTCGATATGTTCCGCGACTATCTCGAGCGCGGCGACCGCTTCAAGGCTGCCGTGGCGGCGCACGCGATGGAGGTTGCGCATGCCTAGAGATGCCGGCCTCCCGTCGACATCGCCGCGGTTCTCGGCGCTTGCCGCGCTTCCGCGCGAGGGCCGCGCCATGCTCAACTACGACGTCACACTCGCGTGGGCATCCTTGCTGCTGCTCGCGATCGGGCTGGTGATGGTGTATTCGGCGTCGATCGCGATGGCCGAGGCGTCGGCGCATACGGGTTATCGGCCCTGGTATTTCCTTGCCCGGCACGCGGTGTTCGTGGTCGCCGGGCTGGTGGCTGCGTTCGTCGCGTTCCAGGTCCCGCTTAAGGGCTGGCAGCGCGCGGCGCCGTATCTCTTCATTCTCGGTGCGGTGCTTCTGGTCGCGGTCCTCGTGCCGGCTCTGGGCAAGCAGGTGAACGGGAGCAAGCGCTGGCTGTCGCTCTACGTCGTCAATCTCCAGCCGTCGGAGTTGATGAAGCTCTTCGTGGTGCTGTATGCGGCGAGCTACGCCGTACGCAAGGCGGCGTTTCTTCACGCCGAGCAGCCGCTTCGGCAAACCTTGCTCAAGGGCTTTCTGCCGCTGCTGGCGGTGATGATCGCGATCGGTGCGCTGCTCCTGCACGAACCGGATTTCGGCGCCTGCGTAGTGATCGTCGCGATCGCATTCGGCATCCTGTTCCTCGGCGGGCTCGACTGGCGTCTTCTGATCGGGCTGGGCTTTCTGCTTCCGGTCGCGCTGTGGCTGATGATTCGACTCGCGCCCTATCGGCTGCAACGTTTTACCGGTTTTCTCGATCCGTGGTCGGATCCGCTGGGCAAGGGCTATCAGCTCACGCATTCGCTGATCGCCTTCGGTCGAGGCGAATGGCTGGGCGTGGGCTTGGGCGCCAGCGTCGAAAAACTGCTCTACCTTCCCGAGGCGCACACCGATTTCCTGCTTGCAGTGGTGGCGGAGGAGCTGGGCTTTGCCGGCGTGACCCTGGTCGTCGTTCTCTTTGCATGGTTGCTGGTGCGCGCTTACGCGATTGGGCGGCAGGCGGCGCGACTGGAACAGCCCTTTTCTGCGCTGGTGGCCCACGGAATAGGCATCTGGCTCGGCGTGCAGACCTTTATCAACATCGGCGTGAACATGGGCGTGCTGCCCACCAAGGGCTTGACGCTGCCGCTGTTGTCGTTTGGCGGCAGCGGCATTGTCGCCAACTGCCTCGCGGTCGCGATCCTGATGCGCGTCGATTTCGAGAATCGGCGGCTGCTGCGAGGATTCACCGTATGAGCGCCACCGTGATGATCACCACCGGTGGAAGCGGGGGCCACGTTTTCCCGGGTCTCGCCGTCGCTTCGCGGCTCGTCGCCAAAGGATGTGCAGTGTTCTGGCTCGGCACGCGCGACGGCATCGAGGCACGGCTGGTGCCGGAGCATGGCGTCGCCTTCGAAGCGATACGCTTTGGCGGCGTGCGCGGCAAGGGACTCAAGCGCTTGTTGCTCGGTCCGTTCTCGCTGCTGCTCGCGTTCTGGCAAAGCCTGCGCGTGATTCGCCGCCGTGCGCCGGACGTGGTGCTCGGCCTCGGCGGATTCGCATCGTTCCCGGGCGCACTGATGGGCGTCGCGTGGGGACGGCCGCTGGCGATTCACGATGCCAACGCGGTAGCCGGTCTTGCCAATCGCATTCTTGCCTTTGGCGCCGATCGCATCCTGCTCGGCTTTCCGGATGCCCTGCGCGGCAAGCATGCAGCGAAAGTGCAGTGGGTCGGCAACCCGCTGCGCGACGACATCGTCGCCGTAGCGCGACCCGAGCAGCGCTTCGCCGGACGTAGGGGTCCGCTCAAGCTGCTCGTTCTCGGCGGCAGCCTGGGAGCCGTCGCGTTGAACGAGCGCGTTCCGTCAGCACTGGCGCTGCTGGCCCCGTCGCAGCGTCCACAAGTGACGCATCAGGCCGGCGATGCGCACATCGAGGAGCTTCGCCGCGCGTACGCGGAAGCGGGCGCCGCCGCCGAGTGCGTTCCGTTCATCGCCGACATGGCGCGCCGCTACGCCGAGACCGATCTGGTCATTTGCCGCGGCGGCGCGCTCACCGTCGCCGAAGTCGCGGCGGTGGGCGTGGGCAGCGTGATCGTGCCTCTTCCAGGAGCGATTGCCGACGAGCAGACGCAAAACGCCCGTTTCCTGGTCGACGCCGGCGCCGCGAGCCTGGTGCCCCAGTCCGAGCTGACGCCGCGGCTGCTCGCCGACATGCTCGCGGGCTATGACCGCGAAGGCTTGCTCGCGATGGCCATCGCGGCGCGCAGCGTGGCGCGCACCGACGCGACCGAGCGGGTTGCCGACGCTTGCATGGAACTGGCGCGATCGCGATGAAGCACAAGGTCAAACGCGTTCACTTTGTCGGCATCGGGGGCGCCGGCATGAGCGGCATTGCGGAAGTGCTGCTGACGCAGGGTTATCAGGTCAGCGGATCGGACGTCGCGGCGACCGCCGTGACACGCCGCCTGACCGCACTGGGTGCACGCATCGCCGCGGGTCACGCTGCCGACAATATCGCCGGCGCCGATGTCGTCGTCGTGTCGACCGCCGTGGCCCTCGGCAATCCCGAGATCGCCGCAGCGCGGGAAAAAGGCATTCCGGTGGTACCGCGCGCATTGATGCTGGCGGAATTGATGCGGCTCAAGCAGGGGATAGCGGTGGCCGGGACGCACGGCAAGACGACGACAACCAGTCTGATCGCCAGCGTCCTCGCTGAGGGCGGGCTCGATCCGACGTTCGTCATCGGCGGCCGGCTGGTCTCCGCGGATGCCAACGCGAGGCTGGGCAAGGGTGAGTTTCTGGTCGCCGAGGCCGATGAATCGGACGCGTCGTTTCTGGTGCTGCAGCCGGTCCTGGCAGTGATCACCAATATCGATGCCGATCACATGGAGACCTACGAACACGATTTTGCGAAGCTCAAGGAAGCGTTCGTCAATTTCGCACAACGACTGCCTTTCTACGGTACCGCGGTGCTGTGCATCGATGATGCCAATGTTCGCGACATCATTCCGGCGATCACCAAGTCCATTGTCAGCTACGGGTTCGCCGAGGACGCGCAGCTTCGAGCGCAAGATGTCGATCATGCGGGTGGACGTATGCGCTTCGTGGCGGCAGGCGCGAGCATGCGGCCACTGCCGGTGGAGCTCAATCTCGCCGGTTTACACAATGTGCAAAATGCGCTTGCCGCCATCGCCGTGGGACGCGAGGTTGGCGTTGCCGACGGGGCAATCGCCAAGGCGCTTTCGGAGTTCAAGGGCGTCGGTCGCCGGTTTCAGCGCTTTGGCGAAATCGCGATTCCGCGCGGTGGCTTGTTCACCCTGATCGACGACTACGGTCACCATCCCACCGAAATGGCGGCGACGCTCGACGCTGTGCGCAGCAGTTTTCCCGGGCGACGGCTGGTCCTGGCATTCCAGCCGCATCGCTATACGCGAACGCGCGATCTGTTCGAGGATTTCGTCAAGGTGCTGTCGAGCGCCGACGCGCTGCTGGTTGCTGATGTCTATCCGGCCGGCGAGGCTCCGATCGTCGCCGCCGATGGACGCGCGCTGACCCGCGCTTTGCGCATCGGCGGCAGGATCGAGCCGGTATTCGTCGAAGACGTCTCCGAAATGCCGGCGGCGATTCGCGCCATTGTCCGCGATGGCGACGTGGTGCTGACGATGGGGGCGGGATCCATCGGCCAGGTCGCGCCGCTCGTGGCCGCCAGCACATGATCATGACCGAGCCAATGCAATTCACCGGCATGCGCGGCAAGTTGAGCCGCGACGAGCCGCTCGCCAGACACACTGCCTGGCGCTGTGGCGGCAACGCGGATCTCGCCTATGCTCCGGCGGATCGCGACGACCTTGCGGTGTTCCTGCGACAGTTGCCGGAGGACTGCCCGTTAACCGTCATCGGTCTGGGCAGCAACCTGCTGGTTCGCGATGGAGGCGTCCGCGGCGCAGTAGTGCTGATGCATGCGCCGGGAGGAGTGCTCGCGGTCGCCGACGGGTTTGTCTACGTGGAAGGCGGCGTGGCGAGCCCGAAGCTCGCTCGCTTCGCCGCGATGCACGATTGTGCCGGGGCCGAATTTCTTGCCGGCGTGCCGGGCACCGTCGGTGGCGCGCTGGCGATGAACGCTGGGTGTTATGGCGGCGAAACCTGGCGGCATGTGGCAAAAGTCGAGCTCGCCAAGCGCGATGGCACGTTCGCCGTGCTCGAGCCCCGCGATTTCGCCATCGCCTATCGCAGCGTTCTCTTCGCCGGCGGCGGCTCAATCGACGGGGTATTCACCGCCGCGTGGTTCCGGTTTCCGCATGGCGACTCGACTCGCGCGCGCGAGCGCATCAAGGAGCTGCTGGCGAAGCGCATCGCGACCCAGCCGCTCAACCTGCCGAATGCAGGATCGGTGTTCCGCAATCCCGAAGGCGATCACGCGGCGCGATTGATCGAGGTCTGCGGTCTTAAGGGATATGCCATCGGTGGAGCCTCGGTTTCGGAGAAGCACGCGAACTTCATCGTAAATCCAAACGGCGCAGCAAGGGCGTCCGATATCGAAGCGCTGATCGCGCATGTGCGCAAGGTGGTCGCCGAAAAGACCGGCGTCGTCCTGGAACCCGAAGTGCGAATCATCGGGGTGGCCACGGTATGAGCGAGTTCGGAAAGGTGGCGGTGTTGATGGGGCGAGCCCGACTCGGTGCTGCGGAGCAGCTGGTGCGGGAGGGCGAAGCAGCCGCCCATCAGCGTTGTGCGTGGTTGCGGAACGCGGGAATCGTATGAGCGAGTTCGGAAAGGTAGCGGTGTTGATGGGCGGCCCATCGTCGGAAAGAGAGATTTCGTTTCTGTCGGGCAATGCCGTGCTTGCCGCGCTCAAAGGCCGGGGCGTCGACGCCCACGCTTTCGATCCGGCCGATCGATCGCTGTGCGAGTTACGACCGGATGGTTTTGAAAGGGTCTTTAACGCGCTCCATGGCCGCTTCGGTGAGGACGGCACCATCCAGGGCGCGCTGGAAGCTCTTGGAATTCCATATACCGGCAGCGGAGTGATGGCGTCCGCACTGGCGATGGACAAATGGCGCACCAAGCTCGTCTGGATCGCGAGCGGTATTCCGACACCGCAGTACGAGGTGGTGGATGAAGGAACGGATTGGTGGGCGGTCGTGGCCAAACTCGGACTGCCGCTGATCGTCAAGCCCGCGCGCGCGGGCTCGTCCATAGGCATCACGCGCGTCGCCGCCGTCGATCACGACGAGCTCGCCGTCGCCTACCGCGCCGCGGCCGAGCACGACGATCTGGTGCTGGTGGAGGAACTCGTCACCGGCATCGAATTGACCGCGTCGATTCTCGGCGACCGCGCGCTGCCGCTGATAAGGATCGATGCGCCCGAAGGCAATTACGACTATCACCACAAATATTTTTCCGACGAAACCAAGTATTTCTGTCCCTCGGGTATCGACGGCGATGTCGAGAACGCGATCCTGGCGCAGTCGATGGAGGCGTTTCGCAGGGTCGGCTGCCGCGGCTGGGGACGTCTCGATCTCATCCTCGAGCACGGCGGCGCGTGGAAGTTCCTGGAAGTGAATACCTCTCCCGGCATGACCGCGCACAGCCTGGTGCCGATGGCGGCGCGCCGCGATGGTATGGAGTTCCCCGACCTGTGCATGGAAATTTTGCGAGGCGCGCATGTGGGATAACCCGCGCCAGTTAAACGCGCTCGCGTTCGCCGTCGCCTTCTCTGCGCTGGCATTGTTTTTCTGGGGAGCGACGGCGTGGGCCGTGCGCCAGCCTGCGTTCGAGTTGCGGCAGATCGTGATCGCCGGCCCATTGTCGCGCGTTAACCCCGCGCATCTCGAGGCGGTCGTTCGCGAGGAGCTTCGTGGCACTTTCTTCACCATCCAGCTTGCCGAGGCGCGCGACTCGCTGCAGCGTGTGCCCTGGGTGCGCGGTATTGCGCTGCGACGGCAATGGCCGAACCGGCTCGAGGTATTTGTCACCGAACACGCGCCGCTTGCGCGATGGAACGATAACGCGCTCATCAACAAAGAGGGCGAGGTTTTTATCGCCGACTACGATGGCGAGCTGCCGCAGTTCACCGGACCCGAGGGCGCCGCCGGAGAAATGAGCGCGCGCTTCGTGGAATTCGGCGCTGCCCTCGAGCGCGCCGGTCTGACCATTGGCGAGATGCGGCTGTCCGCGCGAGGCGGCTGGGAGCTCAAGACCGCCGCAGTTCCGGCGTTGACGATCGCGCTGGGGCGCAGTGAGCCGGGAGAGCGCTTAAGCCGCTTCGTCGCCTATTACGCGAGGACCGTCGGTGCGCTTGCCCGTGCCGGCACTCGCGTCCAGCACGCCGATCTGCGATATCGCAACGGTTTCGCCGCGCGCGTTCCGGGGTTCAAGGAACGCGCCCTGAAGAAGGCGGTTCAGCAGTGATCCTTCGGGGCAGACATGGTGAAAAACGCGTGGTGAAAGACGCATGGTGAGGGACGCGAAAAATCTGATCGTCGGACTCGACATCGGCACGTCGAAGATCGTTGCCATCGTCGCCGAGATCACGCCCGAGAAAAAATTGAACATCATCGGCCTCGGAACGCAGCCTTCGCGCGGCCTGAAGAAAGGCGTCGTGATCAACATCGAGGCCACCATGGCGTCGATCCAGCGCGTGTTGGAAGAGGCCGAGCTGATGGCCGATTGCGCGATCACCGAAGTCTTTACCGGGATTGCAGGAAGCCACATCAGAAGCCTCAATTCCAGCGGGATGGTAGCGATCAAGGAAAAGGAAGTCACCCAGGCCGACATCGACCGCGTCGTGGAAACGGCAAAGGCTATCGCGATTCCCAACGATCAGCAGGTGCTGCACATCCTGCCGCAGGAATTCATCGTCGACGGGCAGGAAGATGTGCGCGAGCCTCTGGGCATGAGCGGCGTCCGGCTCGAGGTGAAGGTGCACATCGTCACCGGAGCGGTTTCCGCAGTCGAGAACATCACCAAATGCGTGCGGCGCTGCGGGCTTGTGGTCAAGGACGTCATGCTGCAGCCGCTCGCTTCCGCGCTCGCGGTGCTGAACGAGGATGAGAAGGATCTCGGCGTCTGCGTCATGGACATCGGAGGCGGGACGACCGATCTCGCAGTCTTCACCGGTGGCGCGATCCGTCACACGGCGGTGATTCCGATTGCCGGCGATCAGGTGACCAACGACATCGCTATGACCTTGCGCACGCCGACCAAGGAAGCCGAAGAGCTGAAGCTCCGCCACGGCTGCGCGTTGCGGCAGCTCGCCGATCCTAACGACGTCATCGAAGTGCCGGGAGTCGGCGAGCGCGGTCCGCGCAAACTCTCGCGCCAGATGCTGGCGGAGGTGATCGAGCCGCGGATCGAGGAGCTCTACACGCTGGCGCAGGCGGAATTGCGCCGCAGCGGCCTCGAGGAGCTGCTCTCGTCAGGCATCGTCCTGACCGGCGGTTCGGCGCTGCTGCAGGGGATGGTCGAGCTGGGCGAGGAAGTGTTTCATCTCCCGGTGCGCATCGGCGTTCCGGCGTATGTCGGCGCACTCGCGGACGTCGTGCGCAGCCCGAGGTACGCCACTGCGGTCGGCTTGCTGCTCGATGGTCAGGAACAATTCCTGCGCGCGGAGCTGGCGCGCGCACAGGGCAAAGGCTTGGGCAATGTTGCGGAACGGATGAGGCAATGGTTCAAGGCGAATTTTTGAGATTGCGCGCGGTTGCCGAGTGCAGGGCGTCTTCCCTCGAGGCGGATGTCGGGCATGAGGAGCACACAACAAACCGGTCGGCTCGCGCTTCAACGTTGGAGTTTCTTTAGCAACCAGACAGGAGAAGGAGCACACATGTTCGAAATCATCGACCAGAATCCGCAGGAAGCGGTCATCAAAGTGATAGGCGTGGGCGGATGCGGCGGTAACGCCGTCGAGCACATGATCGGAAAAGGGCTGCCAGGCGTCGAATTCATCGCCGCGAATACCGACGCGCAAGCGCTCAAGCGCTCGACTGCGCGCGTGCAGTTGCAGCTCGGCAGCAGTCTCACGCGCGGGCTAGGTGCCGGAGCACGTCCGGAGATCGGTCGCGACGCGGCCATGGAAGACAAGGACCGCATCGCGGAGATGATCGAAGGCGCCGATATGCTGTTCATCACCGCCGGCATGGGCGGCGGCACCGGGACCGGGGCGGCGCCGGTCGTCGCGCAGGTGGCCAAGGACCGCGGCATTCTGACGGTCGCGGTCGTGACGCGGCCGTTCCGGTTCGAAGGCAAACGGCAGAGAGTGGCCGACGCTGGCATCGAAGAGCTGAAAAAATGCGTCGATTCACTGATTGTCATTCCCAACGACAAGCTGATGCAGGTGCTCGGAGATGACATCTCGGTGCTGGACGCCTATGCCGCGGCGAACGACGTGCTGCGCAGCGCCGTTTCCGGCATCGCCGAGGTCATCAACAACGCGGGGCTGGTCAACGTTGACTTTGCCGACGTACGCACCGTGATGTCGGAAGTGGGCATGGCGATGATGGGCTCGGCGACGGCGGCGGGCGCGGACCGAGCCCGGCTTGCTGCCGAGCGCGCGGTGGCCAGTCCTTTGCTCGAAGAGGTCAATCTCTCCGGGGCGCGCGGCGTTCTCGTCAACATCACCGCGTCGTCGGGACTGAAGATGAAGGAATACCATCAGGTGATGGAGACGATCAAGGAATTTACGGCGGACGAAGCCCTGGTCATCGTGGGGACGGTCATCGACGACTCGATCGGCGACGAATTGCGCGTGACCATGATCGCTACGGGCTTGGGCGGAGCCGCTGTCAAGGCGCGGCAGCCGAGACTCGAAGTCGTCGAGCAGGTGGTCGAGCGCACCGGCACCGACGGGATCGGCATGCATGTGGAAACCATCGATTACGACAGTCTGGACAAGACCCCGGCGGTGGTGCGGCGTGGTCGCGCGGCGACGCCGGCAAGCGGAGCATCGGCGTTTGACCCTTCCGATATCCCGGCATTCCTGCGCAAGCAGGCTGACTGAACTAAAGCGGTCAGGACAGCGACGAACGCACCGAGTGTGTAACGAAATGCGTTCGCCCGGCGATCGGGATCGCGGATGTGGTAACATGACGTAAACCATTGAACCGTCGCGCTTTCGGGCAGATTTTCCCGACCGTGCCGAGGGTCTAAACGACGATGCTGAGACAGCGCACGCTCAAGAACAAGATCAAGTCGACCGGCGTCGGTTTGCACACCGGCGTGCGCGTCGAGTTGATGCTGCGCCCGGCACCGCCCGATACCGGCATTGTTTTCCATCGCACCGACCTGCCCAAACCGGTAACGATAGGCGCAGACGCTCGCAATGTCGGTGACACGCGCCTGTCGTCGTCGCTGGAAAAGAACGGAGCGCGGATCTCGACGGTGGAACATCTGATGTCGGCGCTTGCGGGACTGGGTATCGACAATCTGCACGTCGACGTTGCCGGTCCCGAGATTCCGATCATGGATGGCAGCGCCGGACCGTTCGTGTTTCTGCTGCAGTCAGCCGGCATCGTCGAGCAGTCCGCACCCAAACGCTATTTCCGGATCAAGTCGGTCGTCGAAGCGCGGCAAGACGACAAGTGGGCGCGCTTCGAGCCGCATCACGGCTTCATGCTCGATTTCACGATCGATTTCCCGCACCCGGTGTTCGGAACGGAAAACCGCCACGTCGCGATCGACTTCGCCGAGCATTCCTACATCAAGGAAGTCAGCCGGGCGCGAACATTCGGCTTCATGCAGGACGTGGAGGCGTTGCGAGCTGCGGGGCTGATCCTGGGCGGCAACCTGCAGAATGCGATCGTGCTCGATGAAACGCGCATCCTGAACAGCGAGGGCTTGCGTTACGACAATGAATTCGCCAAGCACAAGGTGCTCGATGCGATCGGTGACCTGTATCTCCTCGGACACCCGTTGATCGGCAAATATACCGCCTACAAATCCGGTCACGGGCTGAACAACGCCTTGTCGCGCGCCTTGCTGTCGCGACCCGATGCCTGGGAGCTGGTCACCTTCGATGCGCCCGCGGACGTGCCGAGCGCATTCCAGTCGTGGCGGGTGCAGGGAGCCTGACGCTGGAGCGCGGGATCCCCGGCCTGCGGTAGAGAGGTTCTCGCTGGTCCTCGTTCGATTGCTGCTGTTCCTGGCGCTGGCGACCATCGCCGGTGCGCTGGCATTCTATATCTTCAAGCGCGACCGGCGCTATCTGCGCTTTATTGCGCAAGTCGTTAAATACACCATCTTTCTAATGCTCGGGGTTCTCGTCTTCTATGCCTTCGAGCGACTCGTTGCGACCGTCTGAGTTCGGGCGCGCTCGCATCGTCCCGAGCCGTCGCAGCGCATCTGCAAGTGGCGATTCGCCGAGCTTCGCGGCAAGCATCAATAGCGTTGCCGCGGAGGCGCTATCTAATTGTTTCTTAGGTGACTTAGGTAGGGATTCGCGGGCCAGGCGGGCTTGCACGCGAACCCGTATTCCAGTAAATTCCCATCCCTCACGCGCTAGCGCGCTTCGCAGTTCAGGAGCATGCTGGCGCAGCAGGGCCGCGGCTGCTCCGCTTGCAGCACCCAGTTCGAGCTCCGCCGACCTCGCGTCAATCACGGCGACATGTTTCGCCAGCGCGGGAGGCAGGGCTCGATGGACGCGATCCTGCAGCACGGCTTCACGCCGGTGGCGCTGCAACAGATCGTCGAGTGTGGATTCGCCTTTGAGGATCTGATGGAGTCGGCGCATGGGACGGTATCCGCAAAGCGTTCCGCGACCGGCGTCCGGGATCGAACGCACGGGAGAAATGTGATTTGAACATAATCTTCGTCTCGGGCGCCACCGTTCGCGCGCGCACTCTTACCCTCGACTGGCGGCACTGGGCGGGCGGAAGCTTCGCCATCCTGGTGCTCTTCTTGCTGTTCACTCTCATGTTCAATTACCTAACGCTGCGCTACGCGGCATCGATCAATCATCCGTTGTTGCAGGCCATCATGCTCGCCGATCAGCGGCAGGAAGCGCAGAGGACCGAGGAGGTGGTGCAGGGCCACTTGAGCGCGATGGCGATGAAGCTCGGCGACCTGCAGGCGCAGATGCTGCGGCTCGACGGTCTTGGCGAGCGGCTCGCAAGGCTCGCTGGATTAAAGCCGCAGGAATTGCCGGCGCTGGAGCCGGGCTCGGTACCCGGACGCGGCGGCCCCGTGCCCACGCTGCGCCGCGATTTCACTGTCGGCGAGTTCACCACCATGCTGAGCCAGTTGTCGCGCCAGGTCGACGAACGGTCCGATCAACTCGGTGTGCTCGAGGCACTGGTGGTGACCGACTCCGCAAACAAGAAATTCCTGCCGACGCTGTCGCCGATCGAAGATGGCTGGTTTTCGTCCAACTTCGGCTGGCGCATCGATCCGTTCAGTGGACAGAAGAGCTTTCATGAAGGGATCGACTTTCCGGCCGAGGCCGGCACCGTGATCGACGCCGCCGCGAGCGGCAAGGTCATCTACGCGGACGTCCATCCGGCCTATGGTAAAATGCTTGAGATCGATCACGGCAATGGGCTGATCAGCCGCTATGCACATTGCTCGACGCTGCTGGTCAAGGAGGGCGACCTCGTCATTCGCGGCCAGCGCGTAGCGACCGTTGGGTCGACCGGCCGATCGACCGGCCCGCATCTGCACTTCGAGGTGCGTTTGAACGGTGTCCCGCAGAATCCGGCGCGTTTCCTGCAACCCACGGGCTAGTGCGAGCCGCGGGTCGTCTGCGCCAGTACGTTTCGGCCCTGGGCAGCCGATAAACAGGCAGGGGTGAGGTGGTCCTCACCCCTTGTTTTTTTGCGCGGCGGCTTGAGATACCGAGTTCATGATCCCCAACATTCTCACCAAGATCTTCGGTAGCCGGAACGAGCGGCTGCTGAAGCAATACGCGCTGGTCGTCACGGAGATCAACGCCCTGGAGCCCGCGTTTGCCGCGCTGTCGGATGAAGAGCTGAAGGCGAAGACGCCGATGCTCAAGGAGCGCGTCGCCAAGGGCGAGACGCTCGACGCCGTGATGCCCGAGGCGTTCGCGGTGGTCCGGGAAGCCGGCAAGCGCACCCTGCAGATGCGGCATTTCGACATGCAGCTGATCGGCGGCATGGGCTTGCATTACGGGAAGATCGCCGAAATGCGCACCGGCGAGGGCAAGACGCTGGTCGCCACACTGCCCGCCTACCTCAATGCGTTGACCGGCCGCGGGGTTCACATCGTCACCGTCAACGATTACCTCGCCCAGCGCGATGCCGACTGGATGGGCCGGATCTACCGCTTTCTGGGCTTGACTGTCGGCGTCAACCTGTCGCAGATGAGCCACGACCTCAAGCAGGCGGCGTACGCGGCGGACATCACCTACGGCACCAACAACGAATTCGGCTTCGACTACCTTCGCGACAACATGGTCTTCCATGCGTCGGAAAAAGTGCAGCGCGGCCTCGTCTACGCCATCGTCGACGAAGTCGACTCCATCCTGATCGACGAAGCGCGCACGCCATTGATCATCTCCGGCCAGGCCGACGACAACGTCGATCTCTATTACCGGTTGAACGAGCTCGCGCCCAAGCTCACACGGCAGGCGGAAGAGCAGGGGAAGGGCGACTATTGGGTCGATGAGAAAGCGCATCAGGTGCTGTTGTCGGAGGAAGGTCACGAGCACGCCGAGGGGATTCTCTATAAGGCCGGGCTGCTGCCGCCCGGAAGCAGCCTTTACGACGCGCACAACATTTCGCTGATGCATCACCTGTATGCGGCGCTTCGCGCGCACGCGCTTTTTCATCGCGACCAGCACTACGTGGTACAGGATGGCGAAGTCATCATCGTCGACGAATTCACCGGGCGGCTGATGTCCGGGCGCCGCTGGTCCGACGGGCTTCATCAAGCAGTCGAAGCCAAGGAAGGGGTGGCCATCCAGCGCGAGAACCAGACGCTGGCGTCGATCACGTTTCAGAATTACTTCCGCATGTACGCCAAACTGGCCGGCATGACCGGTACGGCAGATACCGAAGCGTTCGAGTTTCAGCAGATCTACCATCTGGAAACGATGGTGATCCCGACCAATCTGCCGATGATCCGAAAAGACGAGAACGACCTCGTTTTCCGGACCTTCCAGGAGAAAGCCGACGCGATCGTCGGCGATATCAAGGATTGCTTCCATCGCGGCCAGCCGGTGCTGGTCGGCACGACATCGATCGAGAATTCCGAGCTGCTCTCGGCTATCCTCGACAAGGAGAAGCTTCCTCATCAGGTGCTCAATGCCAAGCAGCACGCCCGCGAGGCGGAGATCGTCGCCCAGGCCGGCCGCCCGAAAATGATCACGATCGCAACGAATATGGCCGGCCGCGGAACCGATATCGTGTTGGGCGGCGCCGTCGAGCCGCAGATCCTGCTGATCCGGGAAGACGAAACGCTCTCGCAGACCGAGCGCGATCTGCGCATCGGCAAGATGCGCAGCGACTGGCAGGTCCTTCACGAACAGGTCATCGCCGCCGGCGGCCTGCACATCGTCGGCACCGAGCGCCATGAGTCGCGGCGCATCGACAACCAGCTGCGCGGCCGTTCGGGACGCCAGGGCGACCCCGGCTCGTCGCGCTTCTACCTGTCGCTCGAAGATCCGCTGCTGCGCATTTTCGGCGGCGAGCGTCTTTCGGGGATCATGCAGCGCCTTAAAATGCCCGAAGGCGAGCCGATCGAGCATACCATCGTCAACCGTTCGATCGCCAAGGCTCAGAACCGCGTCGAGTCCCGCAACTTCGACATCCGCAAGCAGCTGCTGGAATACGACGACGTAGCCAACGATCAGCGTCGCGTGATCTATCAGCAGCGTAACGAGTTGCTGGAGACCGACGACGTGTCGGAGACCATCCGCAACATGATCGAGGGCCAGGTCGAGGACACGTCGCGTCTGTCGATCCCGCCCGAATCGGTCGAGGAGCAGTGGGACATTCCCGTGCTCAAGTCGACGCTCGCCGCCGACTACCAGCTCGAAGTGCCCGTCGACGAGTGGCTTAAGATCGAACCCGAGCTTTCGGATGAAGACGTGCGCAAACGCGTGCGTGAAGCCGCGAAAAAGCAATACGAGAGCAAACTGGAGCTGGTCGGCCCCGAGATGTTCCACAAGTTCGAACGCAACCTGATGCTGCAAACGGTCGACCAGCACTGGCGTGAGCACCTCGCCGCGCTCGATCATCTTCGCCAGGGCATCCATCTGCGCGGCTATGCGCAAAAGAATCCGAAGCAGGAATACAAGCGGGAAGCGTTCGAGCTCTTCTCCGACATGCTCGACCGCATCAAGCAGGACGTCGTCAAGATCGTGCTCACGGTGCGGGTCCAGACTCCGGAGGATGTCCAGGCAGTCGAGGAGCCGGCCCCGGTGTCGAATGTGCGCTACCAGCACGCCGACTATGAGCAGGCGCTGGCCGCGGCGCCGGATGATCCGCCGCCGGCGACTGCACCGCCGCCGTTTACGCGCGCGGGACAGAAGGTCGGCCGCAACGACATGTGTCCGTGCGGATCGGGCAAGAAGTACAAGCACTGTCACGGCCGCCTGGCTTGATCTCGAAGGCTGCGGCGGATTGTGCGGGCTGCATAGCCTGATTGACCCACGCGGTCTCCAGGCGCCTTGCTTTTCGTTCAGCGTCGCGGCGCTCTCGACGCTCATGACTCTGCGGTAGAATTCGCGAGAGGCCGAACACCTGTCGCCTTGCCCGATGCCGGTCAACTACACTCCGCCGACGCCAGAGCAATTGCTTCCGGTGCGCGGCATCACGCTCGGCGCCGCCGCGGCGGGCATCAAGCGCTGGACGCGCGATGACGTCCTGCTGGTCAAGCTCTCGCCCGGCAGTCATGCATCGGGCGTGTTCACGCAAAACCGCTTCTGCGCGGCACCCGTCACCGTCTGCCGCGAGCACCTGGCGCGAGGCGGACAAACGCGAGCGCTGCTGATCAACGCCGGCAATGCCAATGCCGGTACCGGCGACGCCGGACTCGCGGCCGCGCGACTCACTTGCGCGGCCGTTGCGACGCAGATCGCTTGTGCGCCGGAAGAAGTTCTGCCGTTCTCCACCGGCGTGATTATGGAGCCGCTGCCGGTCGACAGGATTGTCGACGCATTGCCGCGCTGCGCTGCCGCGCTGACGCCCGGTGGATGGTACGCGGCGGCGCGCGCGATCATGACCACCGATACCGTGCCCAAAGGCGCTTCGCGCCGCATCGACGTCGACGGGACGGCGGTGACAGTCACGGGCATTGCCAAAGGCGCCGGCATGATCGCCCCGAACATGGCGACCCTGCTCGCATTTGTCGCCACCGATGCTCCGATTGCGCCCGCTTTGCTTCGAGGCCTCGTGGCGGAAATTGCCGATGTCTCGTTTAATCGCGCTACCATCGACGGAGACACCTCGACCAACGACAGCTTCGTGGTGATGACATCCGCGCAGGCTGTTTTGCCGCCGATCGAGCGCCGGGACGATCCGCGCCTCGTGTCGGTGCGCGCCGCGCTCGAGCAAGTCGCGATGGAGCTCTCGCAGGCCATCGTGCGCGACGGAGAAGGTGCGACCAAGTTCATCACCATCATCGTCGAAGGCGGGCGCGACACTTCCGAGTGCGACCGGGTCGCCCGCACCATCGCTCATTCGCCGTTGGTCAAGACTGCGTTCTTCGCGTCGGATCCAAACTTGGGTCGCATTGTCTGCGCCATCGGCAACGCCGGCATTGCCGACCTCGAGCCGCAAGCCGTATCGTTCTGGCTCGACGAGGTTCTGGTGGTCGCCGACGGCGGCCGCGCGGCATCGTATCGCGAGCAGGATGGCCAGCGGGTCATGGCCAAGTCCGAAATCAGCGTCCGGGTTTCATTGGGGCGCGGCGAGGCGACGGCGACGGTTTGGACGTGTGATTTTTCGCATGGATATGTGAGCATCAACGCGGACTATCGAAGTTGAAGGTTCCCCTTACCGCGGGCGATTCTTTGCAAGCGCTGCTGGCGCGCGCTGAGACGGTGCTCACACGGCTCGAATCGCTGCTGCCCTCGCCCCCGCCGGAGCCGAATTGGAAAGCGCGTGCGTTTCGCTGGCGCAAGCGGGGCGCGCGCGGCTACCTGCATGCGGTCATGCACCCGCACGTGATACGCCTCGACGATCTGGTCGCGATCGACGAGCAAAAGCGTGTGATCGATGCCAACACGCGCCAGTTTCTCGCTGGCCTCCCCGCCAACAATGTGCTGCTCACGGGCTCGCGCGGCACCGGCAAGTCGTCGCTCGTCAAGGCGATGCTGGCGAAATACGGCAACAAGGGTCTGCGCTTGATCGAGGTCGACAAGGGTGATCTGATCGACCTGCCCGATATCGTCGACCTGATTGCCGACCGCACCGAGCGATTCGTCGTGTTCTGTGACGACCTGTCGTTCGACGCCAACGAGCCTGGCTACAAGGCGCTCAAGGTGATGCTCGATGGCACGATCGCCGTCCAATCGTCGAACGTGCTCATCTACGCGACATCGAACCGCAGGCATTTGCTCCCGGAGTATTTCAGCGAGAACCTGGAAACGCGACACGTCGGCGAAGAAGTTCATCCGGGCGAGTCGGTCGAGGAGAAGATTTCATTCTCCGAGCGTTTCGGGCTGTGGGTATCGTTCTATCCGTTCAGCCAGGACGACTATCTTGCGGCGGTCGATGCGTGGCTCGAGTACCACGGTGTTTCGATTCCGCGCCAAACCAAAGCAGTCGACGCACTGCATCGCGACGCGATCCAGTTCGCCCTGCAGCGCGGATCGCGCAGCGGCCGCGTCGCCTGGCAGTTCGCGCGCGATCGCGCGGGCGCTCGGGCGCTTCTGGCCCAGAGGGATGGGGCCGTGCGCAAGTGAGCAGGCGCGACTCCAGCGCGAGGTGAGCGACCGCCTTGAAGGTCGTGTCGTGCGCGTCGCGGCGGCGATCCTGGTTCGCGACGACGGCAGGGTGCTGCTCGCGCAGCGCCTGCCGGGGACCCCCTATCCGGGCTACTGGGAGTTTCCGGGCGGGAAGCTCGAAGCCGGCGAATCGGCCCACGATGCGCTGGTGCGCGAGCTCGACGAAGAGCTCGGGATCAGCATCACGCGTGCCGTGCCTTGGCTGGTGCAGCGGTATATCTATCCGCATGCACACGTAGAGCTCAACTTTTTTCGAGTCTTCGGTTGGAGCGGGGACCCGCATGGCCGCAACGGCCAGGCCATCGCGTGGCAAACACCGGGGGCATTCGAGGTCGCGCCGCTGCTGCCCGCCAACGCCGTCGTACTGCGGTCGCTGGAGCTGCCGCCCGTCTATGCGATCTCCATGGCCGAGGAGCTCGGCGTCGGAGCGTTTCTCGAGTGCGCCAGGAGTGCGATCGGCGGCGGTGTCAAGCTCATGGAGTTGCGCGAAAAGTCCTTCACCGAGGATCAACTTGCTCGATTCGCGGGGCAGCTACTCGCCCTGGGGCAATCGAGCGGCGTGCGAATTCTCCTCAACGGTGACACCGACGTCGCGCGTCGACTCGGCTGCGCAGGGGTTCACTGGACCTCGGCGCGCCTGTTGGCCGCGCAACGAAGACCGACGGAGATGCTGTGCGCGGCATCGTGTCACGACGAGGTCGAGCTTGCGCGTGCGGTAGAGCTCGCTGTCGACTTCGTGGTGCTGGGCCCGGTGTTGCCGACGCCATCGCATGCGACGGCTCGACCGCTCGGCTGGAAGCGCTTCGAGGAGCTCTCGCGAGGCATGCCGCTGCCGGTCTACGCGCTCGGCGGCCTCAAACGCGCCGATCTCGACGAGGCCATGCGGCACGGCGCGCACGGTGTCGCGCTTCGGCGCGGCGCCTGGAACACAGGTCAGGAAGTGCCCGCTCCGGATTCCGAATCGTCCGGCTCCGCAGGATCCTCGGTCACCGGCGCGCGATAGGATTCCGACGCCCAGGCGCCCAAGTCGATCAGCTTGCAGCGTTCGGAACAGAACGGCCGGAAGCGGTTTTCCGCGGTCCAGTCGACTGCTTTGCCGCATTGTGGGCAAGGGACACTGCGTCGTCGGGCCGTCATCGCTCGCTGCCCCGCGGTGATTGCTGCACGCCGTCGAGCGCCAGATCGAGGACCTGCGCGACGTGCATCGCGTCGCGTCCGGTCCCGTCGGCAATCTGGTGGCGACAACTGAATCCGTTGGCGACGATCAGCGTTTCGGGCGCCGTGGCACGTATCGCCGGCAGCAACGTAAGCTCAGCCATTTTCATCGACACGTCGTAGTGTTCGACCTCGTAGCCGAAGGTACCCGCCATGCCGCAGCAACTCGATTCGACCACCCGTGTCTTCAGCTCCGGAATCCAGTCCAGAACGGTTGTTACCGCTTCGAAAGCCGCGAACGCTTTCTGATGGCAGTGCCCGTGCAGAAGCGTCTCGGCGTTTGGCAGCGATTTAAGCTTGAGCGAGAGCCGTCCCGCGGCCTTCTCGCGGACCAGAAACTCCTCGAACAGCAGCGCGTTTTTCGCAAGCAATTGCGCGTCCCCGCCGAAGCGATAAGTCAGGAATTCGTCGCGCAGGGTGAGCAGGCAAGATGGCTCTAGGCCGACGATGGAGACACCCCGGCGCACATAGGGCAGCAGGGCATCGAGCGTGCGCCGCGCCTCCTCGCGGGCCTGTTCGACCATTCCCGAGCTGAGGAAAGTACGGCCGCAGCAAAGCGGCCGTCCCGAAGCGGGGATATGCGTGTGCACGGTGTAGCCGCCGGCTTCGAGCACGCGCGTTGCGGCGCGCGCGTTCGAGTGCGCGAAGTAACGGCTGAATGTGTCGATGAACAACACGACTTCGCGGTCAGGCTCGGGTGTCGCCGACGCGGGCGACCCGGACTTGGCGGTGCGCGGGAATGGGGCTTGCCATTGCGGCAATGAGCGTCGCTGCGACAAGCCGAGCCAGCGCTCGGAAAGGCGCGCGGCGCCCGGAATCCGATCGCGCAGATTGGCGACCCACGGCAGGCGGCTTAACGTCGGCGCGTAGCGCGGCAGGTAGGCGACGAAGCGCTGCCGAAGCGATACGCCGCAGCGCGCGTTGCGGGCGGCAAGAACCTCGATCTTCAGCTTGGCCATGTCGACGCCGGTGGGGCACTCACGCCGGCAGCCTTTGCATGACACGCATAAGTCGAGTGCATCGCGCACGGCATCGCCGGCGAAATCTTCCTGCCCGAGCTGGCCGGCAAGCGCGAGCCGCAGGGTGTTGGCGCGCCCACGCGTCGTGTGCTGCTCATCGCGGGTGACGCGAAAGCTTGGACACATCGTTCCAGCGTCGAACTTGCGGCAATGGCCGTTGTTGTTGCACATCTCGATCGCGCTGGCGAGACCGTGCGCCGGGTCTCCGCCGGTCCCAGGCCCCGTCTCCTGACCGGTCAGCGGGTCGCGCTGGACGTCCCAGGGCGACCAATCCAGCGCCGGTTCGAATGGCCGTCGACGGTAGTGCGGGCCGAATCGGAACAGCGTCGCATCGTCCATCCTGGGCGGCGCGACGATCTTGCCGGGATTCATGCGGTTGCCCGGATCGAACAGCGCCTTGATCTCCGCAAATGCGGCGTTGAGGCGCGGGCCGAACTGCCACGCCACCCACTCGCTTCGGCACAGGCCGTCGCCATGCTCGCCCGAGTAAGCGCCCTTGTATTGGCGGACGATGGCGGCGGCTTCCTCGGCGATTGCCCGCATCTTCGCCGCGCCGCCGCGGCGCATGTCGAGAATCGGACGCACATGCAAGGTGCCGACGCTGGCGTGCGCGTACCAGGTTCCATCCGTACCGTGCTTTCGAAAAACCTGTGTCAGGCGCTCGGTATATTCCTCGAGGTGCTCGAGCGGTACCGCACAGTCCTCGATGAACGATACCGGCTTGCCGTCACCTTTCATCGACATCATGATATTCAGTCCGGCCTTGCGCACGTCCCACAACTCTTTCTGTGCGCCAGGCGCGGTAATGCCTACGACGGCGTTCGGAAGGCCTAAGTCGGCCATGAGCTCCGAGAGTCGCTCCACACGCTCGCTCTGCGCGCTCTCCTCCTCACCGGCAAATTCGACCAGCAGGACCGCTTCCGGCTCGCCGATCAATGCGCGTTCGATGACGGGGCGAAACGCTGGATTGGCGCGTGCAAGCTCGATCATGGTGCGATCGACGAGCTCGACCGCGGTCGGCTTCAAGGCCACGATGTGCTGCGCCGACGCCATCGCCGCGCGAAACGACGGAAAATTGACTACGCCCAGAGCCTTGCTTGCCGGCAGGCGGGCGAGCTGCAATTTGAGGCGTGAAAAATAGGCGAGCGTTCCCTCGGAGCCGACGAGGAGGTGGGCAAAGTTGACCGAGCCGTCGGGCGTATAGGGGCGCACGCTCTGCGGATTGAACACGTCGACGTTGTAGCCGCCGACGCGGCGCAGCATGTGGGGGACCATGCGGCCGATCTCGTCGCGCTCGCGCGTCCCGATCGCGAACAACGCTTTGGTCAACGTGCTCGAAGCGGCGTCGTGCATTTCCTTGGCCGGACCAAACGCGATCTCCCTGCCGTCGGCCAGAATCGCGTCGATTCCGATGACGTTATGCACCATGTTGCCGTACTCGATCGAGCGTGAGCCGCAGGAATTGTTGCCTGCCATGCCTCCGATCGTCGCCTGTGCCGAAGTGCTTACGTCGACCGGAAACCAAAGACCGTGCGGACGAAGGAACGCGTTGAGCTGATCGAGCACCACGCCTGGCTGGACAGAGACTGTCATCGCGCCCGGATCGAAATCGATCACCGCGCGTAGCGATTTGCTGTGATCGATCACCAATGCCTCGCCGACCGTCTGCCCGCATTGCGACGACCCCGCGCCGCGAGGGAGGACCGGCACCGCGAGCTCGCGTGCGATCGATAGGGCGGTCCGCGCGTCGGCTTCGTCACACGGCACGACCACGCCGATGGGAAAGATCTGGTAGATGGAAGCGTCGGTCGCGTAACGCCCGCGCGAGGCGATGTCGAACAGGACATCACCGCGGCATTCGGCGGAAAGCCGCTCTACGAGCGGCGATTTGGCTGCAACACGGGCCGCAAGGCGCGAGAGCCGCGAGTCGATGCTGACCGGGTGCTCGACCGGTGCGTTCATGGAAAGATGAGGAAAGAAAGCCTCGCCGGCCGGCGGGGATGAAGTCTCTTGTACAATAGAACGAGCTGCCACCGCAAGGGAACCCTATGCTGCGACTGGACGACCATCCAAGCGGACGTCATTTCCTGCAGATACCCGGTCCGACCAATGTTCCGGACCGCATCCTGCGCGCGCTCGACCAGCCTACGATCGACCATCGCGGGCCGGAGTTCGCGCGCATGACGCTCTCGATCCTCGATGGATTGAAAAAAGTGTTTGCCAGCGACGGGCCGGTGGTGATCTACCCCGCCTCGGGCACCGGTGCCTGGGAGGCGGCGCTGATGAATACGCTTTCTCCGGGTGACAGAGTGCTCATGTTCGAGACCGGTCACTTCGCGACGCTGTGGCGGAAGATGGCCGACAAACTCGGGTTGGCGGTCGACTTCGTGCCCGGCGACTGGAGAAGCGGCGTCGACGCGGCTGAGGTCGAGTCAAGGTTGATCCAGGACCGCGACCACGCGATCAAGGCCGTGCTGGTGGTCCACAACGAAACGTCGACGGGAGTCACCAGCCGGATTCCGCCCATCCGCCAGGCGATCGACCGCGCCTCGCATCCGGCGCTGCTGATGGTCGATACCATTTCGTCTCTGGCCTCGATTGACTACCGGCACACGGAGTGGGGCGTGGACGTCACCGTCGCCGGCTCGCAGAAGGGGCTGATGCTGCCGCCGGGGTTGTCGTTCAACGCGATGAGCGACAAGGCCCTCGCCGCGAGCAAGCAGGCACAGCTGCCCAGGTCGTATTGGAGCTGGGACGAGATCATCGCCTCGAACGCCAAAGGCTATTTCCCTTACACCCCGGCGACCAATCTTCTTTACGGGTTGCACGAGGCGATCGAGATGCTGCTCGGGGAGGGCTTGGCCAACGTATTCGCGCGTCATAACCGCCATGCCGAGGCGACGCGCCGCGCGGCGCGTGCGTGGGGGCTGGAGCTCCTTTGCCGCAACCCCGCGGAATACAGCAGCTCGCTGACCGCGATCATGATGCCGGAAGGGCACGACGCGGATGCTTTCCGCCGCGAAGTGCTCTCGCGCTACGACTTGTCGCTCGGCATGGGGCTGGGACGGCTCGCGGGGCGCATCTTCCGCATCGGACATCTCGGCTGGTTCAACGACCTCATGCTGTGCGGCACGCTGTGCGGCGTGGAGATGGGGCTCGCCGCGTGCGCCGTGCCGCATCGCGAAGGCGGGGTGCGCGATGCGCTTGCTTATCTGCGCGAGCCGGTCGCGGCTGGCGAAGAGCTGCGCGGTGCGGTAACGCGTCGCGTCGCTTGAATTCAAACAAGCGGTTTACAAGAAGGAGGAAACCATGAGGACATTGATCGAGTGCAGCAAGCGCGCGGGGCTCGCGACGCTATTCGCGGCGACGCTTTGGACGTCGGCATGGGCGTGGGAGCCAACCAAGCCGGTCGAGATCGTCGTGCCGGCGGGTGCGGGCGGAGCGTCGGATCAAATGGCACGCGTGCTGCAAAACATCATCGGCAAGTACAAGCTCATGAAGCAGCCGGTGGTGATCCAGCTCAAGGGAGGCTCGAGCGGCGGCGAAGGCATCATGGACGTCAAGATCAGCGCCGGGGATCCGCACAAGCTTTTGGTGGCGCACTCCGCGATCTATACCTTGCCGCTCGCCACCGACCTCGCGTTCAGCTGGCGCGATCTCACCCCGGTCGCCTTGGTCGCCATGGACCAGTTCGTACTTTGGGTGAACTCGGAAACGCCCTACAAGACGCCGAAGGAGTATCTCGCCGCGGTCAAGGCCAAGCCCGAGACCTTCAAGATGGGCGGTACCGGATCGAAGCGGGAGGATCACATCATCACCGCCGCGATCGAGAAGTCGCAGAATGTGAAGTTCAATTACATTCCCTACAAGAGCGGCGGCGAAATCTCGACCCAGCTCGTCGGCAGGCACATCGACTCCGACGTCAACAACCCGTCGGAAAGCGTCGCGCAGTGGCGCGCCGGGCAAGTGCGCACGCTGTGCGTTTTCGACAACAAGCGCATGCCGTTCAAGACCAAGGTGGCCGGCGACCAGAGCTGGGGTGACATTCCGACCTGCAAGGAATCGGGTCTGGATGTCGAGTACCTGATGTTGCGCGGCATCTTCCTGCCTGGAGGAGTCACCGCCGGCCAGATTGCCTATTACGTCGACGTGTTCAAGAAGCTCGTCGCGACTCCCGAGTGGCGCGAGTACGTGGAAACGAACGCCCTCAAGGATACATTCCTGACCGGCGCCGATTTTCGCAAGTTCCTCGAAGAAGATGATAAGCGCCACCGCGAATTGATGACGAGCGCCGGCTTCGTCGCCGCCAAATGAGCGTGCGCGAGCCGTGACCCCGGAACGCGGTGTCTCACGCGGGCCGTCGACCCGCCGCGTGGGCATCATCGTCGGACTGGTGCTGTTCGGCATCGGTGTGGTGGTGGTCGCCGACAACGCACGCATCGGCGCGGGCTGGTCGAGCGACGGGCCGCAGGCGGGCTACTTTCCGCTGCGCATCGGCGTGCTTATCGCCGTGTGCAGCATCATCGTGATCGTGCAGGCATTCCGCGCCAGGTCCGACCAGACCGTCTTTGTCGAATGGGCCAAGCTGATCCCAGTCGGCAAGATTCTCTTTCCGTTGATCCTGTACATCGCCGCGATGCAATATCTGGGGCTCTATGTCGCGTCGACGCTTTTTGTGGGCGGCTTGATGCGCTGGCTGGGGCGCTACGGCTGGGCCAAAACCATGCTCGTCCCTCTGATCATGAGCGCGATCATCTTCTGGCTGTTCGAGTACCAGTTCACTGTTCCCTTGCCCAAGGGGCCGCTGGAACAGTGGTTCGGGTATTGACCTTGGCGTTTCTTCCCGCCGCGCGCTCGTTTCTTCGCTTGAGACGCTCGATTTCACCGGGACTTGACCTTGGATGAGCTGCGCCTGCTGTTGAACGGCTTCGGCGTCGTCCTCACCTGGTACAACGTCGGCCTGATGATGATCGGCATCGTAATCGGCGTCATTGTCGGCGTGCTGCCCGGCCTGGGCGGCCCGAATGGTGTGGCCATCCTGCTGCCGCTGACCTTCAGCATGCAGCCGACCTCAGCCATCATTCTCTTGTCGTGCATCTACTGGGGCGCCCTCTTTGGCGGTGCGATCACCTCGATCCTGTTCAACATTCCCGGCGAAGCGTGGTCGGTCGCGACCACTTTCGACGGCTATCCGATGGCGCAGCAGGGACGCGCCGGCGAAGCGCTCACCAGCGCGTTCACGGGCTCGTTCGTGGGCGCGCTGGCGGGCGTTCTGCTGATCACCTTCGTCGCGCCTATCATCGCCAATTTCGCGTTGCGCTTCGGTCCACCGGAGTTTTTTGCCGTCTACCTGCTGACCTTTTGCAGCTTCATCGGCACCGGCAAGGAGGACAAGGCCAAGATCGTCATCTCGATCTGTATCGGTCTCGCGCTGGCTTCGGTCGGCATGGATACCATCTCCGGCCAGCTGCGGATGACCTTCGGCCAGAATCTGCTGCTCCGAGGCTTCGATTTCCTGGTGGTGGTGATCGGATTGTTCGGGATCGGCGAGATTCTGATCACGATGGAGGAAGGTCTCGCATTCAAGGGCAAGAATCCCGACATGGATTTGAAGGTGGTGCTCAAGACGTGGGCGCAACTTCCGCGTTACTGGCTCACGCTTATCCGCAGCGCGCTGGTCGGCTGCTGGCTCGGCGTCACCCCGGGCGGCGCGATTGCAGCTTCGTTCATGGGCTATGGCCTGGCCAAAAAGTTCTCAGGTAATCCGGCAGCGTTCGGCAAGGGCGCCATCGAGGGCGTGATCGCTCCTGAAACGGCGGCGCACGCGGCTGGAACGAGCGCGCTATTGCCGATGCTGACGCTGGGGATTCCGGGCTCGGGCACGGCGGCAGTTCTCCTCGGCGGTCTCATGATCTGGGGCCTGCAACCGGGACCGCTTCTTTTCGTCGAGCATCCGGATTTCGTCTGGGGTCTGATCGCCAGCATGTACCTCGGCAACATCGCCGGCCTGATCGTCGTGCTGTCGACGGTGCCGCTGTTCGCGGCGATCCTGCGCATTCCTTTTTCGATCATCGCGCCGATGATTCTCGTCGCCTGCGCGGTAGGGGCCTATACGGTGCACGGCACCATGTTCGACGTGTGGATGATGCTGCTGTTCGGCATCGTCGGTTACTTTTTCAAGAAGCTCGAC
This sequence comes from Casimicrobiaceae bacterium, assembly GCA_035568975.1. Classification (GTDB taxonomy): domain Bacteria; phylum Pseudomonadota; class Gammaproteobacteria; order Burkholderiales; family Casimicrobiaceae; genus PALSA-1003. Next base: position 28,977 of record DATMNH010000366.1, read on the forward strand.
TATCCGCTCGCGCCGCTCGTCCTCGCCCTCGTGCTGGGGGATCGCGCGGAGGATGCGTTTCGGCAGTCGATGCTGGGCTCGCGCGGCAGCTTGAGCGTGTTCTGGTCCAACGGTCTGGTGGGGGCGATCACCACGCTCGCGTTAGTCATCCTGGTCTGGCCGTTCGTGTCCCGGCTGGTCGCGCGATGGCGGCAACGGCCCGGCGCCGTCGGCTCGGGCTCCTGAAGCGAGACTTCTCTCCGATGCCCGACCCGGTCCAGCTCGAGCGCGAAGGCACCATCGCAACCGTCGTCCTGAACGCTCCCGACAAGCTCAATGCACTCTCGAAGGCGAGCTGGATCGCGCTCGCTCGCGTCATGCGCGAGCTTTCCAGCGACAAGAGCATGCGCTGCGTAGTCCTGCGCGGCGCGGGCTCGGCCGCCTTCGCCGCCGGCGCCGACATCACCGAGTTCCCGCGAGTGCGCGCCGACGGCACGCAGGGACGCGAATACGGGGATCTCATCGACGCCGCGATGCAGGAGGTCGGCAACTGCACGCACCCGACGGTCGCGCTCATTCAAGGCGTTTGTGTCGGAGGCGGACTCGAAATTGCGCTGATGTGCGACCTGCGCATCGCGAGCGAAACCAGCCGCTTCGGGATTCCGATCAATCGTCTCGGGCTCACCATGGGCTACGGCGAGCTCGAAGGGCTCCTCGCCGCTGTCGGACCGGCCGTCGCGCTCGAAATCCTGCTCGAGGGCCGCGTGTTCGATGCGCGTGAAGCTTTGGCCAAGGGCCTGGTGCATCGCGTAGTGCCCGAGCTTGATGTGGAGCGCGAGGCCTATGCAAGCGCAGCGCGCATCGCGGCCGGCGCGCCCTTGGTGGCGCGCTGGCACAAGCGCTTCATACGCAGGCTCAAAACCAGGACGAGCTTAAGCGACGCGGAGTGGCAAGAAGGCTTCGCCTGCTTCGATACCGAAGACTATCGCGAGGGCTTGCGCGCGTTTCTCGCCAAAGTGCCGCCACAATTCAAGGGCCGTTGATGGGACCGCTCGAGGGCGTGAAGGTGATCGAGCTGGCTCATATCATGTCGGGTCCGACGGCGGGCATGCTGCTCGCCGACATGGGCGCCGACGTGATCAAGGTCGAGCGCGTGCCGGGTGGCGATGACACACGGCGCTTCACGCCGCCGGAAGTCGAGGGTGAAGCGAGCGCCTTCATGATGATGAACCGCAACAAACGCGGCATTGCGCTCGATCTCAAGCAGCCCGCCGCGTGTGCGGCGCTGCTGCGGATGGTCGGTCGATCCGACGTGCTGATCGAAAACTTCCGCGTCGGAACGATGGAAAGACTGGGCCTCGGCTACGACACGCTTCGCGCGGAGCATCCCGCGCTCATCTATTGCACGGTGTCGGGTTACGGACGCACCGGTCCGGAGGCAGACAAGGGCGGATTCGATCTGGTCGCGCAGGGCATGTCCGGGTTGATGCGTATCACCGGCGAACCCGGCGGGCCGCCCACGAAGGTAGGCTCTCCCGTGACCGACATCAACGCGGGAATCCTCGCCGCGCTCGGCATCGTCGTGGCTTATGTTCATCGACTGCGCACCGGTCAGGGACAGCTGGTCGACACCTCTCTGCTCGAGGCGGGCGTCATGCAGACCTTCTGGCAAAGCGCCATCTTTCTGGGCAGCGGCAAGGAAATCGGCCCGCTTGGCTCGGCCCATCCACTCACTGCGCCGTACCAGGCCTTCGCAACGAAGGACGGCTGGATCACGATCGGCGCGTCGAACCAGTCCAATTACGAACGCTTGACACAGGTGCTCGACGCGCCGGAGCTTCTTGCCGACGAACGATTCCGCGACAACGCATCGCGCATGGCCAACCTTCACGCGCTGGTCGAGCTGATTGCGTCGCGCTTCAAGCGCAAGCCGTCGTCGGAGTGGCTCGCGGCGCTGACCGCGGCCGGCGTTCCCGCGGGTCCGGTGTTGACCATCGCCGAAATGCTGGAGCACCCGCAGGTGCTCGCCCGCGACATGGTCGTCGAAACGCTGCATCCGAAGGCGGGCAAGGTCCGCGCGCTCGGCTGTCCCATCAAGCTCTCCGAAACGCCGGCCCGCGTGTCGCGTGCCGCGCCCCTTTATGGACAGCACACCCGTGAAGTGCTCGAGGAGTACGGATTGACGACCGCGGAGATTGACGTGCTGGTCCGGAGCGGGGCGGCGATTCAAAGCCCGGTTTTAGGCGAGTGAGCTTTAAAGATTACAGAACATCAAGTCGAACTCGACGTTGCCGTCGTATATCGCCCCACGATCCATCCCTGCGATGCCGAGAAAGCGGATGTTCAGCGCGTACTTGTTGGCGCTGATTTCGGGCACGCACGACAGGTCGTCGGCTAGGGACAAGCGAAGCAATTGAGCTACCTTGGCGGTGGTGAGCATGAGCTGGAATACGCCGTGAACGGCAGTGTGCCGGCCCGTCTTGCCGTTTTCGCGCAGTATGCGCAGCACGATCGACAAGCCTTCATGAACCGGAAGAAGCGGCGCCAGCCACGCTTCCAGGTCGCGCTGCCGCGCGACCGGATCGAGATGCAGCCAGTAGTGAAACGCCGGCAGGTCGAACTCCGACACCCCCCCTGGCAGGGCCGTGCGCTGCTTGATCGCCATCAGCCACTCGTTGTCGCGAAGGTGTGCCCCGACTTTGCCGCTCTGCGCCAGCAGCCGTGCACTGACGTCGTCGATTTCGGCGAGCAGCGAATCGAGCGCTTGGTGCTCGATTGCAGGATTGTCCCTGAGCGGCGCGAGCAGCTGGCGCTGTCGTTCGAGCTCTTGCAGGATGTCGGTTTTGAGATCGGCTCTCGACGACACGTCGGCGATCTCGAACAGCGCGAGCAACGCGGCGTGGTGATCGGCAGGCGCCGTCGCGGCGTTGAAGAAAAGAGCGCGACGATACAGATCCTCGAGCCGCATCATGGTTCGTATGCGCTCGTTCAGCGGGTGTTCGTAACGGATCACGTCAGGCTCGGCACTAAGAGACTGCGACATTCTGCGCCAGGCGCTGCCACTGTCCCTGAGGTTTTCACGGCCACATCGCCGCTCACATTGCGCCGCGACGGTCCGACGCGAGCTCTTTGTACCGCCGATCGAGTTCGGCGACTTGAGGCGCTATGGCATCGGGCGACCCGCTGTTGTCGAGAACGTCGTCTGCGTCCCGGAGCCGGGCAAGGCGATCGAGTTGGGTCGCCATGATGGCACGGACCTCCGCAGGCGAGAGTCCGCTGCGGGCGACGACTCGGCGAACCTGCTCGTCCTCGGAGCAATCGACCACCAGAACCCTGTCCACCTGGTCGTTGAGGCGGCCGCGCTCGAGAAGCAAGGGCACGACCACCACGCCGTAGCTGCCGCGCCATCCGGCCATCTCTCGATCCACCTCGCGCCTGATTAGCGGATGCACGGCGGCCTCGAGCCGGGCTCGAGTCTCGGGATCGGCAAAAGCGCGGCGGCGAAGCTCCGCCCGATCCAGCTCGCCGGATGGCAACAGCACTCCAGGGTCGAACGCGGCGGCGATCGCGGCGTGTCCGGCTTGTCCCGGCATCGAAAGGCGATGCGATATCACGTCGGCGTCCACGACTTCGATGCCCAGTGCGCTGAAGGCCCTGGCGACCTCCGTTTTGCCGCTGCCGATGCCGCCTGTCATGCCGACGACGTAGGCCACGCCTTTAACCGGGGAGATAGAGCGCGGCCAACGGCTTGCCAAAAAAGAGTGCGATCGCGCCGGCAATCGCGAGATAGGGGCCGAACGCCAGCGGGATCTGGTGGTCGCGTCCCTTGAACACAACCAGGCTGATGCCTATCGCTGCACCGACGACCGAAGACAACAGCACGATCAAGGGGAGCATCTGCCAGCCGACCCATGCACCGAGCGCCGCAAGCAACTTGAAGTCGCCGTAGCCCATGCCTTCCTTGCCTCGGATCAACTTGAATGCCCAATAGATCAACCACAGCAGGATATAACCGGCGATGGCTCCGATCACGGCATCGCGAAGTGTCACCGAGGGGACCGCTCCGACGAGGTTCGCGAACAGTCCCGCCCAAAGCAGAGGCAGAGTAAGGTTATCGGGAAGAAGCTGAGTATCGAAATCGATGAATGTCAACGCTACCAGTGTCCAAAGGAACACGCTTGCCGCAATACCGGCCGGTGTCGCCCCGAAACGCACTATCGCCGCGACCGTCAACGCGGCCGTGATCAATTCGACGATCGGATAGCGCGCCGAGATCGGCGCATTGCAGGCGAGGCAATGACCGCGAAGAAACAGGTAGCTGATGACGGGTATGTTCTCGAGAGCGCCGATTCGATGGCCGCACGCGGGACACTGAGAGCGCGGGACGAGAAGGTTGTAGCGCGCTGCCGGTTGCAAGGTCTCGCCTGAGAGCTCGGCGCACTGGGTCCGCCAACCCTGTTCAAGCATCCGGGGAAGGCGGTGGATCACGACGTTCAAAAAGCTGCCGATGCAAAGACCGACGGCAGCGGCGAGGATGAGCATGGACATGAACTCGGCCAGCATGGCTTAACGGACAGGAAAGACCTCAGCCAGGCGAACCTGCGACGGCCCGCGGAAACCCCCTGGACGAGCACGCACCGTGGACCGCGCGCGTCGGTGCTGCGGCGGCAATGTCGAAGCGGACGCGGCTCCGCGATGCTGGCACGGCGCCACGTCCGGGCTTTCGCAAAATCTCAGACGACGGCGCCGAGCTTGAAGATCGGCAGATACATGGCGACCACGAGACCTCCGATCACCACGCCCAGGAAGACGATAATGATAGGCTCGAGCAGGCTCGAAAGCGCTGCCACTGCATCATCGACCTCGCGCTCGAAAAAGTCGGCTACCTTGGACAGCATGCCGTCGAGAGAACCGGATTCCTCTCCGATCTGCGTCATCTGCAGCACCATGGTCGGAAACAGGCCGGTGTTATGCATGGCGTTGGTCAGGCTCGTTCCGGTGCTGACTTCTGTCTGGATCCGCCGAGTGCCGGCGATATAGACGGCATTGCCCGACGCGCCGGCGACTGCGTCGAGCGACTCGACCAGCGGCACACCGGCGGCGAACATCGTTGCCAGCGTTCGAGTCCAGCGCGCGATGGTCGCCTTTTCGAGAATTGGCCCGATAATCGGAATCCTCAGGGAAATGCGGTCGACCGCGTAGCGGAATGTTTGCGAGCGGCGGAGCATGAAGAAAAATCCGAAGATGGAACCGCCGATGATCAGCGCGATCAACCACCAGTAGGCAACGAAGAAGTCGGACATGCCCATCACGATCAGTGTGGGTGTCGGTAGGCTGGCACCGAAACTCGAGAATACCTGCTTGAATGCCGGAATGACCCAGATCATGATCACCCAAACTACAACGATCGCTACCACAACAACCGAGATCGGGTAGAACAGCGCGGACTTGATCTTGCTTTTGATGGCGAGGATCTTTTCCTTGTAGGTGGCCAGCCGTTCCAGAATGCCATCGAGCATGCCGGCCGTTTCTCCGGCGTTGACCAGGTTGCAATAAAGCGAGTCGAATTGCGCCGGATGCTCCCGGAATGCCTGCGACAAGCTCGAGCCGGCCTCGACCCGGCCCTTGATATCCATCATCAAACGTGCAAAGCGCCCGTTGCTGTTCCCGCGGGCCACGATTTCGAACGCCTGCAGCAACGGCACGCCGGCCTTCAGCATGGTTGCGAGCTGGCGGGTGAAGAAAGTGATGTCTTTTTCCGTGACGCGGCGGCCGCCGCGGAATGTCTGCTTCCGCAGCTTGACGATGCGGATTCCCTGCCGCCGCAAATTGCTGGTAACGACCGTCTCCGAGGCAGCCTTCATTTCTCCGCGGACGTTGCGATTGTTGCGGTCGAAGCCTTCCCAGAGGTAGGTGAATTCCTTGACTTCTCTTCTCTGTGGTGCTTTTGTCCTGCGCTTTGCGGTTGCGGTAGTCATGGTGATTCCCGTCGCGATTACTCGTTGGTAACGGCCTCGATTTCCTCGAGGGACGTCAAACCCTGTTTGACCTTCAGCAGTCCCGACTGGCGAAGACTGCGCATACCCTCCTTCTTAGCCTGCTCGGCGATGTCGAGCACAGTGCCGTTGCGCATGACGACTTGCCGCATGTCGTCGGTGATCGGCATCACTTCGTAGATCCCCATCCGCCCTTTGTACCCGGTGCCGAAACAATGGTCGCAGCCGAGCGGACCATACGCCTGCCAGGAGCCGTCCAGGTCCTGCTCGGAAAATCCGGCCTGCACCAGCGATTCAGGCGGGATGTCTTCCGGTCGCTTGCATTGGGTGCACAGCTTGCGCGCCAGTCGCTGCGCAACGATGAGGATCACGCTCGAGGCGATGTTGAACGCGGGAACGCCCATATTGGCGAGGCGCATCAAGGTCGCCGCCGAGTCATTGGTGTGCAGGGTCGAGAGCACGAGGTGGCCGGTTTGCGCAGCCTTGATCGCGATGTCGGCCGTTTCCAGATCGCGGATTTCCCCCACCATGATGACGTCCGGGTCCTGGCGGAGAAACGCGCGCAAGGCGTTGGCGAAGTTGAGTCCCGCCTTTTCGTTCACGTTGACCTGATTCACGCCCGGGAGCTGAATTTCCGCAGGGTCCTCGGCAGTGGAGATGTTGATACCCGGCTGATTCAGGATGTTGAGGCACGTGTAGAGCGACACGGTCTTGCCGCTGCCGGTAGGACCGGTGACCAGAATCATTCCATACGGACGGCCGATGGCGTCGAGCAACATCTTTTGCTGATCGGGCTCGTAACCGAGCGCTTCGATGCCAAGCTTGACACCCGCCGCATCGAGAATACGAAGGACGATTTTTTCGCCGTAAAGCGTCGGCAGGGTGCTGACGCGAAAATCGATCGATCGAGACTTGTTCAACACGAGCTTCATGCGCCCGTCTTGCGGCACGCGCTTTTCGGAAATGTCGAGCTTGGAGATCACCTTGATGCGTGACGCCATCTTGTCCTTGATCACCAGCGGCGGCTGGGCTACTTCCTTGAGGATGCCGTCAAGGCGATAGCGGATCCGATAGTATTTTTCGTAGGGCTCGAAATGGATGTCGGAGACGCCGGCCGCGATGGCGTCGAGAAGAATCTTTTGTATGTATTTGACGACCGGCGCATCGTCAACGTCGGGATTATTGCCGTCTTCATCGGTCTGGCTCTGGCCGCCCGCTTCCAGAAGCTCCACTTCGAGATCGTCGGCGCTGACCAAGTCCTTCAGGGTTTGGCCGAGGGTCTCGATGACCTTGAGGATGGCGGTGCCGAGCTTGTCGTCCTCGACGACGACGGGGTCGATCACTAGGTTGGTCTTGAACCTGACCTCGTCCAGCGCCTGCATATTCGCCGGGTCGGACACGGCAACGAACAGCCGATTGCCGCGCTTATGCAGCGGCAGGACGCGTCGCGTTACCGCTATTCTGGGGTCGACAAAGTCCTTGTTGATCTGATCGAGATCGTATCCGGCCAGATCGAACAGCGGCGCACGGAATGCGCGCGATGCAAATACGGCCACCTGCGCGGCGTTCATCCGCTTGGAAAGCAGGAGCTGCTCGACGAAACCGATGCTCGCGGTCTGCGCCTGTCCCTGAAACGTCTCGGCGTCGTATTCGGACAATAGGCCGTGCTGCACCATCGCCCGTGCCAATCCGCTGATGTTCTGAGCTGCTGCCTTGGTAGCCATTGTGAGTCAGTGCATCGCGCAGAAGCTCCGGAGAGGCTTCGCGGGCATATTCCAGACGCATAAAAGTTAGCTTATCGATGATGCCTGCTCGCCCGTGGTTTGTAAAGGCGGAAAAGGGCTGCGGCCCACAGGCGGCGCCAGTTTGACGACCCTCACCGCGTGGTCCTGGACTTGGAGGACCTCTACCGTCTGTCCGGCGACGCGGAAGCTCACTCCGGCGTCCGGTATATCGCCTAGATGCTCAACGATCAAGCCGCTGAGGGTTTTCGGGCCTTCAAGCGGAAAAGAGGTGCCCAGCTTGCGATTGAGAATGCGCAGCGGAGCCATTCCGTCTACTACAACACTGCCGTCAGGCTCGCGTTGAAAGACTTCCGCCCCGCCGGGAGCCTGGGTGGTGAACTCCCCGACGATTTCTTCCAGGATGTCCTCGAGGGAGACCAAGCCAAGCAATTCGCCATATTCATCGACGACGAGCCCCAGACGCTGTCGGTCCGTCTGAAACTGCTGCAGTTGTGCCAGAAGGGGCGTCCCCGCGGGGATGAAATACGCGGGCCGAAGAATGGTCCGCAAGTGCTCGGCATCCATTTCCCCTGCCTGCTGCAGCCGGAGAACCTGTTTCAGATGCAGGACGCCGATGATGTTATCCAACGCGTGTTCGAAGACCGGCACGCGCGTGTGATAGCTGGTCGCCAATTGCTGCGCTAGCAGTGCCGGTTTCTCCGAAAGGTCGAGCGCCTCGATGTGGTTGCGCGGGGTCATCACGTCGTCGACGGTGACCGAATCGAGATCGAGAAGATTGGCAAGCATGGCGCGATGTTTGCCACGGAAATAGTGACCTTCGAGCACCAGGCTGCGCACTTCTTCCTGAGACAGCGTCGCCTCGGGTTGGTGGCCGGGCTGCAGTCGGAGCAGCTTGAGCAAGCCCTGCACGAAAAGATTGACGAACCAGACGACCGGCGTCGCCGCTTTGAGCATCGGCGACAAGATGAAGCTCACCAGCGGCGCGAGCCGGTCGGCGTGGGCCGCGCCTACCACCTTCGGCGCAATTTCCGAGAAGACCAGCAGCGCGAACGAGATCGCGACCGCTCCTATGGCCAGCGCAACCTCGCCTTCGCCGAACAGCCGCTTGGTGATAACCGCGGTGAGCGTTGCCGCGGCGGCGGCAACCAGCGTATTTCCAAGCAGGATCACGCCAAGGAGCTTGTCGGTGCGAGCGAGCAGGTCCAGGGCGAGCTTCGCTCCTCGCGCGCCGCGCTGCGCGCGCAGACGTAGCCGGTAGCGATTGACGGCCATCATCGCGGTCTCGGCGATCGAGAAGAAGCCCGAGACGACGAGCAACACGATCACCCAGAGCACAAGCGTGGAAACCGAAATGTCGCTCAAATCAGGAGGCGAAGGAGAATGGGCGCCTGAGTATTTGGCCGCGTCGCGGCGCTGTCAAGGAACCGGTGCTTTCAGCGCGCTAGCGCCGGAGTATGACTTCGAGCACGAATTTGCTGCCGATATAGGCAAGCAGAAGCAATGCGCTGCCGAACAGGATCCAGTTGAGCGCGGTGCGGCCGCGCCAACCGAATCGGTGCCGCCCCACGAGCAGAGCGCCGAATGCAAACCAGGCGAGCACCGAGAATACCGTCTTGTAATTCAAGGTCAGCGGTTTCCCGAACAACTGCTCGGAAAAGAAGATACCGGTCGCCAGCGTCAGCGTCAGCAAGGCGAATCCGGCGCCGACGATACGGAAAAGAAATTGCTCCATCGTCAAAAGCGGGGGCAGCTCACCGGCGTTAGGCTCGGGCAGGCCGCGATGAAGTCGCTTTTGCAAGCCCATCAACACCAGCGCCTGCATGGTGGCGACGATCAATAGTGCATACGCGATGAGGGCGACGGCGATGTGCAGCGCGGCCCAAGGCTCCTCGGTGAAGGAGAATCGATGCGGATTCGCGAACAGGAGAGGCAGCCATGTCGCCAGCGCGGCCACCGGCAGCGCGACCACCGCGACGCCGGGTAGCGAACGGGTGAGCGATCCGAGCCAGGCAAACAACGCGGTCAGACCGGCGACCGCGGATAGCGCGTTGGCGAGGCTCAAGTCCAGCCCGTCGACGGCGACGATCGCGCTCGAGACCAGGAATGCGTGCCCGGTGAGCGCGCAGGCGGTCAGCCACGGAGCGATCGCAACGCGGCGATGATGTTCCGTTTTCGCCGGCTGAACCAGACGCTGCCATTCGAGCCACGCCGACGCAAGATATGCGGCGGATACCGGCAGGTAGAGTAAAATCATGCGTAGAGTGCCTCGCGGCTGATTGAGTTTACACCAGCGCACTCATGTCGTTGCCGCATGTGGATTCCACCCCCTGATGCTTGACAATCTGACCGCACGGCTCGGCCGTGTCATGAAGCAACTGCGCGGTGAAGCGCGGTTGACCGACGCCAACATGCAGGACGCTTTGCGCGAAGTGCGCATGGCGCTGCTCGAGGCCGATGTCGCGCTGCCGGTGGTCAGGGATTTCATATCCGCCGTGCGCGACAAGGCCGTCGGCCAGGACGTCGTCAGCTCGCTGACGCCGGGTCAGGCGCTGGTCGGCGTCGTCCAGCGCGAGCTCGCGGCGCTCATGGGTGGCAGCGCGACGCCACTCGACCTGGCCGTGGCGCCGCCGGCGGTCATCCTGTTGGCGGGCCTGCAGGGCGCAGGCAAGACGACTACCGCGGGCAAGCTGGCGCGGCTGCTGCGTGCCGACATGCGCAAGAAAGTGCTGCTGGTGAGCTGCGACGTTTATCGGCCGGCCGCGATCGAACAACTCAGGTTGCTTGCGAACCAGGTCGGTGTCGATTTCTTTCCGTCTTCGGCGAGCGAGGCGCCGGTCGCGATTGCGCACGCGGCGCTCGATTGGGCTCGCCGCCATTATCACGACGTAGTGCTGGTCGACACCGCGGGCCGGCTCGCGATCGATGACGCGATGATGCAGGAGATTGCGGCGCTGCATGCCGCCGTTGCCCCCGTCGAAACGCTTTTCGTCGTCGATGCGATGCAGGGTCAGGATGCGGTGAATACCGCGAGAGCATTTCGCGAAACCCTGCCGCTCACGGGTATCGTCTTGACCAAGCTCGATGGCGATGCGCGCGGCGGCGCGGCGCTTTCGGTACGCCAGGTCACCGGAGCGCCGATCAAGTTTGTCGGTGTCGGCGAGAAGCTTTCCGGGCTGGAAGTTTTTCATCCCGACCGAATGGCGTCGCGCATCCTCGGCATGGGCGATGTTCTGACCCTGATCGAGGATGCTCACCGGCAGGTTGATGAACAGGCGGCGCGCACGTTGGCGAAGAAGGTGAAATCCGGCAAGGGTTTCGACCTCGAGGATTTCAAAGCGCAGATCAGCCAAATGCGAAAAATGGGTGGGATGGAAAGTCTCCTGGACAAACTGCCCGGCGAGCTGGCCCGTGCGGCGCAAGGCAGTCAGGTCGACGAGCGCGCCATCCGCAGGCTGGTGGGAATCATCGATTCCATGACGCCTGCCGAACGGGCCAAGCCCGAGCTGCTCAAGGCTTCGCGAAAACGACGCATTGCCGCCGGCGCGGGCGTGTCGGTGCAGGAAGTGAACCGCCTTCTGGCCCAATTCGAGCAGACGCAGAAGATGATGAAGATGGTGGCGAAGGGCGGCATGCAAAAAATGCTGCGCGGGCTGAAGGGTGCGTTTCCGGGACTGCGTTAGTCGAAAGCCTCACGGCGGCCGTCGGGCATGATTGCCAATGGCGGCTTTTTCGTCGTATAATCAATGTCTTTTTCTGTTCAGGCGGAATTCGCGATGGTTGTCATCAGACTGGCTCGGGGCGGCGCCAAGAAGCGGCCTTTTTTCAACGTCGTCGTGGCCGATTCGCGCAACCGTCGCGACGGGCGGTTCATCGAGCGCGTCGGCTTCTACAACCCGATTGCAGGAGACGGCGAAGAGGCCTTAAGGCTTTCGCTCGATCGTATCGATCATTGGAAGCATCGAGGTGCGATGCTCTCGGACACGGTTGCGGGCCTGGTGAAGAAAGCCGTCCTCGCGAAGGCGGTTCCGACGCCTGTGGTAAACGCTGAATAGAGCAACAAACGTAATCCGGGAAACCAAGCCAGGGAGCGCGGCGAACGCATCACCGAACTCCGGGTCGGGAGCTGCGGGGGCGATGGTGGTCATGGCGCGCGTTCTGGCCCCCTACGGCATCCAGGGCTGGATCAAGGCGCGGACCTACACCGCTTCGATCGCGACGCTTCTGGACCACCCGAAGTGGTGGCTCGCGCCGGCGCGAGAGGCCGACGCATGGCGGGAATTTACGGTGCGAGCGGCGCGGCAACACGGCGACACGCTGGTCGCGGCACTCGACGGGGTCGCTGATCGCGAAGCTGCCCTCCAGTGGCGGGGCGCCTGGGTCGCTGTGCCTCGCTCGGCGTTGCCCGAGCCGGACACCGGCGAATATTATTGGTCTGATCTGGTTGGACTGGCTGTCGTCAACCGGGCGGCAGAGAAGCTCGGCCGGGTAAGCACGGTACTCGATACCGGCGCGCACCCGGTACTGCGTGTGGAAGCGGAGGACGGCAGCGCTCGACTGATTCCGGTCGTTGCCGCGTATGTCGACGCGATCGATCTTGCCGCGGGTCGGATCATGGTGGATTGGCCGGCGGACTATTGAAAGGTGCCCGCCTCGAGCGCGGGTCAAGGCATGCGGATCGAAATCGTCACGCTTTTCCCCGAAATGGTGGAGGCTGCGGCGTGCTACGGCGTGACCGGGCGTGCCCTGGAGAGAGGGATCTGGACTTTAAGCTGTCACAACCCGCGAGATTTTGCGACGAACAGCTACCGTAGCGTCGACGACAGGCCCTACGGCGGAGGTCCGGGAATGGTGATGACCGCGGCACCGCTTGGAAAGGCGTTGCGCACGGCGCGCGAGGCCTTGCTTGCCGCGGGAATCGCCGCGGCGCCGGTGGTGCATCTGTCGGCGCAGGGCGAGCGGCTTACCCATCGGCGGGTGGTCGAACTCTCCGCGGGGCCAGGTATGGTATTGCTTGCCGGGCGCTACGAAGGGGTCGATGAGCGGCTCCTGGAACACGAGGTGGATCTGGAATTGGCGGTAGGAGATTTTGTCGTTTCCGGCGGCGAGCTTCCAGCGCTGCTGCTCATCGACGCGGTGGTCCGGCAGCTGCCGGGCGTGTTGAATGATGAACGGTCGAAGGTCGAAGAGTCGTTTGTCGACGGCCTGCTCGATTGCCCGCACTACACGCGGCCGGAGACCTACGAGGGCCACGCCGTGCCGCCGGTACTGTTGGGCGGGGACCACTCGGCGATAGCGCGCTGGAGACGCAAGCAGGGGCTGGGGCGGACTTGGCTGCGGCGCCCGGATTTGCTCGCGGCGCGAGGGATGAGCGAAGAGGAGACGAGTCTGCTCAAGGAATACTTAAGCGAGCTCAAACAAATGTCGGACGAAGGAAAAAAACCGCAGTAGCATTGGAAGTGATCGACAACAAAGGCTGCGCAACGGACGGCGATTCTCGCGCTGCGCACAAGGGCACCGGCCGTAACATTCACGGAGCACACGAAAGATGAATATCATCGATACGCTGGAACAGGAAGAAATTGCCCGCCTGGGCAAGACCGTGCCCGAGTTCTCACCGGGAGACACCGTCATCGTCAATGTCAATGTCGTCGAGGGTGAGCGCAAACGGGTGCAGGCGTACGAGGGCGTCGTGATCGCAAAGCGGAACCGGGGCCTGAACTCGTCGTTCGTCGTGCGCAAGATTTCGAGCGGCGAAGGCGTCGAGCGGACATTTCAGACTTATTCTCCGCTTATTGCGAGTATCGAAGTGAAACGCAAAGGCGATGTGAGGCGGGCAAAGCTCTATTACCTGCGCGATCGTTCGGGAAAATCGGCTCGCATTCGCGAGAAGCTGGCGCACCGCGAAGGCGGCAAGCAGGGCGAGTAAGCGTCTGCCTCAAGCGTGGTCCCAGGGAAAATGAGGGAAAGCGGCCGGTTCGGCCGCTTTTTTATGGTCATGGCCACGCCAAACGGGGCGTTTTCGGATCCAGCCGCACCAGACTGACGTAGCGCGGCACCGAATGCCGCAGGGCGCCACTCCGACGCCTTGTTGGGGAGGTGCGAAGACTCTCGGCTTGCATTGGAACTCCATTTACCGGAATATTCCAATGTCAGAATCCGTTCCTTTTCCGCCCAGATAATTCAATGAAAGCGACGTTGTACGAAGCGCTCGGGATTCCGCAGCTCGCGTCGGAAGAGGAAGTGCGGGCCGCGCTGCGCCGCCTGATCCGAAAATATTATGCGAAAACGCGCGACGGACAGGGCAATGTCGAAGAAGCACTCCGCTTTATAAATCATGCCAGCCGCATACTCAGCGATCGGGAGCATCGGCTCCATTACGACAAGGAGCTCTCCGTCACGACCGAGGCCAATACCGAGCAGCGGATTGCGCACTTCGTGAGCAATGTCGCGGGCACGCTCGGGGGAACTGCGACCCGCGATGACGTCATCGACGTCGCCGACGAAAAGGCATTGACGCTGCCTTCGGTCCCACGGGAAAAGCATCCGCACCATCCGGGCTTAACCGAGCGTGTCGCCTCGATCGGGCGCTCGACGCTCGGCCAGCTTGCCCTGTGTGTGTTCTTCGGAGCTTTCATCGCGGCGGCGATCGTGTTCGTGACGCCCGTCGACGCGGTGCTGGTCGCGAAGCAGGTCCTGGTCTGGCTGACGCTGTTGCTTCTCGCGCTCGCTCTGGTCTATGGCGTCGTCCACGGGCTGGCGTGGGTACGTCAACGCAGAATCAGCCCCGCGCCGGAGCTGGTTCCGCAAACTGACCTGGCGATCCTGAACTGGCGACGGGAAAAAAGCGTTTTTCTGGGAACGGACGCCCCCCAGGAGGACGCGAGTTGGATCTTCCAGTTGCGCATGGCCGAGCTGGAGCGGGCGAAAGCCGGTCGCACCAGCGAGCCCCGGCCTTGGAACCGACTGGCCGCGCGGCTGTTCGATTATTCGATCTGGGGACTGGTGCTCGCGCTTCTGCTCTCGGCGCTGCACAGCGCCGGGATGATCAGCGACAATACCGCGTTCTGGGTGGGGCATCCCTTGTTCGCGCCGATCCTGATCACGTTGAGTTGGGTGCCGATCGAGGCGTTGCTGATCGCGGCACTGCAGCTCACTCCGGGCAAATGGCTGTTCGGCATCTATCTCCAGTTTTCAATCAGCGACGCCTACGCCCGGCGCGACGTTCGGGCGCAGTTGCGCCGCGCGCTGCGGCGCTCGTTTCGTGTCTGGTGGGAGGGCATTGGCTGCGGATTTCCTCTGTTAGCGCCAATAATGGTTGCGATCTCGTACGAGAAGATTGCGCAACGTGGCGAGACCGACTGGGATTTCGCAGAGGATTGTCTCGTGACCCACAGTCCGCCTGGAGTGCTGAATACCATTACCGGAGTGGTTGGATTGGCGGCAATGCTTTGGCTTTACGGTGTCGCGTGGCATGAGCCGATGGCCGATTCGATCACTGCCGCCAAGAACGCCGTAGTGGCTTGGGTGCCATCGCCGCCCTCACTGCTGCCGCGCGGTTTTCAAGGCGACGTTGGCAAGATCAGCGCGATCGCGAAAGGCATAGGCGAGTCGTTTCAGAGTCCGGAACCAGTGGTAACCACCTCTGCCAATGATGTCGACACGACCGCGCTGTTTGCGGACCGGCAGGCGCGACTTTCGCTTTTCCGCGGCGAGGGGCCGCGCATGCTGCAGGCCGGGAACTGGCGCCGCGCGACTGAGATCTGCCGCGCCTGGTCGGACCTCGAATTCTGGAGCGCCGAACCGTGGCGTTGCCTCGGGTACTCGCTTCAGGCGCAAGGCTACCACCAGGAGGCGATCAACGCGTTCCGCAAGGCCGCGCAATACGATCCCACGGATCGAACTCTCGAATCGGCAATCGACAAGAGTCAGCGCGGCATCGTCGCCGACTTCCTTAACCGATACCGGCGCTAGGCCCCCGGGCTCGCGGCTTCGGACTCGCTGGCGGCGTCCTGCGCTTCGATACTGCGGCGCACGGCCTCCATATCCAGCGCTTTGGCTGCACCAAGCACCTGCTCCAAAGCACCGGCGCTCAGCGCTCCAGCTTCCGAGAACACGATTATGTTGTCGCGAAAGATCATCAGCGTCGGAATCGATCGAATGCCGAACTGCGCGGCGATTTGCTGCTGATCTTCGGTGTTGACCTTGGCGAACAAGCCATCGGGATGTCTTGCCGCGGCGGCAGCAAAGACGGGCGCGAACGCCCGGCAGGGCGCGCACCACGGCGCCCAGAAGTCGACGATTGCGAACGGATGATCGTCGATGGACTTGGCGAAGTTATCCGACGTGAGTTCGAGGACGCGTGCCGTGTCATCAGCGACGCTTGCTTGCTTACTGTTATCGGTCATAGCTGATCCAGTGTTTTGCCGGCGAAACATGCACGGGAAGCTCAGGCGCCCGAGTCGCCTCCGCGTTACTTGCGCTTGAGCAGGAAGAAAAACGCCCCGTCCTGCTCGCCGTGCTGCAATAATTGATTTCCGGTCTGCTTCGCGAACGCCTCAAAATCGCGGACCGCCGCTGGGTCGGTGGCGAGGATGCGCAACACTTGGCCGCTGCTCATGCCGTTGAGGGTTTTCTTGGTGCGCAGGATCGGCAACGGGCAGTTCAGCCCCCGCGCATCAACCTCCCGATCAAAATGAACAATGGCTTCCATCATGAGACCCTAACTCGCAAGCGGTAGTCCCGCACGCGTCCAGCCGGCGATGCCGCCACCGAGGTTGTAGACGCGCTGAAACCCGCGCTGGTCCATCCAGGCGCATCCTTGCGCAGAGCGCGCCCCGGATTGACAGACCAGAACGACCGGCGCGCCAGGATCAAAAGCGTCGGCTTTCGCCGGCAATGTGCCAAGCTCTACGTGCTGCGCGCCGGCAATCGTCCCGCGCGCAAACTCGCCCGCGGTGCGGACATCGAGCACGCGCGGCCGGTCGTCGCCTTCGAGGAGCACCTTCAATTGCAAGGCATCGAGAATTTGGAACATGAGGGCGCTTTCGCCAGACAGGCAAGTATAACAAAGCCGCGGCGCTCTTTTCCGCGCTGCATGTTCACAGGAGCCGGCAACTCCGATGCGTGGCAGCGGCGAGAGCGGCGACTAGCGACGGATCTTTTTCAGCAGCATGCTGGTCGACCGACCGGCGAGGAGCGGGATGGATTCGAAGCGTCCGCCCCAGGCTAGCACTTCGGCGGCGCCGACCGTCGTTGTGACGTCGTAATCTCCGCCCTTGACGATGATATCGGGATGACACTGCAGAACGAGTTGGAGCGGAGTTTCTTCGTCGAAAGCTACGACCAAGTTCACCGATTCCAGCGCCGCGAGAACCGCCATCCGCTCCTCGAGCGGATTGAGCGGTCGGTCAGCGCCTTTGTTCAGCTTGCGAGCCGAGGCGTCGGTGTTGACGCCGACCACCAGCGACGCGCCGAGACGTCGCGCATGGTCGAGATAGGTGACGTGCCC
Source organism: Casimicrobiaceae bacterium (assembly GCA_035568975.1). Classification (GTDB taxonomy): domain Bacteria; phylum Pseudomonadota; class Gammaproteobacteria; order Burkholderiales; family Casimicrobiaceae; genus PALSA-1003. The sequence goes on from DATMNH010000366.1 coordinate 46,205, forward strand.
TCGATGAAGAATGTCGAACACGCCATTGGTGAAGACCAGGGGTCGATCGAGCGCCGCGATTCGCGCTGCCAGGTCCTCCCGCGCGGCCAACTTGACAGCGAACGCGGGCGCCGCAAAGCTCGTCAATTGATGTACTCGAACACCTTGACGACGCGCTGGACGCCGCTGGTCGTGCGCGCGATTTCCGCCGCGGCGTTTCCTTCCTCGGCGCGCACGATGCCCATAAGGTAGACAATGCCTCGCTCGGTCACGACCTTGACATGGTTGATCTGAAACTGGTTGGTTTCGACAAACCTGGATTTGACCTTGGACGTAATCAGCGTGTCATTGCTGCGCGAGCCCAAGCTCGTGGCGGCGCCGATCAGCAGGTCGTTTTGCACGCTGCGCGCCTTCGGCATCCTGCCCGCGATCCCGCCGATGTCGGTCTTCACGCTTTCGAAGGGTACCTCACCGGTCAGCAGGACATTGCCGTTATAGCTGGTGACATTGACGTGAACATCATTGCCCTTGTAGCGCTCGAGAACCTGTCCGGCGGTCTTGTCTTCGATCAGCTCGTCATCGAGCTGCGCACCGGTAGTGCGGCGGTCGGTGGCGACCTGCGCAGTGGCGACGACGCCCGTGATCGCCAGCGGAATGCAGCCGCTCAAGCCGAACGCGCAGGCGAAAATTGCCGCTGCCACGAAGATGAAAAATGCCGACGGCGGGCGCGGCGTCATGCCGCGTATCATGATTCGTCTCCGAGCAAGCTCGCGTCGATGGCATCGCACAGGCAATGAATGGTCAGTATGTGGACTTCCTGAATCCGCGCCGTGCTGGAATGCGGTACGCACAGATGGACATCGGCGGACGACAGGAGTTCACCGATGCGGCCGCCACCTTTGCCGGTCAGCGCAATCACCCGCATCTCGCGCTCGTGCGCCGCTGCGACGGCTGCAGTCACGTTGCCGGAATTGCCCGATGTCGAAATGGCCAGCAACACGTCGCCCGCGCGGCCCAGCGCGCGAACCTGCTTTGCGAACACTTGGCCGAAATCGTAATCGTTGGCGATCGCGGTCAGAATCGAGGTGTCGGTTGTAAGCGAGATCGCCGGCAGCTCGGGGCGTTCGCGTTCGAAGCGGCCGACCATCTCCGCCGCAAAATGCTGTGCGTCCGAAGCCGAACCGCCGTTGCCGCATGCCAGCAGCTTGCCGTCGGCCAGCAGGCAATCGGTCATCAGCGCCGCGGCACGGACGATCTGCGGCGCCATCGCCTCCGCTGCCGCGAGCTTGAGCTCGGCGCTTTCCGCGAAGTGCGCCCTGATACGCGATGCTAGGTCCATCGAAGCGAGGAAGGTTTATAAAATTTGATTGTAGCAACAATCGTTGCGATGCCGCTTCGCCGCGGTTCGATCGTTTGAGACCAGCCCGGTTGTTTCGCACCAGCGGGTCGACGGTCCCCTAGTCGATATCGATGTCGACCAGCCATTCGATTCGCGCCAGGTCCAGTCCGTCGAGCAAGATGGCATCGAAGCGACACGGCGGCTCGCGCCTCAAATTCGACAGAAAAAGGCCGGCGGCGAACTTGATCCGGCGGCGCTTGGCGGCGGTGATGCTGGCGCGCGCTCCGCCGAAGGCGCTGCTGCTGCGCAGGCGCACTTCGACGAACACCAGCGTAGTTCCGTCGCGCGCGATGAGATCGATCTCGCCGCCGCGGCAGCGATAATTGCGCTTGACGACGGCGAGCCCATGCGCCTCGAGGAATTCGGCGGCAAGGGTTTCGGCGGCTGCGCCCGCGTTCACCCGGCGCTCATGGACTAGCCGGGTCGGGCATCGCGCGTCCGTCGTGGATCACCATCATCCTGCCCTGGCGCGCAAAAGTGCGGGCGGGCGTCAGCGAAAGATGGCCGGTCGCTCCGTCCAGCTCGACACGATCGGGAGGTACCGGCTCGGCGAACATCTGCGCCAGCGCCAGAGCGTCCAGGCCGAGGGCATACAGCCGCTCGAGCAGCGGGCTGTCGTACCGCGTCCGCGTCGGCCCCGCCGAGGCCAGTGTTTCGGGCTCCGCGAGCCACGGAATCTCGATGTAGCGCACGCCTTCGAGATCTCTCAACATCGGTGGCGACAAGTCGTCGGCGATTTGACTCACCGCATAGACTCGAACCTGCGGCAGAAACGACTTCGCCAGCGCGACGTCTTCGCCGTCGATCGCCAGCAGTACCGCGTCGGGAGGATGCGCTGCGAGCTCGCGTCGGAGCTGACCCAGCAATTCCGGGTTGGGATCGAAGCGATACTGACTCAGAGGAGCTCCTCCCGCATTTTGCCATTCGGCGGTGAACGCCGCGGCAAATCGGCGCTGCAGCGCGCCGCCGCTCACAACGACGGCAAACGAACGAACGCCGTCCGTCCTGGCCGCACGCGCGATCTGGGCGGCGTCATTGTCGACTGCAAGCGCCAGCGCGTATGCATTGTCGGGCAATGGCGAGCCGTCGTCGGTCTGGTTGAGCGCGAGCATGCGCGGACGCGAAGGTGCCATGGCGATGACGGTCTTGAGATCGTCGCGGGTCAACGGGCCGACGACCAGGGCGACGCCTGCGTCCGCAGCTACCGCGAGGCCCGGCAAGACACCGTCGTCGCCATGGCCGATCACGCGGATTCGGGAGGTGATCCCGGCGCGATCGGCGGCGGCGAGGAAGCCTGCCTTCACCGCCGCCGCCGCCGGACCGTACGACGGTGACTCCAGCGGTAGCAACAACGCAATTGCGTCACTGGTGACCTGCGGTGTGGTCATGGCCGGCGGCAGTGGGCGCGTAACCACCTCGCCCGAAGGAAGCGCCGGCGGCGCGACGAGGACGGGCGCGGGAAGAATCGGTGCGGGCACCGGTGAGGCTGTCGGCGCCGAAGGACCCGCACGCGGGGCGGTTGCCCCGGCGGGCCGGCCACCGGAGAATGGCGTGGTGGTGCAAGCGGCGACGGCGAGCAGCAATGCGATCGGCGCGACACCGCGCACGCATCTCAAGCCAAACGCTTGCGCCATCGAGAAAGGGAACATCGTAATGACCAGAGGGGAGCCGTCGCCGGTGCTGGCGCGAACATTATATGTGGTCGCCACACCCATCGGTAATCTGCGCGACATCACCTTGCGCGCGCTCGACGTCCTGGGTGAGGCCGATATCATCGCCGCGGAGGATACGCGAATCACCGCAACACTGACGTCGCACTATGGCATCACGGGGCGTCTCGCATCCTTGCACGCACACAATGAGCGGCAGCGCGCGGACGAGGTCATCGCCTGGCTCGCCGCCGGCAAGCGCGTCGCGCTGGTGACTGATGCAGGAACCCCGGCGATAAGCGATCCCGGTGCGGCGCTGGTGCGCGCGGTGATCGACGCGGGCTTTGCCGTCGCGCCGGTTCCCGGGCCGAGCGCGGTCATCGCCGCGTTGTCGGCGTCCGGGCTCGCGGCGTCGCGATGGCTGTTCTGCGGATTTCTTCCGGCGAGCGCAAGCGCAAGGGCCAAGGAGATCGAGCGCTTGCGAACCTTCGGCTGCGCGCTGGTGTTCTACGAGGCGCCGCACCGGATTGTCGCGACGCTCGACGCTCTGGCAGCGGCGCTTGGGCCTGAGCGCCAGTTAGTCATCGCGCGCGAGCTCACCAAGCGCTTCGAGACGATCCATCGCTCCCCTCTGGGCGACGCCGCGGCATGGCTTGCGGCCGATACGAATCGAAAGCGCGGCGAGTTCGTGCTGATCGTCGAACCGCCGGCGCCGTCGCTGCCGGCGGAGATCGAGAGCAACGACGCACTCCTCTCGGCGCTGCTCGCGGAACTGCCCCTGGCGCAAACGGTCAGGATCGCGGTCGCTGCCACCGCCATGCCGAAAAATCGTATCTACGAACGCGCGCTCGCGCTGAAAAAGGCGAGCGCGGGCTAGTTAAGCCCGGAGACGAAACCGGCGATTGCGGCGAGCGTTGCCTGCGGCTGGTCGCGATGCGGCGAGTGTCCACAATCGAAAAGCTCGACCCGGTCGACGCGGCCGGAGACCCGACGCTCGATGGCATCGAGCTGCGCCAGCGTTCCGTATTCATCGTCGCGACCCTGAATCAGCAGCAGCGGACAGTCGACGCCCGGCAGGTAGGGTTCGATATTCCAGTCGCGAAACGCAGGTGAGAGCCAGATGTCGTTCCAGCCGCGAAACGCCGAATCGACGTCGACGTGATAGCGACCGAGCTTCGCGCGCAGGTCGGCGCTTTCGTAGTCATGTCTGGCCCGCGCGATATTGGCGATCGATAGCTCTTCGACGAATACGTGAGGCGCGAGCGCGACCAGCGCGCGTACCGGACGAGCGCGTGCGCCGGCGTGGATCAGCGCGATCGACGCGCCATCGCTGTGGCCGATTAGAATCGGATCGACGATGCCGAGCGCGTCGAGGAGTGCGGGAAGCGTTACCATCGCCTCGTCGTGCATGTAGCGCGGCGTACGAGCCGCCGCGAGCGGTGTCGAACGCCCATATCCCGCACGCGAGTAAATCAGCGCCGGGAGTGCCGTCGCGTCGGCGACGCGCCGCGGAAAGTCCCTCCACAGCGCCACGGAGCCCAGGCCCTCGTGCAGAAATACGAGCGTCGGTCCCGGACGATCGGTGCCGATATGCACGCACTCCAGTTCCTGGCCCGCGATGTCCACGATTTCGGTCAAGGACAATCGCGCCCCGGGGAAAGCCGCTAGACGCCGAGGTATTGCGCGCGCAATCCCGGGTCGGCGGCGAGCTCTGCTGGCGGCGCGTCGAACACCTTGCGTCCCTTCACCAGGATGACGCAGCGGTGCGCGAGCTGAGACAGCATGACGAAGTTCTTGTCGACGATCACGATGCCCATGCCGCCATCGCGCAGCGCGCGTATCGTTTGCCAGATTTCGCGCGCGACCAGCGGCGCCAGACCTTCCGTCGCCTCGTCCAGAATCAGGATTCTAGGATGGGTCATCAGCGCGCGGCTGATGGTCAGCATCTGCTGCTCGCCTCCGGATAACTGCGTGCCCAGATGCGAGAGCCGTTCCGCCAATCGCGGGAACGTTTGCAGGACACGCGAAAGCGTCCAGCTCGCGCGCGCGCCCGGGTCACGGCGCGCCGCCATCAACAAGTTCTCGCGCACCGTGAGGTTCGGAAAAACGCCGCGCCTCTCGGGGATGTAGGCGACGCCGAGGCGTGCGATGCGAAAGGGCGGCGATCCGGTCACCGGTGCTCCCGCCAGAGTGACCGTTCCCGAGCGCGGACGCACGAGTCCCAGCATGGAGCGGATCAGCGTCGTTTTGCCCATTCCGTTTCGCCCCATGAGCGCGACGACCTCACCTTCGGCGACCGAAAAATCCACGCCACGCAGGATGTGGCTGCTGCCGTAGAAGGTATGCAGGCCGCGTGCGTCGAGCATGTCAGACTGGCAGGAGTGTCGAGTCCGCGCCAAGGTAGGCGCGCTGTACATCGGGATTCGCGCGAATGGCCTGCGGGTCGCCGGTGGCCAGGACCGCGCCGTTGACCATCACTGTGAGGCAGTCAGCCAGCGCAAAGACGGCGTCCATGTCGTGCTCGATCAGCAGGATGGCGTGTCCCGCTGACAGTTGCTTGAGGAGGCCGACGATGCGCGCGGACTCCTCGGCGCCCATGCCCGCGAGCGGCTCGTCCAGAAGGAGGATGGAAGGTGAGGTTGCCAGCGACATGGCGATCTCGAGAGCGCGTCGCTCGCCGTGCGAAAGGGCGCCGGCAGACAGGCCGCCGCGCGCAGCCAGGCCGACGATCGCGAGCGCTCGATCGGCTGCGTCGCTCCATTCTCGGTACGACTCGGCCGGGCTCAGGCAGCGTGTCATACAGTGAGTCAGGCCGGAATCGCGCGACTGCGCGGCGAGACGGCAATTTTCGAACGCGCTGAAGCTGGGGAACAGATTCGAATGCTGAAAGGTGCGGGCCACGCCGTGGCGCGCGATGCGATCGGGGGTCCAGTTGGTGATGTCTTCACCGCGCAGGCGAACGGTGCCGGCGGAGGCCTTGAGCTCGCCCGACAGCAGGTTGACCAGCGTCGATTTGCCCGCGCCGTTCGGTCCGATGATGGCATGGATGCTGTGGTCGGCCAACTCCAGCGCCACGCCATCGACGGCGGTCAATCCGCCGAAGCGCCGGGTCAGGTTTGCGGTTGCCAGAATCGGCTCAAGCATCGCCATTCTTTTCGCGGAGCCCGGACCGCGACCGCGCCGCGAGCGTCCGCGGCAATCCGGCCAGTCCCTGCGGAAAAAGCAGCACCGTGACGATGATGAAGCCGCCCATCAACAGCAGCCAATGCTTGGTGAGCGTCGAGAACCATTCCTGCAGCAGAACGTACGAAAAGGTGCCGATCACGGCACCGAGGAGCGTGCCCATCCCACCCAGGATCAGCATCATCAGCACCACTCCGGACTGGTGCCAGGCCATGAGCTCCGGATTGACGTAGCCTTCCTTGGCGGCGGCGAGATATCCCGCGAGCCCCGCCAGCGTACCGGCCAGGACGAACGCGGCAAGCTTATAGCGCCGCGTTGCGAAGCCCAGCGCCCGCATGCGCTGCTCGTTGACCTTGATGCCTTGCAGCGCGCGACCGAATGGCGAGCGCAGGATCAGCGCCAGCAGGACAAAAACGCCGGCGAGCAGAGCGAGCACCATATAGTAAAAGTGCAGGTCGTCGGCGAGATCGACTGCCGCGATGCCGATGCTGGGCCGCGTGTCGATGTACATCCCGTCCGACCCGCCGGCGACACGGGTGTCGTGAAAGAAGTAATAGACCATTTGCGCGAAGGCGAGCGTGACCATGATGAAATACACGCCCGAGGTGCGCACCACCAACGCCCCGATGACGAGCGCGGTGAAAGCGCTCGCGGCAAGCGACAGCGGCAGGGTGAGCCAGAAATTGGCCGGGTCGCTCGCCGGAGCCGCCAACGCGAGCGTGTACGCGGCCACGCCGAAGTATGCCGCGTGGCCAAGACTCACCAGCCCCGAGTAGCCCACCAGCAGATCGAGCGACAGCGCGAAGATGGACAGGATCATGATCTTGGTCACCAGCTGCACGTAGAATTTTTCGGCGAGCGCCGGAAAAAACGCCAGCACGGCGACGCCGGCGAGCAGCGACAAGACGAGCGTGCGCGTCCGCATCGTCAGCCGCGTCCGAACAGCCCGGCCGGACGAAACAGCAGCACGATGGCCATCAGCAGGTAGACCGCGACGCCGGCGAGCTCGGGGACGAGCACCTTGCCGAAGGTGTCGGCAAAGCCGATCAGGAGCGATGCCACAAGCGCGCCTTTGAGCGAGCCGATGCCGCCGATGACCACCACGACGAAGCAGACGATGAGCACCTGATTTCCCATGCCGGGAAACACCGATGAGACCGGGGCGGCGATCATGCCCGCGAAAGCCGCCAGCGCGACGCCGGCGGCAAAGACCAGCGCGTGGATCCATCGGATGTTGATCCCGAGCGACTGCGCCATTTCGGGATTGGACGCGCCGGCGCGGATCATCATGCCGAGCCTCGTCTTCTGGATTGTCAAATACATCGCCGCGGCGAGCGCGAGACAGACCGCGGAGATGAACAGCCGGTACACCGGATAGGAGAGGTTTTCGGTGAGCGGCAGCGAGCCGCCGAGGATCGCAGGGATGACGACGCTGTGGACGTCGTCGCCGACGATGATGCTGCGCAGCTCCTCGAACACCAGAATGAGTCCGAAAGTAAGCAGCACCTGGTGGAGATGATCGCGGTGGTACAGACGCTCGATCAGCAGCCGCTCCAGAACCAGGCCCAGCACCGCGGCGAGGATGATGCCAAGCGGCAATGCCGTCCACAGATTGCCGGTCCATTGCGTGAGCGAGAACGCGAGGTAGGCGCCGATCATGTAGAAGCTTCCGTGCGCGAGGTTGATCACGCCCATGATCCCGAAGATCAGCGTGAGCCCGCTGGCGACCAGAAACAGGAGCAGGCCGTACTGCACGCTATTGAGGATCTGGATCAACCATTCCATGCGATGCTTTCGCGACCGCCGGGCGGCAATCGATCCCGCGGCAAGGACAAAGCAGGACTTGTGGCCCCGCTTATTGAGATTTGCGAAACGAAGCGACTACGCTCCCATCTTGCAGCCGCGCGCCGGGTCCTCGAGCGCCTTCCAGGCGACGCCGATCACCTGGTTCGCATTGCCTTCGACGCGCCTGAGATAGATGTCCTGGATTGGATTGTGCGCCCTCGACATCGTCCACGCGCCACGCGGGCTGTCGACCTTCACTTTCTCCAGCGCGGCGTAGAGAGCCTTTTTATCACCGAAGCTGCCCTTGACGGCGGCGAGTCCGCCGCCGAGCAGCAACCCCGCGTCGTATCCTTGCACGGCGTAGACATCCGCCTGGACGCCATACTTCTTACCGTAGGCGTAGCGAAACTGCTTGTTCTTCGCGTTCTCGATTCCGTCGCCGTAGTGCAGCGTCGTCAGCAAGCCTTGCGCCGAGGCGCCCTGGGCCTCGAGGGTGCCGTCGGTGAGAAAGCCGCTGCCGTAGAGCGGGATTTTGTCTTTCAATCCCGCCGCCGCGTAGTCCTTGGTGAACTTCACCGCGCCGCCGCCGGCAAAAAACACGAATACCGCGTCGGGCTTGAGCGATCCGATCTCGGTGATGAAGGGCTGAAATTCGACGTTGGGGAAGGGGAGATACATTTCCTTGGCGATGGAGCCACCGAGCTTGGTGAAGGCTTCCTTGAAGCTCTCGATCGACTCTTCGCCCGCGCCGTACTTCCATGTGAGCGTGACCACCTTGCGATGGCCCTTGTCGTACATCACCTTGCCCATTGGATGGGCCGGCTGCCAGTTGGTGAACGATGTGCGAAATATGTTCGGCGCGCACTGGCTTCCGGTCGCGGCGTTGGCACCCGCGTTGGGAATGATTAGCAGCGTCTGGGAGTCACGCGCGACCTTGACCATCGCCATGACCACGCCGGAGTGAACGGTTCCGACAAGCACATCGACCTTGTCGCGCTGAACCAGACGGTTGGCATTGTCGGTTGCCTTCGCGGGCTCTGATTCATCGTCGACCGTGAAATACTCGATGTCCCTGCCTCCTACCTTGCCTTCGTTCTCTTCGATCGCCAGTTTGAAGCCGTTGGTGATCGCGTTGCCAAGCGCAGCAAACGTCCCCGTATACGGCAGCATCAGCCCAACTCGGAGCTTTGCAGCTTGGGCGCGCGCAAGCGTTGGCGCGATCGCGCTGGCGGCCGAGAGCGTGCCCAGTGCGGCCACTTGCTGCACGAACTTGCGACGACTAGTCATGACAAACTCCTCCCAGTGCAAACAATAGTTTCTTGGCAAATGTTAGCAGCGGCGGAAGCGTCCGTCACCAACACGCTTTGCGTGCGGCGTCAGGCGCGTGCTCGCAGCTTGAAACGTTGAATCTTGCCGGTCGCCGTCTTTGGCAGCTCCTCGACAAATTCGATCCAGCGGGGATACTTGTACGGTGCGAGGCGTGCCTTGACGTGGTCCTTCAGGCGTGCGGCGAGCTCGGTGTCTGCCGAGTAACCACGCTTGAGTACGACGAATGCTTTTGGCTTGATGAGCTCGCTCTCGTCAGCGTGACCGACGACGGCGGCCTCCAATACAGCGTCATGTGTAATCAGAGCCGACTCTACCTCGGCCGGAGAAACATAGACGCCACCGACTTTGAGCATGTCATCAGCGCGGCCGGCATAGACATAGTAGCCGTCTTCGTCGCGACGGTATTTGTCGCCGCTCTTAGTCCATGGCCCGTGGAAGGTGTTCCTGCTGCGCTCTCTGTTATTCCAGTAAAACTTGGCGCTGGTCGGCCCGGCAACTTGCAGCTCGCCGATCTCGCCCTGCTTGGCTGGGCCTCCTTCATCATCGATGAGCCGCACTTCATACCCGGGAACGGGCTTGCCGGTCGTGCCATAGCGCACGTCTCCGGGGCGATTCGACAGAAAGATATGCAGCATCTCGGTCGAGCCTATCCCGTCGAGGATATCGACGCCGAAACGCTCGGTCCAGCGTCTTCCGATATCGAGCGGCAGCGCTTCGCCGGCGGACGCACATATTCGTAGAGCTAGCTCCGCGCGTTGCGGCAGGTCAGGGCTCGCAAGCATGGCCGCGAAAAGCGTCGGTACTCCGTAGAAAATCGTCGGTTGATATTTGCGGAGGCGCGCGAATACTGCGGCAGGTGTCGGCCGTTCCGCCATCAATACGGTGGTAGCTCCAATAGCCAGAGGGAAAGTCAGCGCGTTACCCAGGCCGTACGCGAAGAAAAGCTTTGCTGCAGAGAAGACAACATCATTCTCGCGGATGCCGAGGATCGGCCGTGCGTATAACTCGGCGGTCTGGATCAAGCTCGAATGGGCATGAACGGTGCCCTTCGGTGCGCCCGTCGAACCCGATGAATAGAGCCAAAAGCACGCGTCGTCGCAGGTCGTCTTCGCGGGTTCGAAACGAGCTTCTGCTTGCGCGAGCAGGGCCGACAGCAACAAATGCCCTTGCGCGTCGGCACCCGAGACAATCACATGCTTCAGGAACGGCGACGTCTCCAGCAACGGGGTGAACGTCGGTAGCAGCGACTCGGACACGATGAGCACGAGCGCGCGGCTATCATGCAGCATGTATCCGTAGTCGGCGGTCGTGAGTAAGGTATTGGCCGCGATCGGAACGACGCCAGCCTTGATGCTGCCGAGGAAGCAGGCCGGGAAATCGATCGTGTCGTGGAGGCACAGCAGCACTCGCTGCTCCATTTGCACGCCCAACGCAACGAGTGCACTGGCAACGCGGTCGACGCGTTCGGCGAGTTCAGCATAGGTGTGCGACGCGTGGTCGTCGTGATACGCGACCTTTGCCGCGCGCCCGGCGTGAAGATTGCGGTCGATCAAATCGGCGGCAGCGTTATAGTCGCGCGGAATCGCGATGCGCGGCGGGCTAACGCTGTGGTCCACGTCGCTATGCATTGCCATTGGCTGATCCGCGGTGGCGCGCGATTGGACGGATGTCGGATCCAGCGGCGCGTTGCCGTCTCAAGGCTTGGTAAACTGGATCGCGCCGCCGGGCAGCAGAACCGCACAAACGCGCGGGCGATAGATTGCACTCGCCGGGGGCAACTCTGCATTGAGCCACGCCTCGAGCTTCGTGTCGAGGTTGGGGCCCACAAGAGGTCGCGTGATTTCGTTCACCAGTTCTCGCAGCTCCTCCACGATCATCTTTTCTTTGTTTTTGACGCTCGTACGGATCGATCCCGCTCCAGCGCGCGGGGTCGACTTCGCCTGGCCGACTTCCTGCGACGCCCCGCATAGCGCTTAGCGAACGGTTCTAGCCGGTAGACGCCCAACAGCTAGGTTATGCACCGACGCCCGACTTCCACCGAGATGCAGCTTGGTCACAATACACTTATAATGGTGCAGACTACTGCATCCGTCGCGGAAGGTAAAGCATAATAGTGCATATGTACGACGAAAATGGCAATAGAAATGCATCAAAGTGCCTCTCTTCTTGACACTACTCGCGATCCATTCCTCAGTGTATTGGGCGAGCGCGTCAGAACATTGCGCGCGCGCCGCGGCATGACGCGCAAGATGTTGGCGAAGGAGGCGGGCGTGTCCGAACGACATCTGGCCAACCTGGAAACCGGTGTCGGTAATGCGTCGATCCTGGTCCTCCGGCAGCTTGCCCAAGCCCTAAATTGCACCATTGCCGAATTCGCGGGCGAGGACACCATAACGTCTCCGGAGTGGTTATTGATTCGACAACTGCTCAAGGGGCGTGACGAGCAAGGGCTTAAGCAAGCGCGACAAACGCTTGCTGAGTTATTCGGTGCAGGCTCGCTCGATCCGTCGCGGCACGGGCGGATCGCGCTCATTGGGCTGCGCGGCGCGGGCAAATCAACGCTGGGGAGAATGCTTGCAGATGATTTGCGGGTGCCTTTTGTCGAACTGAACCGCAACATCGAGCGGCTTGCCGGTTGTCCTGTGACCGAAATTTATTCGCTTTATGGCTCGGCCGGGTATCGTCGCTATGAATTGCGAGCGCTCGACGAAGTGATCAAGACTCATACGAATGCCGTCATTGCGACGCCTGGCGGGCTGGTCTCAGAACCCGCGACGTTAAGTCTGCTTCTGACGCACTGCTTTACGATCTGGCTCCAAGCAACACCAGAAGACCATATGAAGCGAGTTATCGCGCAGGGCGATATGCGCCCGATGGCTGGCAACAAGGAGGCGATGGAGGACCTCAGGCGCATCTTGGCAGGGCGCGTCGATTTCTATGCGAAGGCCGACGTCTCGTTTAATACGAGCGGTCGAGTTCTAGCAGAGGCATATCTTGACCTGCGGTCCAAAGTCTTGCCGCACTATGTCCCGGCGGCCCGTGAAGTAATCAGTCACTAACGGGGTCTTCGCTCCGCGGCCACGCGCCCGTGGACCCGCCCGCCCTTCCGGGCAGGATCCACTTCCCATGATGTTCTTATTGTTGGCGGGTAAAGCCCTTGTCGCGGGCCAGTGCCCCTCGGGTTGACACAGAAAAAAATATGCACTAAGGTGCATGCGAACAGGCACCAAACTGCAGAAATGCCGGGTGCCTGGAAGATGTCCACGAGGAGTTGTGCGCGAATTTCGAATAGCGAAGCCCCGCTTCGTCCTCGTTACGTCGCAGCGACCGTGTGTTGGAGCGCCACTTGCGGGCGGAGTGCGTGTCTGGTTGAACGCGCCCGGCCTGTCCGGACAGCATGGCGGATGGACTACTCTCGCCACGTAGTCCGCCCCGGCTGGAACGGCAAGCTTCGCTACAGCTTCGCAGGCTGCAGTTTAGAAGTCTAAAGCGTCTTGGTAGGAGGAGTAAGCTATGAAATATCGCAGCTTAGCGTTTTGCGCAGCTGTCGGCGCAATCTTTGTGGCCGCGCCTGAGGCAGCGATCGCGCTGCCTACGTGCGCGGACCTTGCAACCAATCCCGCTTATGGCTTGGCGGGAAATCCGCAGGTAAGCGGTGCCACGGCAGCTCTACAGCCCGCGGGCGGGGGAGCCACTGCTTACTGTAGAGTGGATTTCGTATTTTCGGGTGAATCGGGTCCGTCAGCGGGATACCTGCCCGGTCAAAGCCAGCGCCTCACCATTCGCGTCGGACTGCCGCCAAACAGCGTCGATATCACGACAGGTGCAGTGCCATGGAACGGCAAGAACCGCGACCTTGGCGGCGGCGGCTACGCCGGCGCGGTCGGGGGCGTCACCTCCTCCACTAATCTTGGCTACGTCGGAACATCGACCGATACCGGGCATACGGGTGGGAGCGGGAGTTTCGCGCTCAATCCGGACGGTACGCTCAATAACGGACTCATCGAGGATTTTGCCTCGGATGGAGTCCATGAGCAGCACGTCTGGGGGGTGCAGCTTGCGCAGACCTACTACGGCACGGCGCCCACCCGCAAGTATTGGATGGGCTGCTCGACCGGCGGTCGCCAGGGCCATGAACAGGCGCAACACTTCCCGCGGGACTTTGACGGCATTCTTGCCGGCGCGAACGCCTTCAACTGGGATCGCTTCATCACGGCCGAGCTCTGGCCGCAAGTAGTGATGAACCAGTGGCTTGGCGGGCCGATCTCGGCAGCCAAACTCAATGCGGTTACCAACGCGGCGATCTTGGCCTGCGATGCTCAGGACGCAATCCCGGGCGACGGTATCATCCAAGATCCGCGCGCGTGCACCTACAGCGCGAAGTCATTCCTCTGCAGCGCATACGGTGGGTCCTCGTCCGATCCGAACTGCCTCAATCCGAGGGAAGTTTCAGCGGTGAACCAGATCTGGGATGGTCCGAGGGACGCGCAGGGCAACCGTGTCTGGTACGATCTCGAGCGCGGTGCGTCGCTAGCCGGCTTGGCGGGTACGACCCCCTTCAGTATCGCAACCGATCACTTCCGGTATTGGATTCACCAGGATCCGAGCTTCGACTGGCACACGGTTACGTATGCCTCGTTCGTAAACGACATGCTGACATCGATCGCGAAGTTCAATAACGTGATCGGCACCGACGACGATTTGAATGCATTTCGCGCGGCCGGCGGGAAGATGATCACCTACCATGGTCTCGCCGATACACTGATCCCTTCCCGTGGAACTTACCACTACTACAATACGGTGGCGCAAGGTAACTACCAGGACACGCAGACGTTCTACCGTTTCTTCCCGTATCCCGGCAACGGCCACTGCGGGGGGGTAGGGGCTCCTGCCTCAGCCGGAGTAGGCGCTCCGCTCATCGACGGGGAAGCGCTGTTCTCGGCGCTCGTGAACTGGGTCGAGAACGGCGTCCCGCCCGACTATATCGTGGCAACGCAGACTAGCCCTCCTGCCGTTGCAGGACGCACCCGCAAGATCTGCATGTATCCAAACGTGCAGGTCTATAACGGCAGTGGCAGCACGGAGAGCCAAGCGAGCTTCCACTGCGAAGTGCGAAACGCCGACGACCTGAGCGGCACGCTGACGATCGGACCGCAGTACGAAACAAGCACGAAGGCCAATACCGATACCGGTCCCGATTAACTTAGTTGGGCCGATCCGCAGCGGCGTGGCCTTGCGGCCACGCCGCTTTTTGCATCCAAGGGGCAACTATTTAAATGCAAATTCTGGGAACACAAACACCGGACCAAAAGCTGGAACCGGCTAGCACCGTCGCCGTCGACTACCGTACTACGCCACTCCATTACAGGCATTGGCATCTGAGCTTTGCCGGGCCGATTGCGACGCTGGCGATGGATGTCGCGGAGGACGCAGGGATCCGCGAGGGGTACAAGCTCAAGCTCAATTCGTACGACCTCGGCGTGGACATTGAGCTTCACGACGCCGTCCAACGTATCCGCTTCGAGCATCCGGAGGTGCGCGCGGTCGTGATTACGAGCCTCAAGGATCGAGTCTTCTGTTCCGGCGCCAATATCTTCATGCTCGGACTGTCCAGCCATCCGTGGAAGGTCAATTTCTGCAAATTTACCAATGAGACGCGCAACGGCATCGAGGACGCCAGCCGCGACTCTGGATTGAAGTTCATCGCAGCGGTGAATGGTTCATGCGCCGGCGGTGGCTATGAGCTCGCTCTCGCTTGCGATGAGATTTACTTGATCGATGACCGCTCCTCCAGCGTTTCGCTGCCCGAAGTACCGTTGCTCGGCGTATTGCCGGGGACGGGGGGCCTCACCCGCGTTACGGACAAGCGCAGGGTGCGTCATGATCTCGCAGATATTTTCTGCACGCTCAACGAGGGCGTGCGCGGGCAGCGCGCCAAGGAATGGAGATTGGTTGATGAGGTCGTGAGGCCGGCGCAATTCCACGAGACGGTTCAGGCACGGGCGCTGGAACTTGCCTCATCCAGCGATCGGCCGGCGGACGCCCAAGGCGTAACTTTGACCCCGTTGCAGCGCAGCGTTGACGACGCCACCTACCGCTATGAGTTTGTCAATGTAGAAATCAGTCGTGCCAAGCGCACTGCAAGCCTGACGGTGAAGGCGCCGATCGCGCCACAGCCGCGGGACATCGGCGGAATTCAAGCTCTGGGCGCTGCTTGGTGGCCGCTGCAAATGGCTCGCGAGCTGGACGACGCCATCCTCTGCATGCGCACCAACGAGCTCGACATCGGCACTTGGCTCCTTAAGACAGTAGGCGATCCGAGCGCGGTCCTCGCCGTCGATGCCGCGATGCTGCAACACATGGATAACTGGTTCGTGCGCGAGACGGTCGGCATGCTGCGGCGGACGTTCGCACGCCTCGAAGTATCGTCACGCAGCGTGTTTGCCATTATCGAGCCCGGCTCCTGCTTCGCCGGCACGCTCTTCGAGTTGGCCTTGGCAGCGGACCGAAGCTACATGCTGAGCCTGCCGAGCAATATTGACGAAGAACCGCGGATAGCATTGTCGCCGGTCAACTTCGGCACCTATCCCATGGTCAACCAGCAGGCACGCCTTGCCCATCGCTTCTACGGAGAGATCGGACCCATCGAAGCCGCGCGTGAGAGCATCGGAATGGCTTTGGCACCGCAGGCCGCCCTGCAGTTGGGCCTGATTACCTCCGCCCCTGACGATCTCGACTGGACCGACGAGATCCGGATAGCCCTCGAAGAAAGAGCAAGCATGTCTCCCGATGCCCTGACGGGTTTGGAGGCGAACCTTCGTTTTGGCGGCAACGAGACGATCGAGACACGGATCTTTGGTCGGCTGTCGGCATGGCAGAATTGGATTTTCATTCGCCCCAACGCAGTCGGAGAAAAAGGCGCGCTCAAGGTATACGGCAAGGGTGTGCAGGCCCAGTTCGATTGGGGTCGCGTGTGATAAATCAATGGCTATGCCAGGCGCGGTGGCTTTTGTCCTTCGCGCAAGTCTGGCCCAATCCGCAGTAGGATACTCATCATGGATGGCATCAGCTACAACGACAAGATTCCGAACAACGTCAACTTGTCGAGTGACAAAGGGCTGCAACGCGCGCTCGAGCATTGGCTGCCCAATTATCTCAAGTGGTGGCGTGAGATGGGCCCCGAGGGTTCGCAGGAGTTTCAAGTCTATCTGCGCACCGCGATCAGCGTCGATCCTAGTGGCTGGGCGCACTTCGATTACGTCAAGATGCCCGACTATCGCTGGGGCATTTTTCTCGCGCCTACGGCAGAAGGACGGCCGATTCAGTTCGGGGAACATAAGGGCGAAGCTGCGTGGCAAGAAGTGCCCGGCGAGCATCGCGCCAATCTCCGGCGGATCATCGTTACTCAAGGCGACACCGAACCTGCGTCGGTCGAGCAGCAGCGCCACTTAGGACTGACTTGCCCCTCTCTATACGATCTGCGCAACCTGTTCCAGGTAAACGTAGAGGAGGGCAGGCATCTGTGGGCCATGGTGTATCTGCTTCATCGCTACTTCGGGCGCGATGGTCGCGAGGAAGCCGAAGCCTTGTTGGACCGGCGCTCGGGCGACATCGACAACCCAAGAATCCTCGGAGCGTTCAACGAACGAACACCCGATTGGTTGGCGTTTTACATGTTTACCTACTTCACCGATCGCGACGGCAAGTTCCAGCTTTCTGCGCTGGCGGAGTCGGGATTCGACCCGCTGGCGCGAACGACCAAATTCATGCTGACCGAGGAAGCTCATCATATGTTCGTCGGCGAATCTGGAGTGTCACGCATCATCCAGCGCACGTGTGATGTGATGAAACAGTTGCAGACCGAAGACTCGACCAAGATTCGTGCCGCCGGCGCAATCGATCTCGAGACGCTGCAACGCTATCTCAACTTTCACTACTCGGTCACCATCGACTTGTTTGGCGCCGATCAGTCCTCCAACGCAGCCACGTTCTACAGCGCCGGACTCAAGGGACGTTACGAAGAAGCCAAACGCACTGACGACCATGTGCTCACTCAAGCGGTGTACCGCATAACCGACATCGCGAACGGGCAACTCAACGAGCGCGAGGTGCCGATGTTGAACTCGCTGAACGAAGTCTTGCGCGACGACTTTATCAAGGACTCGATTGCCGGCATCGGCCGATGGAACAAGGTGATCGAGAAGGCCGGCATGCCATTCCGTCTGACCGTGCCGCACAAGGCGTTCAACCGGAAGATCGGCACGTTCGCCAATACGCGGGTCTCGCCCTCGGGCGACTTGATCAGTGAAGCGGAATGGCTCGCGAGCGAGAAACGATGGCTAGCTAGCGACGAGGACCGCGCATTTGTGGCGTCATTGATGAAGCGCGTCGTCGAGCCGGGCAAGTTTGCGGGCTGGATCGCGCCTCCGGTCATGGGCGTCAACCGCCAGCCGTTGGACTTTCAGTACGTGCGGCTCAGTTGAGCTTGAGGAGCGTGGGATGAACGCCCCATTACCGGGCGACATTATCAAGCAGCATCTCATCGACCCGGAGATCTGCATTCGCTGCAATACGTGCGAGGAGACCTGTCCGGTCGATGCGATTACGCATGATTCGCGTAACTATGTGGTGAACGCGGACGTCTGTAATGCCTGTCGCGCCTGCATCTCGCCTTGTCCCACTGGCGCGATCGACAACTGGCGCAACGTCATAAGATCCGAGGCCTACGGCATCGAGGAACAACTCACCTGGGACGTGCTTCCTTCCGAGGCGACCGCGGCTGCACCGCATGTCGCAGTGGTCCTGCCGCCCGCACCGCTCACTGAAGCCGGCGATGCCGCACCTGTCATCGCGGGCAGCAACACGGTTCTTGGTTCCGTCCGACCACCCGCATCGGCGGCGCGTCCATGCGTCAACTTGTTTACGCACAAGAGCCCGATTCTGGCGACGGTCGTCGGCAATTTCCGAGTGACCGATGTTGCTGCCGATAGCGACACCCACCACATCGTTCTGGATTTTGGCAGCACGCCGTTTCCCGTTCTCGAGGGTCAGTCGATCGGAATCCTCACGCCCGGCATCGATGCCAACGACCGGGCACATTACGTGCGCCAGTATTCAATTGCCAGCCCGCGCGATGGCGAGCGACCGGGGTATAACAATTTGTCGATCACCGTTAAACGCGTGACGGTGGACCATGCGGGCGAGCCGGTTCGCGGTGTCTGTTCCAACTATTTGTGCGACCTGAGAAAAGGCGATGCGGTCAAGGTTATCGGCCCGTTCGGCAATACCTTCCTCATGCCGAATCACCCCGGGTCGCATTTGATTATGATCTGCACGGGAACGGGCTCCGCGCCGATGCGTGCCATGACCGAGCGGCGACGGCGACAGCGAGATCAATTTGGGAAGGGACGACTGCTACTTTTTTTTGGCGCCCGTACCAAGGCAGAGCTTCCATACTTCGGCCCGCTTACCGGGCTACCGAAGGATTTCATCGACACGAATCTGGCGTTCTCGCGCGCCCCAACCCAACCCAAGCGGTACGTTCAGGACCTCCTGCGTGAACGCGCCGACGATATCGCGCCGCTCTTGCGGGACGCAAATACTCACATCTACGTTTGCGGCCTCAAAGGCATGGAGGACGGCGTCATGCAAGCACTAGACGACGTCACCGGGAAACACGGTGGTGCGTGGGAACCTTTGTGGCAGCTATTCAAGGCGGAAGGGCGATTCCACGTCGAGACATACTGACGCCGAGCGAAACGCGCGAGAGCCGGCGAATGCATTTTTCTGAGTTTTATCCAGGTCAGGTTATTACTGCCGGTCCCGAGGCCATCAACGAGCATCAAATCATCGCCTTCGCGCGCGAGTACGACCCGCAGTGGTTTCACACGGATCCGGCCCGAGCCGAGAAAGGCAAATGGCAGGGTCTGATCGCCAGCGGTTGGCAGACGTGTGCGATCGCGATGCGAATGGTGTGCGCCACCGCGCTTGTCGGATCGAATTCGATCGGCTCCCCGGGGCTTGCATACGTGAAATGGGAGAATGCGGTGCGCCCAGGCGATGAGCTGCGCTTGCGCATCGACGTGATCGAAACGCGAGTTGCCCAGAGCCGTCCGGACCTCGGCATCGTTCGCTGGCGCTGGAGGATGTTCAATCAACGTGAACGCCCCGTGCTCGATCTGGAAGCGACGAGCCTATTTGACCTGACTCACACCTGAGCGTCTAACACTCCGATTCGAGGCGTCACGACGTGTCCCGCAGTGCCAATTTGTATTCGGTCAGGTGCGACCGGGTGCGCTAAACTGAGGTGATGGGCGACGCCGAGCACGCGACGACGGCCGGCTGGCAAGCCTGCCTCTCCTTGTCGTACGTCCGCGACGGCAATCGGACAGTTCTCGCCGAGCGTCGCCACGCCGGTCCGCTAGTCGTGCAGAAGTCGCTTTATCCGGAAGGCGACGCGGTGTGCCAGAACGTCATCATCCATCCGCCCGGTGGCATAGTCGGCGGCGATACCCTGGCCGTAAACGTCGATGCCGGCCCGCACACGCATGCGCAATTGACGACACCGGGAGCGGCAAAGTGTTACCGCTCCGGCGGAGCGTTTGCCCGGCAGCGCATCCGTTTGCGCGCCGCGCGTGGCGCGGTTCTCGAATGGCTTCCACAGGAGACGATCGTCTTCGACGCATCGAAGATCGAGCTCGAGCTCTCGATCGAGCTCGTCGATGACGCGCGGTTCTTGGGCTGGGACGTCATTTGTCTTGGCCGCACCGCGGCGGGCGAGCGCTTCGATCGCGGCGCCTTGCGTCAACGCCTCACGCTCGCGCGCGACGGTCTGCCGGTTTTTGCCGAACGGGCCGTGCTGAACGGCGGCGCGCCGCTGCTGGCATCACCGGTGGGCTTGCACGGAAATCCCGTATTTGGCACATTCCTTCTAGCGGCGCCTGTCGTCACCGATGCGATGCTGGAGTCGTGCCGGCAGGTGAGCTTGATTGCGGGCGAGGGCGCAGTGACTCGATTGCCGGGCGTGCTGATCGCGCGTTATCGTGGATCTTCCGCGGCAGCGGCGCGGCATTATTTCGTGGAGCTTTGGCGCAAGCTCCGGCCTGCGTTGGCGCTTCGGGCGGCGGTGCCGCCGCGGATCTGGGCTACCTGACAAAGAGCGCGACGCCGATGGAACTTACACCGAGAGAACGCGACAAGCTGCTGCTGTTCACCGCCGCGCTGCTTGCGGAGCGGCGTCTCGCACGCGGCCTTCGTCTCAATTATCCCGAGGCGATCGCGTACATCAGTGCGGCGATCCTGGAAGGCGCTCGCGACGGACGCTCGGTCGCCGAGATGATGAGTTACGGCACGACACTGCTCAATCGTACTCAGGTACAAGATGGCGTCGCGGAAATGATTCCGGAGATTCAGATCGAGGCGACGTTTCCTGATGGCACCAAGCTGGTCACCGTGCACCATCCTATCCCATGATTCCCGGTGAAATCTTTGCGCAGGACGGCGAGATCGAGCTCAATGCCGGCCGGTCCACGATCACGCTCACCGTCGCAAACACGGGCGACCGGCCGATCCAGGTGGGCTCGCATTATCACTTCGCGGAAACCAACGGGGCGCTGGCGTTCGATCGTGCCGCGGCGCGAGGCTTTCGTCTCAACATCGTCGCGGGCACCGCGGTGCGATTCGAGCCTGGGCAGGAGCGATCGGTCGAGCTGGTTGCATTTGCCGGAGAGCGCGTCGTCTACGGTTTCACCGGCGCGGTGATGGGGTCGCTGGAGCGCGAGTCGGCGAACCCGCGGCAGCCCTCCGCCGAGCTTTCTGATCGCGGCACGAAGCGATGAAGATCGGTCGACGCGCCTATGTCGAAATGTTCGGGCCAACGGTCGGCGATCGGGTTCGTCTTGCCGACACCGAGCTCGTGGTCGAGGTCGAGAAGGACTTCACGGTCTACGGTGAGGAAGTCAAATTTGGCGGCGGCAAGGTCATCCGCGACGGCATGGGCCAGAGCCAGCGCACGTCGAAAGATTGCGCCGACACGGTAATCACCAATGCGCTGGTGATCGACTGGTGGGGCATCGTCAAATGCGACATCGCGATCAAGGAAGGCAGGATCGCCGGACTCGGCAAGGCCGGCAACCCGGACATCCAGCCAGGGGTCGAGATCGTCATCGGCGCCGGAACGGAAATCATCGCCGGCGAGGGGCTGATCGTGACCGCCGGCGGCGTCGACACTCACATCCACTTCATCTGCCCGCAGCAGATCGACGAGGCGCTGATGTCGGGCGTGACCACCATGATCGGCGGTGGCACCGGCCCCGCGACGGGCACCCTGGCGACCACGTGCACTCCGGGTCCATGGCACATCCACCGGATGCTGGAGGCGGCCGAAGCATTCCCGATGAATCTGGGTTTTCTTGGCAAAGGCAACGCGAGCCTCGCAGCGCCTCTGGTGGAGCAGGTCGAGGCCGGCGCGATCGGCTTGAAGCTGCACGAGGATTGGGGCACGACGCCGGCGGCGATCGACGCGGCCTTGAAAGTCGGCGACGCGATGGACGTGCAGGTGTCGATCCATACCGACACGCTCAACGAGTCCGGCTTCGTCGAGACGACATTGAGCGCGATCGGCGGCCGCACCATCCACACCTATCACACCGAGGGAGCCGGCGGCGGTCACGCGCCGGACATCATCAAGGCGTGCGGAGAGCCCAATGTTCTGCCGTCATCGACCAATCCGACACGCCCATACACAATCAATACCATCGACGAGCATCTGGACATGCTCATGGTCTGCCATCACCTCGACCCGGCGATCGCGGAAGACATCGCTTTTGCCGAATCGCGCATTCGGCGCGAGACGATCGCCGCCGAGGACATCCTTCACGACCTGGGGGCGTTTTCGATGATCTCGTCGGACTCGCAGGCGATGGGGCGCGTGGGCGAGGTTGTCATCCGGACCTGGCAAACCGCGCACAAGATGAAAATGCAGCGTGGTTGGCTTGCGCCATTGCAACCGCCCACACGCGCGGCGCAAGAAGACGCGAGAAACGACAACTTTCGTGTCAAGCGCTACATCGCCAAATACACCATCAATCCCGCGATCGCGAACGGTATCGGGCAGGTCGTCGGCTCGGTCGAAGTCGGCAAGATCGCTGATCTGGTGTTGTGGAAGCCCGCATTCTTCGGCGTCAAGCCGTCGCTGATCGTGAAGGGCGGGATGATAGTCGCTGCGGCAATGGGCGACCCGAATGCTTCGATTCCGACGCCGCAGCCCGTGCATTACCGGCCCATGTTCGGCGCGTTCGGCAAGGCGCTGCAGACCTCGGTAACGTTCGTGTCCCAAGCCGCGCTCGACAGCGGCGCGATCGCCAAGCTGGGACTTACCAAGCCCGTGGTTGCCGTCTCCGACACCCGCAAGCTCGGCAAGCGCGATATGTTGCTCAACGACGCGCTGCCGGCGATCGAGGTCGATCCCGAAACCTATGCGGTCCGCGCCGACGGCGTGTTGTTGACATGCGAACCGGCCAAGGTGCTTCCGATGGCACAGCGTTATTTCCTCTTTTGACATGATGTTCGTTCACAAGCGTGCTTCGCCGGAAGCGCAGGTTGACGGAACGCTGACGCTTCCGTTCGAGCAACGCTGCAAGAGTCGGCTGCGCGCAACGCTCGTCAGCGGCGAGGAAGTAGGGCTCTTTCTCGAGCGCGGAACGATCCTGCGCGGCGGTGATCGCCTCGCGGCGGACGACGGTCGCGTGGTGCTCGTGCAAAGCGCAGCGGAAAACCTGATGGAGGTGCGCGCGGAGGACGCGGATTCCCTGGCAAGAGCGGCTTACCATCTCGGCAATCGCCACACGCCGATCCAGATCGGCGATGGTTGGCTTCGCTTTGCCGCCGATCATGTGTTGGCGGAAATGCTCCTCGGCCTCGGGGTCGAAATATCCCCGTTGGCCGCGCCCTTCGAGCCCGAGCCCGGCGCATACGCCGCCGGCCATCATCAGCACTCCGGAGAGGCCAAGCACGCCGGCGTGATCCACGATTTTGCGTCGCGCCAGCAAAAGCGCTCATGAAGGACCTCGTGAAAGACGCCCGGGCGATCGATCCGGCGGTTGGCCCAACGATGGCGCTGGTTCGACTTCTGCAACTAGCGAGTCCGGCGTTGCCGATCGGCGCCTACAGTTATTCGCAGGGACTGGAATGGGCGGTCGACGCGGGCACGGTGCACGACGCGGCGACGGCCGCCACGTGGATCGGCGATCTTCTCGACCTCGTCGTAGCACCTGGCGAAGCCGCCGTGGCGTGGAGGCTGCTGGACGCGGCCAGGCGTCGCGACTGGTACGCGTTCAGCAACTGGAACACCTGGTTCTGCGCGTCGCGGGAAACGGCGGAGCTTCGCGCCGAGACCGAACAAATGGGCGCGGCGCTGATCAAGCTTGCTGCTGCGCTGGAGCTCCTCGACGCGCCAGTGACCCAACAGCTCGGGCAATGGCCCGCGCTGTCGCTGCCCGCCGGCTATGCGCTTGCCGCGCGCGGCTTCGAGATCGATACCAACGACGCGCTGGTCGCGTACGTCTGGTCCTGGCTGGAAGCGCAAGTGGCGGCGGCGATCAAATGCGTGCCGCTCGGCCACGTTGCCGGGCAGCGCCTGCTGAAAACCTTGGGCGAGCGTATTCCCGGCGTGGCTGCCCGCGCGCGGGCGACCCTCGACGATGACGTGACGAGCTTCGCGCCGGGCCTCGCCCTGGCAAGCGCCCGTCACGAAAGCCAGTACACGCGGCTTTTCCGCTCCTAGGAGAACGCCTTGACGATTGCCCAACCCCTGCGCGTGGGCATCGGAGGCCCGGTAGGATCGGGCAAGACCGCATTGACGCTCGCGCTCTGCCTTGCGCTTCGGGATCGCTGCGAGATCGCGGTGGTCACCAACGACATCTACACCGAGGAAGACGCGAGGTTTCTGGTCGACAACCAGGCGCTGCCCCCGGAGCGCATCATCGGCGTGGAAACCGGAGGCTGTCCGCATACGGCGATCCGCGAGGATGCCTCGATCAATCTCGAGGCCGTCGATCGTCTTGCTCAACGCTTCGGCAATCTCGACGTCGTGTTTATCGAAAGCGGCGGCGATAATCTCGCCGCGACATTCTCGCCGGAGCTCTCCGACCTGACCTTGTACGTGATCGATGTTGCCGCAGGAGACAAGATTCCGCGCAAGGGCGGCCCGGGCATTACCAAGTCCGACCTGCTGGTCATCAATAAGATCGACCTCGCTCCGATGGTGGGCGCGTCGTTGGAAGTCATGGCGCGCGACGCCAGCCGAATGCGCGGCGATCGGCCGTTCGTGTTTACCAATCTCAAGACCGGCGCGGGAGCCGACGCGGTCGTTCGCTTTGTCGTTGAGCGAGGCATGATTGCCCTGACTTCGCCGCTCGAAACCGCGATCGCCCACGCAAACTAAGCGCGCCAGGCATTCGTCGCGCGGTCCGCGCCGACGCTTCGACTTGCGCATGCGGACCGTTTCGTTCCAAATCAGTGCGACGCCGCGAACGACGCACCGCTTTGGGACGCGCCGATCCATCATCGGGCGTCGCGGCGGCCGCTCCATTTGCCGATATCGGTCGAGTGCCGAATGGAAACAGAGCGTTAGAGGCCATGTCGACGCGTGGCATGGATTGTGCGAAGCAATAAGGTGACGGCGCGCCGGCGCACCTTTCCTGCGCCAAGAAGAGCGCGACCGCCCAGGTGTGTTCGTCAACCATTCACTACGGGGTAACCATGCAACGAAGAAATTTTCTCAAACGACTCGCGATTTCCGTGTCGCTCGCGGGCGCCGGCATGGCTGTCTGCCTGCCGTCATTCGCCGCCGACACGATCAAGGTGGGAGTTCTGCATTCGCTGTCGGGAACGATGGCGATCAGTGAAACGGTGCTCAAGGACGTTACGCTGATGGCGATCGACGAGATCAACGCCAAGGGCGGTGTCATGGGCAAGCAGTTGGAGGCGGTCGTGGTCGATCCTGCGTCGAACTGGCCCTTGTTCGCAGAAAAAGCGCGCCAGCTTCTGACGCAGGACAAGGTAGCCGTCGTCTTCGGCTGCTGGACTTCGGTGTCGCGCAAGTCCGTGCTGCCGGTGTTCGAGGAGCTGAACGGACTCCTGTTCTATCCAGTGCAATACGAAGGCGAAGAGCTTTCCAAGAACGTGTTCTACACCGGGGCTGCGCCGAACCAGCAGGCGATTCCTGCCGTCGAGTATTTGATGAGCAAGGAAGGCGGCGGCGCGAAGCGCTGGGTGTTGCTCGGCACCGACTACGTGTATCCGCGTACGACCAACAAGATCCTGCGTGCGTTCCTGCACAGCAAGGGCGTCGCCGACAAGGACATCGACGAAAAGTACACGCCGTTCGGTCATTCGGACTATCAGACTATCGTTGCGGACATCAAGAAATTCGCAGCCGGCGGCAAGACCGCGGTAGTGTCGACTATCAACGGCGACTCCAACGTGCCGTTCTACAAGGAGCTCGGCAATCAGGGGTTGAAGGCGACCGATGTACCAGTGGTCGCATTTTCGGTGGGCGAAGAAGAGTTGCGCGGCGTGGACACCAAGCCCCTGGTCGGGCATCTCGCCGCCTGGAATTACTTCATGTCGCTCAAGAATCCCGCCAACGATGAGTTCAAGAAAAAATGGGCCACCTACGCCAAGGCCAAGAATCTCGCCGGCGCTGACAAGCCGCTGACCAACGACCCGATGGAAGCGGCGTACGTCGGCATGAATATGTGGAAGCAGGCGGTGGAAAAGGCCAAGTCGACCGACGTCGACAAGGTGATTGTCGCCATGGCGGGACAGTCGTTCAAGGCGCCGGACGGCTTCACCATCAAGATGGACGAAAAGAATCACCACCTGCACAAGCCGGTCTTCATCGGCGAAGTGCAGAGCAACGGCCAGTTCAACGTCGTTTGGAAAACGGCCGGCCCGATCAAGGCCACGCCATGGAGCCCGTACATTCCGGAAGACAAAGGCAAGAAGGACGAGCCAGAAAAGAAGTGACGCATCGGTCTGGAAGCGGGTCGCGACCCGCGGCCCGCGCTTGGAACCGATGGATCCTCCTGAGCAAGCACGAAACGCGGGTCGCGGAAACTTTTGGCCCGCTCGATGAACGGTGCTCGAGTGGGCAAGTCTCGCGCGGAGATCCCTTGCGCTGCCCATGACGACAGTGCAACACAGCGGCGGTGGCGGATTGTGATCACTCGCTGCCGCCGTTTCTTTTTTCACTAGGCTCGGAGGCACTTCGTGGTCGCGATCATGCGCTGCTTCGTCGCGTTTGCCCTGAGTGCCATGGCCTGGACGGCCTGCGCATTGCCGCCCGAAACGCTGCGCGACCTCGCCTTGGGGGACAACGATGCCAAGGCGAAAGCCATTGCCGTTGCCGCGGCGAGCGGTGACGTCGGGTACCTGCCGCTGCTGCAGGCCTTGCTCGACGGCGAGGTGCAAACGGTCGGCGACGCGCAGATCCTGCTCGTCAAAGGCGACACCGCGGTCGACCTGCTGAGCGGGAAGGCAATCACGCCGCTGCCCGAAAATCGCGACGACGTCGTCATCAACAATCGGATTCGCAAGGAGCTGCGGACCGCAATCGCCGCGTTGAAGCTCACCGCGCCGGAGCGCGCCGTCCGCCTGGCTGCGGCAAAGGAGTTGCAGACCGGCGCCGATGAAGAGCTGCTGCCGGCGATCGGCACCGCCCTGACCAAGGAAACTGATGGCGAAATCAAGGGGCTGCTTTTGATGACGCAGGCGTCGGTTCAGCTGACCAGCAAGGACAAGGACACGCGTCTTGCGGCCATACGCGCGCTCGCAGAAAGCAACAATTCGGCCACCAAGACGCTGTTGCTGGGTGTGCTCGAGCAGAACGGCGACACTTTCACTGAACCGGACGCCGACGTTCGTGCCGAGGCCGAAAAATCGCTGTACGCGGTCCAGAGCAGGCTTTCCGCGGGAGAAATGGTCGGTCGGGTGTTCAGCGGCATCTCGCTCGGCAGCATTCTGTTGCTCGCCGCGCTTGGGCTCGCGATCACTTATGGTCTGATGGGCGTAATCAACATGGCGCACGGCGAGCTGATCATGATCGGCGCGTACACCACGTACGTCGTGCAAAACATATTCCGTTCGCACTTTCCCGCGCAGTTCGACACCTATCTGATCGCGGCGGTGCCGGCGGCGTTTGTCGCCGCCGGGTTGGTCGGCATGGCGCTCGAACGCAGCGTTATTCGCTTTCTCTACGGCCGGCCGCTGGAGACGCTGCTGGCGACCTGGGGCATCAGCCTGATCCTGATGCAGTCGGTGCGCACGATCTTTGGCGCGCAGAACGTGCAGGTCGAGAATCCTTCCTGGATGTCGGGTGGGATCGAGGCAATCAGCGGAGTGGTCCTTCCCTGGAGCCGCATCGCGATCATCGGCTTTGCGGCATTGGTGCTCGCGATGATGTGGCTGTTGCTGACCCGAACGCGGCTGGGCCTCTTCGTGCGCGCAGTGACCCAGAACCGAACCATGGCGAGCTGCACCGGCGTTCCCACGCGCCGCGTGGACACCTGGGCATTCGGGCTGGGATCGGGGATCGCGGGTCTCGCCGGTTGCGCGCTGTCGCAGATCGGCAACGTCGGCCCCGACCTCGGCCAGAGCTATATCGTCGACTCGTTCATGGTCGTCGTGCTCGGCGGCGTCGGTCAGCTCGCCGGAACCGTTTACGCGGCGATGGGCCTGGGCATCGTCAACAAGTTCCTCGAGGCCTGGTCGGGCGCGGTGCTTGCCAAGATCGCGGTACTGGTGTTCATCATCGTGTTCATCCAGAAGCGTCCGCAGGGCTTGTTCGCGCTCAAGGGAAGAATGGCCGAGACGTGACATGCGATTCTTCCTGCAGGCAGAGCGTGGACCGGAAAGCCGCGGCGTGAGCGCGCTCGGCAGCACGGGTTTCGCGCCGCTTGGGATCGGCAAGGGGCCGCGATTCGCGCGCCTGCTCCCGGCCAAAGGGTGGCTCTTCTACGTCGCGGCGGCGCTGGCGCTGCTCGTCGCCTTTCCGGTGCTGAATCTCGTCGTGCCCTCCGGCAGCGCGTTCCATGTCTCCGACTACACCGTCACATTGCTCGGCAAGATCATGTGTTACGCCATCGTAGCGCTGGCGATGGACTTGATCTGGGGCTATACCGGCATTCTGTCGCTTGGACACGGCTTGTTCTTCGCGCTCGGCGGCTACGCGATGGGCATGTACCTGATGCGCTCGATCGGACACGAAGGGGTCTATCAAAGCGACCTGCCGGACTTCATGGTCTTCCTCGATTGGAAGGCTTATCCGTGGTACTGGAGCTTCACCGATCATTTCTGGTTCGCGGCGCTGCTGGTGGTCCTGGTTCCCGGTCTGCTCGCCTTCGTGTTCGGTTATTTCGCCTTTCGCTCGCGTATCAAAGGCGTGTATTTCTCGATCATCACCCAGGCCATGACTTACGCCTTCATGCTCCTGTTCTTCCGCAACGACACGGGATTCGGCGGCAACAACGGCTTCACCGACTTCAAACGCATCCTCGGGTTTTCCGTCACCGCACCGCAGACACGGATGGCGCTGTTCGTGCTGACCGGCGCCGCGCTGCTCGGGTTTTTTCTGCTCGGGCGCTGGATCGTCACATCGAAGCTCGGGCGCGTGCTCACCGCGATTCGCGACGCCGAGACGCGCGTCATGTTCTCGGGCTACAACCCGCTTTATTTCAAGCTGTTCATCTGGACGCTCTCGGCGGTGATCTGCGGCATCGCCGGCGCGCTATACGTGCCCCAGGTCGGCATCATCAATCCCAGCGAGATGTCACCCGCCAACTCGATCGAGATCGCCATCTGGACTGCGGTCGGCGGACGCGGCACGCTATTCGGCCCGGTGCTGGGCGCCGCGCTGGTCAATCTGGGCAAGAGCTGGTTCACGCAAGTCTTGCCCGAGTATTGGCTGTTCCTGTTGGGGCTTCTTTTCATTCTGGTAACGCTGTTCCTGCCGCGAGGCGTGGCGGGGCTGCGCACCGGACTGCGGCGAGGCAAGTGAACGCGATCATGGCGCGCGAGCAATGGGATGACGCCGGGGCGGCGTCGGGCGCGAGGGTGTTGACGTCCGGGGTCGATATCTCGCATCGCGGCATTCTCTATCTCGACGCCATCTCGGTGAGCTTCGACGGATTCAAGGCGCTCGATGCGCTGTCGCTGCTGATCGACGCCGGCGAGCTTCGCTGCGTAATCGGCCCCAACGGCGCAGGCAAGACGACGATGATGGACGTGGTCACCGGCAAGACGCGGCCGGATACGGGCACGGCGTTTTTCGGACAGACCATCGATCTGACGCGCTTTACCGAAGCCGAAATCGCCACCGCGGGCATCGGCCGCAAGTTTCAGAAGCCCACGGTGTTCGAGCAGCACACGGTGTTCGAGAATCTGGAGCTGGCGCAGAAGTGCGACAAGCGCGTCTGGCCGACGCTGGCCGCGCGTCTGGATTCCGCCGCACGGGACCGCATCGGCGCGACAATGGAGACGATCAAGCTGCTGCCCGAGGCATCGCGTCCGGCGGGACTGTTGTCGCATGGACAGAAGCAATGGTTGGAAATCGGCATGCTGCTCATGCAGGAGCCGCAGCTCCTACTTCTCGACGAGCCGGTGGCCGGCATGACCGACGACGAGTCGATGCGCAGCGCCGAGCTTTTTCTTTCGCTGGCCGGAAAATACACGCTGATCGTCGTCGAGCACGACATGGAATTCGTCAAGCGCATCGCGCAAAAAGTCACCGTCCTTCACGAAGGCAGGGTGCTTGCGGAAGGAACGATGGACCAGATCCAGCAGAACGAAGAGGTCATCGAAGTGTTTCTCGGACGTTGACGATGCTCTCCGTTCAGGGACTCAATCAGTACTACGGCGGAAGCCATACGCTGCGCGACGTCGGCTTCGACGTTCCCGCGGGCGCATGCACCGCGCTGCTCGGCCGTAACGGCGTGGGCAAGACGACGCTGCTCAAGTGCCTGATGGGTGTCCTTCCGATGCGCTCCGGGAAGATCGGCTTTGCCGGAACCACAATCTCCAATCTGCCGCCCTATGCGCGCGCGGCGCTGGGAATCGGCTATGTGCCGCAGGGACGGGACATCTTTCCGAGGCTGTCGGTGCAGGAAAATCTGCAGATGGGACTGGCCTCGAAAAAAAGCAGCGCCAGAGTTCCCGACTTCGTCTTCGACATGTTTCCGGTGCTGAAGCAAATGCTGAGCCGACGGGGAGGCGATCTGTCCGGTGGTCAGCAGCAGCAGCTCGCGATCGGACGGGCACTGGCCATGCGCCCGCGGCTGCTTATCCTGGACGAGCCGACCGAAGGCATCCAGCCGTCGATCATCAAGGACATCGAGCGCGCCATCCGCAGCCTCGTCGCCGCCGGAGACATCGCGATTCTGTTGGTCGAGCAATACTACGATTTCGCCAAATCGCTCGCCGATCATTACGTCGTCCTGTCGCGCGGGGAGGTCGTGGCCAGGGGCTTGGGCGCGGACATGGACCGTGACAACGTGCGTGCGTATCTCGCCGTTTAACGCTTCTCCGGGGTCGCACCCGCGGATGCGTTGATTCACACCGGGTAAGGCGAACAACACCAGCGCGTAGTCGATCTCGCGCGGTGCTTCCATGGCCGGCGATGCTTGGGTGGTTGGCTTATCCGTGCAATGATTGCACGCAGACTGGTTTGAAGTCTCCTAATCGTCTGCTGATCTACCGCTACCTTCAGTGTGCCGAGAACGAACCGCGTCGTTCTGGAAAGCCAGGCTGCCCAAAGGCAGCGGTGGAGAAGATCAAGGGTGGCGCCAAATAACATCATGCCCAAAGCTGCTCACGCTTCTGGAGCTGCCACCTTCCGGATGCGAAGTACGTAAAGGGCGGGACCAGCGAGACGGGAATTCGGAAGTGAAGGTCTGAAGAGCTCAACCATGGCATTCGAAGATCTCGCCTCGCTCTACCGTCACAACCGTGTGCGCGTGACGGTGTTGGTCGCAGCATTGGTCATCGTCGTGCTCTGGGTGTCTGCGCAGTTCCTGCAACCCGGGCCGTCGCGCCACATCGTGCTTGCCACGGGTGCGGAAAGCGGGATCTATCACCAATACGCGCTGCGGTACAAGGAAGTCCTCGGCCGTGAGGGCGTGGCAGTCGACCTGCGGATGACCGGTGGCGCAGGCGACAACCTCCGTTTGTTGCTCGACCTCAAATCAGGCGTCGACGTTGCCTTCATGCAAGGTGGCGTCGCCACCTTTCCAGAGGCCGACAGACTGGTGATGCTGGCGAGCCTGTACTACGAGCCGTTGTGGATCTTTTATCGCGATCAATCGACACTTTCTCAAATCAAACAGCTTTATGGCAAGCGGATCGCCGTCGGGGTCACGGGCAGCGGCACGCGTGCACTCGTCGCCCAGTTGTTCGCAGCCCAGGGCTTGATCACGGCTGCCGGCGAGGGGAGTGGCTACACCGAGCTTGTCGAGCTCGGTGGCGACGACGCGTTACGTGCACTGAAGGCGGGCGAGATCGATGCCGCGCTCTACGTTGGCGGTACAGATACGCCCACCATCCAGCAGGCGCTGCGCGATCCATTGACCAAGCTCATGAACCTCGCGCACGCCGACGCCTATCCACGACGGCTTCCCTTCCTGACGAAGCTCACCTTGCCCTACGGCACCATCGATCTGGCGACCAACCTCCCCGATGAGGATGTCACGATGATCGGCACCAAGGCGATGCTCATCGCTCGCGACGACCTGCATCCCGCACTCATCAACCTGCTTATCGACGCCGCGCGTGAAATTCATGGCCGGCAAGGGTACTTCGAGGCCGCAGGCGAGTTTCCCGGAACCGCGCAGGTCGACGACATCCCCGTTTCCCCCTATGCGGATCAGCACCGTCGCTTCGGACCGAGCTTTCTATACAACTACCTGCCATTCTGGCTCGCTACCTACGCCGAGCGGGCGCTCATCCTGATCGTCCCACTCGTCGTCATCCTGGTCCCGCTGATGAACTTGCTGCCGCAGATCCTGCGCTGGCGCGGTCGCTCGCGTATCTATCGTTGGTACGGGCAACTGGCATTGCTGGAGCGCGACGTGGCGACTCGCCACGGAACACTGCCGATCGAGGAGTGGCTGCAGGAGCTCGACCGCGTCGAGCAGGCCGTCGAGCGCATCCACACGCCGGCGAGCTTCGCCAGCGAGGCGTACACGCTGCGCGAGCACATCGGCCTTGTCCGCCGCGCCATTCTGGCGAAGGCCGGTGTGTCGGCGCGGGCCGACCGATAGTCGCTGCGGGAGACGCCAGAACTGCAGCCGGCGCAGCAGCCGTGAGATGGAAGCGTCGAGTAGAGGACGGTGGCCGTCACGCGATCATAGCTTGCTGCGGTCCTTGACGGCCCATCCCGTTGCTTGCAGACCCTCGCGGGCTCGCGCAGATGCTAGCCCTGTGACGAGGATGTCGCGCTGGGTACCGCTCAAGTTTTTCCGCTCCGCAAACGCCCTCACCGGTTCGGTCCAGGCGACATAGTCCACGGGCGCGGGCACCTCAATTCGACCGCCACGCGTTCGGACCACCAGAATCCGGCCAGCCAGGTCGATAGCAACGACGGGGTCTCGTTCCGTGCTGATCTGGCGTGCCATGCTGACTGCGTTGAGCATGAACCGCGCTTCGCCCTCACTGGCGACAGTGCTGGCCAGCGCAACCACCGCCGCCCGACCTTTCGCCGCTGGAATTTGTGCGAGGTGCTCGACGAACGGAATAGAGAGCGTCGGCGTAAACCAGCGATTCGTGACGAAAGCGCGAACCGTATTCGCGGCGACGCCCATCGCGGCCAGTTTATTCTCGTTGATTGTGCGAATGTCCTCCGGGGACTTGTCCCAGACCAGATTGCTGACCGTTGCCGTTGTGGAAATCGCAGTCGCCACCCCCGCTGTCGTCACCGCCAAGGCGACATCCAGGGAGACACCGCCTGCAAACGCAGCCCCTGCGAGGTCATCGAGTTGCTTTGCGAGCACCGGGTTCGTCGTATAGGGATCTGCGCCGACCTGCTTGGCAATCTGCCGCTTCGCCTGGTTCACGCCAAGCAGATCCTTTGCGGCATCAGCGGTACCGGCGCCTTGGGATGAATTGGACGCCCCCGTGGATTCTGTGGCACGCGAGACCTTCGTGGAGGCGGATTGAAAGAAACGCCCCACGCCGGATGGAATGCCCGATATCGTCTCGACCGGATTCATCACTGCTTGTCCGATGGCCGCGCCGGTCTTCTTGGCCGACGCGGCGAGCGCGTCGGCGAATACGCCGGTTTGACTCAACTGGCTCAGCTGCGCTATCGCCGCCAATTCGCCCACGCGAATTGCCAGCATCTCGGTGCCGTTCGCGCCGAAGGTGCCTGCCGGCGCGCGCAGGGTGAACTGGGCCATGTAACCGACCACCGGCGCGCTGGCGTCGACCGTGTAACCGGCGCCATTGAGTAGCCCGGCCGGGGCCAGCGTCGCCGCATTGAGCGTCGGCATCGGCTCGGCGGGCGGCAGCGTGGCCGCGAGTAGGCCGGAGACGTTCAGAATTAGACCAAGCGCGAGCATTCGACGCAGCCACATCACAAGTATCTCCAATAAAAGTTGCACGGAAGCGTGACCGAATCGCGTCGTCCGTAAGTGTTCGCGTACGTTATGGCCCGCCGAAGCTCGTGCGGGAAAGCCGAGTTCCGTAGACACCGATGTCGCTCGCGGCGGCAACTTCACGGTTATCTCACTACTGTGTCCAATGCTCGATTTGCAATTGGTTCACCTTCACCCGGTCGCCAACGGTGAAGTCGGAGACTCCCTGCCGCGACACCGTCCGGTAGTTGCCGTCGTCCATGCGCACGATAAATTCGTAGCGCGCGTTGGTGGTCCGCTCCTGCCACTGGCGGCTCCCGGCTGAACCGACAAACGCATTCTCGGTTCCGGTTTTTCGGCCGAGCGGGACGTACATCACGAGCCCGACGGGCGACGCGGAATCCGCGCCTGGAGGCGATACCGCGCGTGCTTCCTGAACTTCGCGAATCGACTGGATGCTGCCGCAATCCCGGCAACGCATGACAACGCTCACACCAGCGTCTGGTACGGGTTCGGTGCTTCGCTGCGCCTCGACCGAATACGTGGCGGCGATCGAGAGAACCGCCAAGACCGCCGCAAATTGGCGTCGCACAGCGCCTATTCCGGAATCGCTTGGAGAACGTACAGGGCAGACAGCAGCAAGCTAGGTTGCCCGAACTGTTCAAGCCAGCGCGCGTAGACCTGGTTGATCTCTCCAGACCGGAAGATATCCGCGAGACTCCGGTTCACTGCGAGCCGGAACTCCGAATCGTTGCGCGGCAGAGCGAGCGCGTACGGCTCGACCGAAAAGTCTTCGTCGATCAGTCGAAGCGGCCGCGGGGATTCAGTCGTCTTGAGCAAGCTGAATAGCAGGAACCTGTCCGAAGCGAAGGCATCGGCACCCCCGTCTTTCAACAGGGCAGCCCCGCGCTCGCGGGTGTCAATAGGAATGACTTGAGCCTTGATCTTGTCCTTGGCGAGTGCCGCAGCGAGTGCATGCTCCGTCGTAGTGCCACGGATGACCGCAATTCGCTTGCCTTCGACGTCGGCTATCCGTTTGATCCCCGAATCGCCCGTCACGAGAAGGCTTGCGCCGTCGACGAACGTGATCAAGCTGAAATCGACCAGTTTCTGGCGAGAAAACGACCAGGTCGTGGTGCCACACTCGATGTCAATTCGTCCCGTCCGAATCGCCTCGATGCGGTCCTTCAATCCGAGAGGAACCCAAACAATCCGAATCCGGTGCAACCCTAGCTGGCGTTGAATGCCTTCGGTGACACGCTGACAGAGATCAACGGAATAACCCTGAGGGGACTTGTCGCTGCCGGTAAAAGAGAAAGGAGCCGAGCCCTCGAAGTAGCCCAGGCGAATCTGTTGGGTATTCCTGATTCTTTGAAGCGCACCTTCGGCGGCGGCGGCCGTGCAATAAGGGATCGTTTGCAGGAGCAACAACAGCATGACGCATGGCGCGAATTTCATTGAGGGTCTCATGAATATCATCGGGTGGGGGCCTTGCTTGAGTATAAGCGACTCTATACCTCACCGTCATGCACCTTCCACGGCGGGCGGCGAGGGGGAGGCCGAGTCAAATGGGCATAGCAATTCCGATGGCAACCGACATCGCGTTTGCTCTCGGGGTCCTGGCCATTCTCGGAAATCGCATTCCCATCGCACTGAAGCTGTTCATCGTGGCCTTCGCCGTAATGGACGATTTGGGCGCGATAGTGATCATCGCCGCTGTTTACACACTCCAACTTTCAATTGGGTATCTTGTTGGCGCCTTCGTTGTCTGGATACTGCTCCATGTGTTGAATCGGCGGTTTCGTGTCATGTCCCTCATTCCGTACCCGCTGGGGGGCGCGTTGATGTGGTTTCTCATGCTCAAGTCAGGGGTTCACCCGACGGTTGCCGGCGTTATGCTTGCTTTGGCCATTCCATTGGTCGCATCTGATCGGTGCTGGAATGCTCGGTGGAGGCGCAATCAGCCCATCGACTGCGCTCGGGCACGCTTGCGAAAGATGTAAATCCGGATCAGCGTTAAAGTATGCTCTCGCTGTCTCGCTCGCGCGGAAAATATGGGACACCTCTGCATGAACCGCCTCGGCGAACCCGTAACTGGATGGTGTAAGCCCCTGCTGCTGATACTTGCGTTGGCGCTGCCGCTTGGAGGTTGTGCCACCCGCCCGGTCAACCCGCCGATCACTCAGGCCGACCTGAGCACCGGGTACCGTTTCGAGGTGCGCCAGGCGCAAGACAAGGACAAGGATAACCTGATCGTCCTCGCCTTCTCTGGCGGCGGCACGCGCGCCGCCGCCTTTTCGTATGGCGTGCTGGAGTTCCTGCGGCGTACCGAGATTGTCGGACCGAAGGGCAACAGGGGCCGCCTGCTCGATGAAGTCGACGTCATCACCGGCGTGTCGGGAGGCAGCTTCACTGCTCTGGCGTATGGGCTGTACGGCGAAAAATTGTTTGCCGAGTACGAGCAGGGCTTCCTGAAACGCAATGTTCAGGGCGAGATTGTCTCGCGGGCATTGAATCCGGCTTATTGGGCGAAGCTGGGTTCGACGGGATGGGGGCGTTCCGAACTGGCGGCCCAGTTGTACGATGAAATCCTGTTCCACGGCGCCACCTTCGGCGACCTTGACCGAGGCACCGGGCCGCTGATTCTCGCATCGGCCACCGACATCTCGACCGGCTCCCGTTTCGTTTTCAGCCAGCGCACTTTCGACCTCATATGCTCCGATCTCAATAAGATGGCGTTGTCCCGCGCCGCTGCGGCGTCGTCGGCCGTGCCTGTGGTGCTCTCGTCGATCACGATCAAGAACTATGGCGGTTCGTGCAATGCCACAACGCCCGGTTGGGCGAAGCCGTTCCTCGAGTCCACGGAGCCGCCGCGACCCGCCGCACGGGCGCTACGCTCGCTCAAGGCGGAGCAATCCTTCACCGACAGCGTTCATCGGCCCTACCTTCACCTCG
>DATMNH010000367.1:0-14887 GCA_035568975.1 Casimicrobiaceae bacterium
GCGAAGCGCGTCCAGCGCCTGCCACAGTGGCAGCTGCACCGGCCTGGCCGAGCCTTCGTCCAGCCACAGAATGCGATCGCCGCGCACGTCGCTTCGCTGCACGCGCTCAGCGCCGCGGCCAACGCCGGCGGCGTGAAATTCGCCCGCCGCATCGCGTGTGCGCGCCTCGTTGGCGAGCGCGGCGACTGTGGCGTGCGGCAGAAAGTCTGCTTCGACGGCACAGCCGTCACCGGCGATGGCCGTGCAAATCCGGTCGATCGCGGCGCTCACGCCGACTGGCGAGACTTAGTTGACGCCGTTCATGCTGCAACGCTTACTTCGCTGCCGTATCCGGTTGCATCATGCATGGTCGGATCTCCGGCAAATAAGGCCCTCTATCTTATAATGCAGCATCCATCGATGCGACCCCGCTTCACGCCCGGGACGCCTTGACCACAGGAGGCTTTGGATGCGCGTAGTGATCACCGGCGGCGCGGGATTTCTCGGCAGCCGCCTCGCACGCACTATTCTCGAACGCGGCCAGCTCACCGACGCCAGCGGCGCGCGGCGTGACGTGAAAAAATTGGTCTTGATCGATGTTGCGCCACCGTCGGTGACCGATCCACGCGTTGAAGGCAACACCGGCGATCTCGCCGATCCGGCGCTCATCGAACGCGCGATCACCGCGGAAACGGATTCGGTGTTTCACCTCGCGGCGGTGGTAAGCGGCCAGGCGGAAGCCGAATTCGACACCGGCATGCATGTCAACCTCGACGCGACCCGCGCCCTTCTCGAGCGATGCAGAAAACTCGCGCGGCCGCCGAAATTCGTTTTTACCAGCTCGCTCGCGGTTTTCGGCGGAGTGCTACCCGATCCTGTCCGCGATGACTCGCCCATCACCCCGCAAACTTCCTACGGAGCGCAAAAAGCGATGGGCGAGTTGATGGTCTACGACATGACTCGCAAGGGCTTCATCGATGGCCGCTCGTTGCGCCTGCCCACGGTCACTGTGCGGCCGGGCAAGCCGAATCGCGCCGCATCATCGTTCGCGAGTGGCATCATCCGCGAGCCGCTGTCGGGGGTTGACGCGGTGTGTCCGGTCGCGCCAACCACCGCGACATGGATCACCTCGCCGCGGACCGTGATCGCCAACCTGATCGCGGGTCACGAAGCGGCAGCGGCCGAATTCGCCAAGGCCGGCTTCGCGCACACCCGTTCGGTCAACGTGCCCGGGCTGCGCATCGGAGTCGGACAAATGATCGAGGCATTGAAAAGCGTTGCCGGGGAGGCGGTCGCCGCGCGCGTGAAATGGCAAATCGACCCAGCGATCGACCGCATCGTGGCGACGTGGCCGGCGAACTTCGCGCCGGTGCTAGGTCCGGCGCTGGGCATGGGAGCGGATCACGATTTCGAGGCGATCATCCGCCAATACATCGAGGACGAGCGCCCGGTAGCAGCACCTCATTAAAGCGAGCTCCCGATGAACGGCACATTCAATCTTGTCGTCATCGCGCAGGCGGTCGCACGCAACATCGTTCCGCTGGTCGGGATACTGGTCTTTCACTGGTCGACGGGCAACGTGTTGATCTTGTATCTCCTCGATACCCTGCTTGCAATGGCCGTGATCATCGCCGGGCTCGCGTCGAGCTTCGCTTCCCCGCCGGACGACGAGGGCGTCGGCGGCTGGATCAACGCCGAAGCCGGCTATGTGCTGGCGGGTCTGGTCGTCGCCGCGTTTCTCGCGGTGCCGCTGGGCATGCCCGTGGGCATCATGCTCGCCGCGAGCGGCTTCTCGTTCCGCGAAGCATTCAACGACTCGTCGCTTCGCGGTGGCGCGCTGGTCCAGGCGCTTGTGGCGCTATGGTCGTACATCGAACTCTATCGCGCGCTGCGCACCCACTCCCCAGCGCAGCTCAAGTTGCGTCAGCGCTTCGCGCTGGTGTTCATGCGCTGGGTCGTGGTGATCCTGGTTACGTATTTCATCCTCGACGTTCTTCCGCCGAGCGAATTTGTGCTGTTGATCCTCGTCGTCGCGTACATCGCCGGTTCGATCGTCGCAGAAATTGCGCCGGACCGGTTCCTGCGCGCGATGCCGGGGGGCGCGGACAACCTGGAGCCGGATGCTTCCTCGAGCGCGCAGCCGTCGAAGGGTCGCGCCTCGCGCACCAGAAATGGGCACGGCAAGCTTTGACCGACATGCTCCGCATAAACTATTTCTGAGGACAGGCGCGGCTTTTGACACGCATTCGCCCCGTCGCACAGCGTTCGCGATCCACTACGCAGCGTTTCGGGTGCCAATCGAACCCGGGCCGGCACGCGCGTCGAGATGCATCCAGTACGCATCGCTGTGCGTATGTAGGCGCGGCGACGCAGACCTCGCGCGCAGTAGTCTATATGCGTGTTGTGCAGCCGCCTCGGCACGGCCTATTGACATGGGCGCAGCTGCGTACAACACTCTCGACTCGTCTCGAGTCAGTGCGCACTAGTGGCGCGGCGATGTTCTTCCGACAACCCTCGTTTCTCAGGAGGCGATCGAATGGTGCTTGAACTGAAGTCGGTGGCACGACTCTTCGCGGTCGGGGCCACGCTGATGAGCTTTGCGGTGATGTCGGCAGACCACGCGGAATCACCTGCCGCCGATGCCGATCCGGCCGCTGACATTGCGGACGTCTACATCTTTCCATCACCTGAACTCCCTTCGAAACTAGTGGGCGCTATCACTTTCGGCGGGCGGCCCGCGCCCCGCTCACGAATCGACAGCAGCTTTTACTGCGACCCGGATGTCCTCTTTACGTACAACATCGATCGGGCCGACGCTTCAGGCAACTTCGACAACGTTCCGGACTTCCAGATCTACGCTCGCTTCGGCAAGAACAACTCAGGGCAATGCGCACTGCAGCTCGAGAACGTTCCTGGCGGCAGCGGAAAATTTTCCGGCTTCATCGAACAGGTCTTCTCGGGGCAAAGCGGGAGGGCGTTTGCGGGTCTGCGCAACGACCCCTTCTTCTTCGATTTCGAGGGTTTTAGCGCGTTGTTGAACACCTTTGCACTGGCCGGCCAAAGCGGAGATCTCGTCTCCTCCTTCAGGCTCACCGGCAATCAACCGCGTCGCGACTCGTTTGCGGGCCGCAACGTTTCTGCGATCGTGTTCGAAATGGACCTCGATACCGTGGCACCAAAAGCGGCGAACGGTACGCGCCCGAAGATCCGGGTGTGGGCGACAACCAGCCGGTTCGCGGGGTGAGGCGATGAATAAACTTATGACGGTAGCCAAGATTTTTCTGGGTCTGGGTGTCGCGGCGGTGCTAGGCGGATGCAACGGCGACGACGCGGGGAACAATAACTTCACTTTCAACACGGCATCGCCCGATCGCTTCGTTCGGATCGATCGCATGGGAGAACCGGCCGTCGCAACCGCGCTGCTCTCCAAGACGGTCGACAGTCCGACGCCGGTCGACGGCAACGGCAAGCCGGTCAACCCCGGCTCCGCCAACAAATTCAACAATTTCAATGATCAGCGCGATGCATTGAATCGCGGCGATCCCATCAACGATGCGCGCGATTTCGCGTTCATCCTGACCGTGGGGCCGCAGGTCAACTCGCTTGCCAACTACCACTATAAGCTTGGACCGCAGCTTCGTAGCCTCGGCCTTACGCCATGCTCCACCGAGATGGTCTCGCCGCCCTCCGGCATCAGCCAGGTTGACATTTCGGCGTGCGTAGCCCAGGTCGCGCCGGTGGTGCTGCCGGACGTGATCACCTATGACCCCAACGTTGCTGTCGGTTGGCCGAACGGTCGACACTTCGACGATCCGGTGGTCGACCGGCTGCTGGCCGCGTCGCTGCTGAAGATTTCGGGGACAGGGGCTCCGCATACCATCAACACGCTGGTGGGCGTCATCGACCCCACCAGGGACGAGACCGGGACACTATCGCCGACAACGTTCCCGCATCTGCGAGCGGCGAATCCCTTTCCCTGATCGCTTTAGCGAAGGGGCGCGGCGCGGTGCGCTACGACGATACTGATGCATTACACCGATGAATCCAGGCTCAGCGCCACGCTGAGCCTGATTTTTTTGTGCTTGCTTGCCGCGTGCGGCGAAAGCTCGAGGGACGCCGCACCGCAGAGCGTAGCTGCGCGTGAAGACAAGCGGGCCGGCGCGCAGCAGCAAAAGGGCAACCCGAATCAGATTACTTATGATCGGGAGGCGGCGGCGCTCGACGCCGCCATCGACGGCGCGGTTCAGCTGATCGACAAGCAACCGGACAACACGCTGGTCGCGCTGGAGACGGTGACGCTTTACATCGAGCGAGCACGGCTCACTGGCAGCTACAACGACTACCGGAACGCGCAGGCGCTACTCGATGCGGCGACTGCGCGCGGGAACAAGGCATCCTTTCCATGCCTCGAGCATGCGAAGCTTTACTACGCGCTGCATCGCCTGCAGGCGGCGAGCGCAGCGCTCGATGCCTGCCCGATCATGGCCGATCCGGTGGAAATCGCCGGTCTCCGCGGCGACATCGCGTTCTATTCGGCGCGCTACCAGGAGGCCGAGGATCTGTATCGGGCACTCGTCAATCAGGTCGGAACGACGCCGCAGTATTTCCGCCTCGCGACGCTCAGGAACAAGATGGGATCGCCGGGTGAAGCCGCCGCGCTGCTTGAAGCCGCCGAGAGGCGCTACCACGGCGGATCGGCGACGATGAAGGCGTGGTTCAAGGTACAGCGCGGGCTGGTTGCGTGGGATCGTGGCCAGCTCGACGAGGCGCTGGCCCTGTACAGCCTCGCCTCCGACGAGCTTGCGGGCTGGTGGCTGATCGACGAACAGATCGCTGAGGTCAAGCGCCTCAAGGGAGACACCGCGGCCGCAAAGGCGCTCTATGAAGGCGTCATCCGGCGCAACGGCCTGCCGGAGCATATGGATGAGCTTGCGCGGCTGTTGCGCGAAGGCACCGCTCCCGGGTCGGCCACCGAGTGGGTCAAGCGCGCCGAGACCATTTATCGAGAGCGCCTCAAAGCATTTCCCGAAGCGAGCGTCGGGCACGCGGTCGATCATTTCCTCCAGTTCGGCGCACCCGCCGAGGCGCTCACGCTCGCGCGCCGGAACGTCGAGCTGAGACCGTACGGCGACGCGCAGATTGCGTTGGCCGCCGCGCTCTTTCGCGCCGGCCAGGCGGCTGCGGCGGCCGACTGCATCGCCCGCGTGGAAGCGAGCGGATGGAACACGGCGCAGCTGCACGCGACTGCCGCCCAGATCCATGCCGGCCTCGGTCATGCTGCCGCGGCCGATGCGCAGCGCGCCAAAGCGCTCGCTATGAACCCTCACGTGATGCGGCTCAACCCGCTCGCCCAGCCGATCCAGCCCGAACTCGTCTCGATGCTGTAATGCGGCCCTGCCTTGTTCTGCCGGCCGCCCTCCTTATCGCGGGGGCGGCTGCGGGTGCCGACGTGCCTTATACGCCGAGCGGCGACAGCGTTGTGCTCGAGCGCTTGGCGGTGCCGCGCCTGCCGGGCAGCGCGTCGTTGCGCGAGTTGCGCGATGCCTGGACCGCAAAGCCCGACTACTTGCCCGCCGCACTCGCCTACGCGCGCGCGGCGCTCGAACTCAGCCGGCGCGAGGAAGATCCCCGTTATCTCGGCTACGCCGAAGCGGCACTCACCCTGTGGTGGCAGCGGCCGCAACCCCCGCCGGAAGTCATGCTGCTGCGGGCCAGCCTCCGGCTCGCCCGCGTCGACTACGACAGCGCCGAGCGAGATCTCGGTGCACTCATCGAGGGCCCGGCAC
This sequence comes from Casimicrobiaceae bacterium, assembly GCA_035568975.1. Lineage (GTDB taxonomy): Bacteria > Pseudomonadota > Gammaproteobacteria > Burkholderiales > Casimicrobiaceae > PALSA-1003. The sequence continues at coordinate 5,766 of DATMNH010000367.1, forward strand.
CGGAAGGCCACGCCGCGCGCATCACCCGCGCCAGCCTTTACGTCAGCAAGGGCGAGCCCGCCGCCGCGCTTGCCGACTGCGAGGCGGCGAGCACTTATGTGAGCCCTCTTGTCGCGAGCACTTGCGTCGCTGCCGCGCGGGGCCTCGCCGGCGACGCGGCAGGTGCGCTCGCGGACCTGGAGCAAGCGCTGATCGCGAGCCCGGGAGCCCCGGTCGCGACCCTTCTATGGGCGCACGCAGTGGCCGCGGAACTTGCGCAACGACTCGGCCGGACGCCGACCGCGCGGCAACACTTCGAGGAAGCCGTGCGCCGCATGGCGGCCGCGAACACGACCGATCCGGGCCTCCTTGCAAGCTACGCCGACTTCCTGCTCGACCAGGGCGAGTACCGCCAAACTCAGATCTTGCTCAACCCATATGAGCGGCAGGACAGCCTGCTGCTGCGGCTCACGCTTGGCGAGCGCGCGTTGGCACTCGCGGGCGACGCGACTGCGGCCAGCGCCGCCGACGAGCATGCGCGTCGTCTTGCCCTGCGCTTCCAGGAGATGCGCGAGCGCGGCGACAAGAGCCATCTGCGCGAGCAGGCGCTCTTCGAGCTGGGCATCCGCCACGACGGGCCTCGCGCTCTGCAGCTCATCCGGCAGAGCTGGGATTTGCTGCGTGAACCTGTCGATGCCCGCCTCTATCTGCGCGCCGCCATCGCCGCGAAGGAGCCCACCGCCGCCGCACCCGTGCGCGACTGGCTGCGGAAGTCGGGACTCGAGGATTCGCGGCTCACGCCCGAACTCGCCGCGGCGCAAAGGCTCGCGACGTCGCCGTGAAGGAAGCCTTTGCACTCTTCTTCGTCATTTGGGCCGCGAACGCGTCCGCGCACAAGGCGAGCACCAGCTACCTGCAACTGCGCGTAAACGGCACCGAAGTGACCGGGCGCTGGGACATCGCGCTGCGTGATCTCGACTACGCGCTGGCGCTCGACACCGATGGCGACACGCTGCTCACCTGGGGTGAAGTGCGGCGCCAGCAGTCACGAATTGCGGATTACGCGCTGCGCCGTCTCACGGTGCGCAGCGATCAGGACGATTGCAAGGTCTCGGTCGAGCGTTTGCAGATTGCCGATCATAGCGACGGCCGCTACGCGAGTCTTACGCTCGCCGGACATTGCCCGCACGAACCGGTCAGCCTCAGCCTGAACTACCAATTGCTGTTCGACGTCGACGCGTTGCATCGGGGTCTCCTCAATCTCGACTTTCGCGGTAGCCACAGCGGCCTTTTCGCGCCGGAGGAGCGCGTGCTGCGCTACAACGTGGCCGGTGCGAGCAGCTGGACCGTGTTCACCCAGTACTTTCGCGCCGGCGTCTGGCACGTCTGGACAGGGTGGGATCACATGCTGTTTCTTGGCGGCCTGTTTCTGCCCGCGGTGGTGCGTCGTCGCGGCAGAGAGTGGCAGCCCGCAACCAGCCTCAAGGTCGCGATCACCGACACGGCGATCATGGCGACCGCGTTCACGCTGGCGCACGCGTGGACGCTTTCGCTCGCGGCGACGGGACTCTTTTCGCCGCCGACGCGAATAATCGAGTCCGGGGTGGCGGCGAGCGTGATGTTCGCAGGTCTCAACAATCTCGTACCGATGGTCTACCGGGGTCTGTTCTGGCTGGCGGCAGGCTTTGGTCTCATTCACGGCGCCGCCATCGCCGGCGCGCTCATCGAGCTGGGCCTACCTCCCGGCGACCGCGTTTGGTCGCTGCTCGCGTTCAACCTCGGCGTCGAAGCCGCTCAGCTATCGGTGCTGCTGGCGGTGATCCCGGTGAGCTTCGTTTGCCGCCGTTCAGCCTGGTACCGCTGGCTGGTGCTGATACCCGGCTCGCTCTTCATCACGATCGTCGGGCTGCTCTGGCTGATCCAGCGCGCGTTCAACATCGACCTCGGCATCCCATCGTCCTGACCTTCGTTCCGACCCGCGCCGGTCGCGCATGGCGCCCGGCACGGGCAAGCGTCACTGCAAGCACGTCAGTCGACCTTGATGTTGGCGTCCTTGATCGTCTTCGCCCATTTCGTGATTTCAGCCTTCTGAAATGTCGCGAACTGGTCGGGTGTCATCGGAATGAATTTGGCACCCTCGCTTTCGAGGCGCTTCTGGATCTCCGGTGAGCGCATGATTTTCTGCACCTCGACGTTGAGGCGCGCGACGATCGCCGGCGGCATGCCGGCCGGTCCGAACAGCCCGATCCAGTTGCTCACCTCGAATCCCGGCACCGATTCCGCCGCCGTCGGCACGTCGGGCAAGGCCGGTGAGCGCGCGGTGCCGAGCACGGCAAGCGGGCGCAGCTTTCCGGCGCGCACGTGCGGCAGCACGGTGGGCATGGTCGCAAAGATCATCGCCGTCTGTCCGCCCAGCAGATCGGTGATCGCCGGTACGTTACCTTTATAGGGCACATGAACGATGTCGACCTTGGTCATCGATTTGAACAGTTCGCCGGCCAGATGGCTCGTCGTGCCAACGCCGGCCGAGCCGTAGCTCAATGTGCCGGGCTGTGCGCGCGCAAGCACGATCAATTCCGGGACCGTCGTCGCCCTGATCGATGGATTGACGACCAGGAGTCCCTCCGCATCGAGGACGTGGACGATCGGTGTGAAATCCTTGATCGGGTCGAACGGCATAGCGGGCAACAGACTGACGTTGACGGCATGCGTACCGATGTTGCCGATCACCAGCGTGTAGCCATCTGGCGCCGACTTCGCGACGATGTCCGCACCGATGTTTCCGCCCGCTCCGGTCCGATTGTCGACCACGACAGGCTGGCTCCACGCTTCCGTGAGCTTTCCGCCGATCTCGCGCCCGAACGTGTCGGCGACGCCGCCGACCGGGAACGGCACCACAATGCGGATCGGCCTGTCGGGATAGGTCGGCGCCTGCGTCGCCGCCGGAGTGGCCATCGGCAACATCGCCGCGCCGATCAGCATTGCGATCGTCTTGCGCATGAAATGCTTCCTCCCCGTCATCCGAATATTCGACATCGCTTCTTCTCGGCGAGCATTCGGCCGCGAGCTCAAGCCTCGGCAAGCGCAAGCGGCTCGACCTCGCGCAACGCAGTGAGCAGCAGCTCCGGCCCCGCGGTTTTCAGAAGCGCCGAGTCCGAGAGTACGCGTCGCCATGCGCGTGCCCCGGGCGCGCCGTGATACAAACCCAGCACATGGCGCGTGATCGCCCGCAGACCCACGCCACGCGCGAGCTGCGCCTCTGCATACGGCAGCACCGCCTCGACCACCTCCGCACGTGAGCGTTGCGGCGCGCGCGATCCGAAGCAATACGCGTCCGCTTGGGCAAGGAAATACGGATGGTGGTATGCAACCCGTCCCAGCATCACTCCGTCGACTTGGACGAGCTCGCGTGCGATTGCGTCGTGAGCTTCGACGCCGCCGTTGATCACGATAGTGAGCGCGGGAAAGTCCCGCTTGAGCTGGTGCACAAACGAATACTTGAGCGGCGGAATCTCGCGATTCTCCTTCGGAGACAGTCCTTTCAGAACCGCGTTTCGCGCATGTACGATAAAAGCCGTCGCGCCGGCGTCGGCGACGGTGCCGACGAAGTCGCGAACAAAATCGTATTCATCGACGTCGTCGATGCCGGTGCGATGCTTGACGGTGACAGGTACCGACACCGCATCGCGCATCGCTTTTACGCAATCCGCGACCAGCGCGGGATCGGCCATCAGACACGCGCCGAAGCTGCCCGTCTGCACCCGCTCGCTGGGGCAACCGACGTTGAGGTTGATCTCGTCGTAGCCCCATGCTTCGCCGAGCCGCGCACAATGCGCAAGCGCTTGCGGATCGCTTCCGCCGAGCTGCAAGCCCACCGGATGCTCGGCAGAATCGAACTCGAGATGATGCGCGACGTCGCCATGTATCAATGCACCGGTCGTCACCATCTCGGTGTACAGAAATGCGCGCGGGCTCACGAGGCGCAGGAAAAACCGGCAATGGCGGTCGGTCCAGTCCATCATAGGGGCAACGCACAATCGATGCGATAAGTCATTCATTCGTTGTGAATTCTTGGCGTTCAGTCGGCCCGATAGATTATTGAAGCGACTGGTCATTTTACCGCCAAGCGAGTACCACCGCCCCGGCCCTTGTGCGGCGTGGTATTCGAAAAGTGGAAGACGAATTTGTAGGTATGGGTTTTCAGTGCACACGTTGCGGACACGAAATCCCGTGCGCACTCGTAACCGCGTCCGAAAGTCCGAGCGACCGATATCGACCGCCGAAGCGGACCGCCAGGTCGCTCAGAAGCGGTCAGTGAAAACAGGTGCAAGCGGCCATTCGGATCGCACCAATGGCGTGCGTGTCACCCGCTGCGACCGCCGCCATGTACGAGCCAAGTCCGGGCAACTTGATATTCTTGTTCATCAGACGGTCATGATCACGATCGCGTCGATCCAGCCGAAGCGCCAGCCGCGTTCGAGTTGCTGTCCCGTTGTTTCGGGATATGACCGGGTGATCATGTCGACCGTCCGAGCTCGATACTCCGCGCCAACGCGGCGCCGCCATCCGAGCGGATGCCATTGGCGCCGCCCGCGACGTCGGCAGCGGCTAGCTGCACCGCTGGACCTCTCGAAAGCGAGTCATTCCGGTCCATCATGCGGCGTAGAGCCTTTGATTGGACCTCGTGCGAAAGTTCAGGAGGGCGACAAGCCTGGCCCAAAATTGTCGAGCTGCAGCTTGTGAAGGAGAGCGCCGAAGCGTGGCTCTTTACTCAAGCTGGCCAGGCGCGGGTCATCCTTCAAATAGGTCAGCTGTGTATCGTGCGCCAGGAAAGCCCGATCCAATGAATCGAGCGCAGGCTCCACCTCGCCCAATGCGGCGTACACGGCCGCCAGAGACGAGGGTGGGACGTAGCGCGTTTTCGCCAGGGTGAGCAGCTCATTCAAGATCTTGCGTGCCTCCTCGTTTTTGCCAACGCGCGCGAGGCAAGCGGCCAGCAAGGCACTCGGTCGCGAGTTGTTATCCCCCAATTCGACCGCACGGCGCATTTCTGCCACCGCGTTGTCGGGCTGTTGATCGGCAAGATACAGACGGCCTCGGACGTAGTGAGCGAGCCAGAAATTCGGCGCGATATCCAAAGCGCGATTTAGTCTCGCGAGGGCTTCGTCGCGACGGCCCGCTTGAAGCAAGTAACTCGCCTCAAGCGCGTTGAGCACAGGCGACATCGGATCTAGCTCGCGGGCCGTGCGCATCTGCGCAAAGCCTTCATCGGACCGGCCCTGGGTCAGCATCAAATTGGCCAGCCCGAAATGAGCCATGACGACGTTCGGATTTATCTCGAGCGCCTGTAGAAACTCGCGTTCGGCACCGGACCAGTCGAAGTCGAACCAATAGAGCCTGAAGGCTTTTTCGGCACGGGCTTCGGCGAGGTTCGGGACGGTAGCCAAAGCGCGGTCCACGGCGAATCGGGCCAGCTTGAACACTTCTGACGGCACGCCGTCGGCGCCGAACAGAGTACGCCGGTACGTTTCGGCCGTCCCTACCCAGGCCAAGGCATAGCCAGGGTCGATTTCCAGCGCTTGCTTGTACAGCTCGATGCTCTTGCGCAGGCTATCGGCGCGCATGCTCTGGGCGTGTCGAGCCGCAGCCAAATAAAGCTGGTAGGCGTCGGTGTTGCGCGTGCCGCCGAGTCCTGCCTGCGGCAGGCGCGCACCGGCAACGGCTTCCAGGCTCGGCACGAGGACCTGCGCGACGCGCGCCGAGATCATGTCCTGCACTTCGAATACACCGGTGAATTTCTCGTCGAAGCGGCCGCTCCAGGCGGCGCTTCCATCGGCGGCACGGAGCAAGCGCGCGGTGACTCGCAATTGGTCGCCATGCCGCTGTAGCGACCCATCGACGATCCACGCGACGTCCAGGTCACGCGCGGCGCGCAGCGGATCCTGATCGGCCCCCGCATAGCGACGCACCGACCCGATCGAGCGCACGACCAACCCAGGCACCGTGGACAGGCGCGCGATGAGACTGTCGGCCATGCCCACTTCCAGCAATTCGTCTCGGCCATCAGACACCAACGGTTTGAAAGGTAGTACGGCGAGTGTCGAGAGGGGCGGTGCAGTGCCGGATCTCGGCGCCCGCCGCCATGCCCACCATCCCGCGGCTCCCAACACCGTCGCGCCCCCCGTCGCCAGTGCCAGACGCAACCAGCGCCGCCTGTCCGAGACGCCCCGGGCAGTACCCGATGTCCGCGACCCGATCGCAGGCTCGACAAGAGGCGCCAACACGGGCTCAAGTGGAGACTCGACTTGCAACACGGATCCGGTCGCAGCAATCGGCAAGCGCTCGAGGGCCGCGGATTCCGGCAACTCGGTCACAGTGGCGATGAACCTGAAGCCGCGGCGCGGCACAGTCTGGATATAGCGGCTGTCGTGGGAATCGTCAGCGAGTGCCCGTCGTAGGCCGGAGATGACCTGGCTGAGACTGTTTTCTTCGACCACCAGATCTGGCCAGAGCGCCAGCATCAGGGAATTCTTGTCGAGCAACGCACCAGCGTTTTCGACGAACAGCAGCAACGCGTTGTACAGACGAGGCGTAAGGTTCAGCAGACTACCGTCGCGACGGCGTACCCGCTGCTGCGACCGCTCCAACACGAAATCACCGAAGGCATATCCTGGCGATGGAGACATAGCAGGATTTCAGACTAATTCAGAGATCTTTCAGAAGCGGCAAATGACTTCCAGAGACAACCTGGCCATTGTAGACGATGTCCGGTCCAATCCTGGAGAGCAACATGAAGGCTAACCCTCGCAAAATCCTACCGACCGCAGCGCTAATACTATTCGGCAGCATCACGCTCTGCGCATGCGGCGGCGGCGACGACAGCTCGGGCCCACCCGTCCTCGACGCCGACGGTTGCACCACGGCACCGGCCGCTCCGGTCGACACCGCCGTCTGTCGGGGCAAGGCCAACTTCCACGACCGGACCCTCGCGGGTCTGGGTGGCAATGGCCGCGCGTGCAACGACTGCCATATGGATACTGAGAACTTTCAGCTGACGCCAGCGGCCGCGCAGGCACGGTTTGCGAAGATGACCATGACGGGCGTCGACGATCCACTATTCCGTGCAATCGACGCCGATGACTTCCGCATCAACAGCGCGGTCGCGCACGACTTCACGAACCTGACGCAGAACGGCCTCGTTCGCGTCACGATTCCGCTGCCAGCGAACGTAAAGCTCCTCGACTGCGGGGCGACCGTCCCGTGCCCGGCATCGGCGCTCCCAACCCTCGAGACCGTCGCCGACGTCTGGCGCGCCGTTCCTTCGATCTTCGACGTCAAAATCACCGGCCCCGACGCACTGGCGCCCGCGTATCCGCGCGGGCCAAACGGCAGCGGCGGCTTCCAGCTCGACGGCCGCATCGACACGCTGCAGAACCAGGCGCTCTCGGCGTTGCAGAACCATGCGTCGATCACGGTCAACCCGCCGGCGAGCTTCCTCGACGACCTGGCCGCCTTTCAGAACACGCAGTTCTCGTCCCCGAGCGTCAAGCTTCTCTCCGACGCGATGACGGCCGGCACAAGCCCGCTGCCCGATCCCGATCCCGTCCTGAACGCCCTCGAAACGTCGGGCAAGTCCGTCTTCAATCGGGCTTGCGGCCAGTGCCACGGCAACCTCGACGGCCATCCGAGCGGCAGCACCCCGATCCTGCAGGGAGTGCAGGGTACGCCCACCGCCATCGTCCGTTACCACGGCATCCAGACCGCATGTCCGCGGCCGGTCGATACAGTCAATCCACCGCGCTTCGTGTTCCAGCAGTGCACTCCGAGCCAGATGGAAAACGTGCGCACCTACCAGATCACGAACAGCGGCGTTGCACCGAGCGGCACACCGTGTGGCGGCCCTGCTCCCCAGCCCACGTGCGTCACGCGCGTCACCATTTCGGATCCGGGCCGGATGCTGCTCACCGGATACCCGGTCCCTGGCGGCCCCGGCGACATCCAGCACTTCGACATCCCAAGCCTGCGCGGAATCTCCCGCACCGCCCCGTACTTCCACAACAACACCGCCGCGACGCTCGAAGACATGGTCGAGCACTACAAGCAATTCTTCAAATTCGTCGCCATCCAGCAGCCGACTGCGGCTTTCCTGACGACGCAGCCGGGAGTCACTCCGCCGGTCATCGACCGTCCGTTTACCGACGCTGAGGTTCCGGCGCTACTCGCGTACCTGCGCAAGCTCTGATGAGGGAGTGTGCCTCGGTCTAGCCCATAAACTGCGCGGTGCATAATCGATTTGATAGGTCACTCATTCTGCGGACACGCCACCACCTCGGAAAATCCGAACGGCGGGTATCGACGATGGCCGACAATCGGAGCGTACAAGAAGTGCAATAGCTGCGCTGCTCCGATCGCTGGCAAGGGTCCCATTCTACGAGCGGCGCTCGTACGCGGATTCCGCAATGCGGCGCGCCACAGCGTAGTGCAGCGAAGTGAATGCGTGCACACGCACTGCACACGCCGCGTTCCAACCGATTGATATTGACAACGAATCATTCCGATCCATCATAGGGCCAACGCACAAGCGATGCGACAAGCTGTTCATTCGGTTGAGGATCTTGATGCTCAGTCGTCCAATAAACCATTGGACGATTCATCATTCTATCGCCATGCGACCACGGCCGCCTTCGCTCCAGTACGGCGTGATACTCGCAGATTGGAAAGGGAATTGGCCCAGCAGCGTTGTCAGTGCACACACGTAGCGCACACGCTTGGGTCATCCTGTGCGCACTGGACTACAACGGTTGGCCGGAGTCGACCGAGCAGACGGTAAACCAATCAACTAACAGACAGGTGGCGCGAGTATCGCGACCGGCGCGAACAACGAACTGAGCTGATCGGGGATTAACGCGCGAAGGGTTGGTTTTCCATCGCAGCACCGCCGCCACATGGAGGCAGGCGGGCCGTGTCCTCACCCAGCCGCTGGCGGCGTCGCGACCACCTGTCCATCCTTCACCGGCAGCGTGGCGCCGGGCTTGAAGGAAGTGCGCAAGACGCCCTCCTTGCCGTCAAGGCGATAAGTGACGTCGTAGCCGACCAAGTTCTGCGTCGTGTCGTTGACCATCTTGCAGCGCCGTTCCGTTGTT
>DATMNH010000368.1:0-8129 GCA_035568975.1 Casimicrobiaceae bacterium
TTTGCTCGAAGGTTTCATAACTCGCTCCTACGTTTTTAACTGTCAATAATCATGCACGGCGTTCGTTGTCCCTGAGTTACGCCATGTATTTCATCCGTAACGGGCGCCGCGCCGCCGGACACGGTCCGGAATTATCGGGAGCCTAAAAAGGAGGCAAGTTAAATCAGGGCGTACCTAGCCATGAACGCGATTGTCCTCATAGCACTGAAGCGGCCTTACACGTTCGTCGTTCTGGCTATCCTGATCATCATTTTCGGCGGACGCGCAGCGCTCCGTACGCCGACGGACATTTTCCCGAATATCGGGATCCCCGTGGTCGCAGCGGTTTGGACCTACAACGGTCTGACCCCCGAGGACATGTCGGGACGGGTCATCTACTACTACGAGCGCGCGCTCACGACGACCGTCAGCAACATCGAACATATCGACAGCGAATCGCTGTACGGCCGCGGAATCGTCAAGATCTATTTCCAGCCGGGCACCGACGTGGCGGCGGCCCAGGCCCAGGTCACTGCGGTCTCGCAAACCGTGCTGAAGCAGATGCCGGCGGGAATCACGCCGCCGTTGGTGCTGTCCTACAACGCATCGTCGGTGTCCGTTCTGGCCCTGCAGATCTCGTCCGACCAGCTGACAGGATCGCAGTTGTACGACATGGCCTCGAACCTCATCCGGCCGATGCTGATCTCGGTGCCGGGCGTGGCGGTGCCCGCACCCTATGGCGGTACGTTCAGTTATGTCCAGGTGGACCTCGATCAGCAGAAGCTGCTCGCGCACGGCCTGTCGGCGCAGGATGTTTCGCACGCCCTGGCGCAGCAGAATATCGTGCTGCCGGCGGGTGACCAGAAGATTGGGGCACTCGATTTCCTGGTCGTGACCAACGCCTCGCCCATGAATGTGGATGCGTTCAACGCACTACCGATCAAGAAGGCAGGCCTCGCGGTGGTGACCGTCGGCGACGTCGCCCATGTGTACTTAGGCGGACCGCCGCAGACCAACTCCGTACTGGTTGGCGGGCACCAGGCCGTATTGCTGGAAGTGCTCAAAGCCGGAAATGCGTCGACGCTCGCCGTGGTCGCGGGCGTCAAAGCAAAAATACCCGAGATTCTGCGAACCTTGCCTGCCGGCGTGAAGATCACACCGCTCAACGACGCCTCGACCTTCGTGCGCGCTTCAGTGAAAGACGTCGTGCAAGAAATGGTGATAGCGGCCGTGTTGACCGGCCTGGTGGTCCTGCTGTTCTTGGGCTCCGGGCGCTCGACCTTGATCGTCGGTACTACGATCCCGCTCTCGATCCTGTGCTCCATCATGGGGCTTGCCTGGGCCGGGCAGACCATCAATGTCATGACCTTAGGCGGCCTCGCGCTGGCGGTCGGCATCCTCGTCGATGACGCGACGGTGATGATCGAGAACATCGATGCGCATTTGGCAACCGGCTTGGAGCTGAAAGCGGCGATCATCGAAGCGGCGAACCAGATCGTGATTCCCACCTTCGTCTCGACCCTGTGCATCTGCATCGTCTGGTTGCCGCTGTTCCAGTTGTCGGGCGTCGCCGGCTATCTGTTTCTGCCTCTGGCCGAAGCCATCGTCTTCGCCATGCTCGCCTCCTTCATCCTGTCGCGCACGTTGGTGCCGACGATGGCGGCCTATCTGCTGCCTGCGCAGGTCGAGGCCCGCAAGGCGGGCGGGGAGCCGCACGGCCGCTTCGGCCGTTTCCAAGCCGCGTTCGAGCGAGGCTTCGATCGGTTTCGCGACAGTTACAAGGAGCTGCTGGCCAAGGTGGTTGCGCGGCGCGGCCGATTCGTCGTCGGATTCCTGGCAGCGGCACTGGGCTCGGTGAGCCTGCTCGCGCCCTGGCTGGGGCGCGATTTCTTCCCCGGCATCAAGTCCGGCGAGATCGACATGCATTTCCGGGCGCCGATCGGGCTACGCCTCGAAGAGGCCGGCAAGGTCGCCGCGCTGGTGGACTCGGCTATCGGCACGTTGCTGCCGGGCCACGTCACGAATGTCATCGACAATTGCGGCCTGCCGACCAGCGGCGTCAACCAAGCCTACAGCGCGAGCGCCACGATCGGGCCGCAAGACTGCGACGTCACCATCAGCCTCAACGACCAGGCATCGCCGGTCGATGCGTACCGCGCAATTCTGCGCGATAAACTGCCGAAGCTGTTCCCCGGCACGGACTTCACTTTTCCGGCCGGCGATATCACCGCGAAAATACTGAACTTTGGCCTGCCGGCACCGCTCGATGTGCAAATCATCGGGCGCGATATGACCGCGAACATGGCCTACGCGCAGCGAGTGGTCGCCGAGATGCGCCGCATCCCGGGCATCGCGGATGCGACCATCGAACAGACGCTGGCGCAGCCGGCATTACTGGTTTCCTCGCATCGCGCCTTCGCGCTTGGGGCAGGCTTGACCGAATCCGACATCGCCGACAACACACTGGCGACGCTGTCGGGATCCGGACAAACGTCGCCCACCTACTGGCTCGATTATAAGACGGGGGTTTCGCACCTGGTGAATCTGCAAACACCGCAGACGCAGCTGACCTCAATGAGCGATCTGGAAAATATCCCGATCGACAAGGGTGACGGTGACCCCAGCGGTCAGGGTGTGCAAATCCTTGGAAGCTTGAGCCAGATCAGCCAGGTCGGGCGACCGCTCGAGGTGTCGCATCGCGACATCATGCCCGTGATCGACATTTACGCAAGCAACGCCGGACGCGACCTGGGGGCCGTGAGCAGTGCGGTCGACGCGGTTCTTAAGCGGATGAAAGGCGACGTGCCGCACGGCGCGATCGTGCAGGTGCAGGGGCAGGGGGTAACGATGACGGCGGCCTATGTGCAGCTGCTGGCGGGACTCGCGTTCTCGATCCTGCTCGTGTATCTGGTGATTGTCGTCAACTTTCAGTCATGGCTCGATCCTTTCATCATCATTACGGCCCTGCCGGGCGCGCTGACCGGAATCGTCTGGTCGCTGTTCCTGACGGGCACCACGCTGTCCGTGCCGGCGCTCACCGGCGCCATTATGTGCATGGGCACCGCGACCGCCAACTCGATCCTGGTGGTGGCCTTCGCCCGCGACGAGCTGGCCGCGCACGGTGATCCGATCCGCGCCGCCGTCACGGCCGGCTACGCGCGCTTGCGACCGGTGCTGATGACCGCGCTGGCGATGGTGATCGGCATGCTGCCCATGTCGATGGCCAATACGCAGAACGCCCCGCTTGGACGTGCGGTGATCGGCGGGCTCCTGGTCGCAACGTTCGCGACCTTGATGTTCGTGCCCTGTGTCTTCGCGCTGCTGCACCGCCGGCGCTCAACTGTGGGAGAAGTGAAATGAAGCGACGCACATTATTGATCTTTGGATTGCCCGTGGCGGTCTTGGCCGCATTGCTGGTCTACGGGATAGCGGCACGCGAACGGGCGCTGGCGGCCCTGACGCGCGTCGCAAATGAACAGGCAGTCGTGCCGGTCCAGATCATCAGTCCGCAAAAGGGGCCCGCCACGCGCTCGCTCGTGCTGCCGGGAACGGTGCGCGCGTGGTACGAGGCGCCGATCTTTGCGCAGGTCGCCGGTTATGTGCAGGCCTGGAACGCCGACTACGGAGCGAGCGTGAAGGCGGGGCAGCAGTTGGCGACGATCGACACACCGAGCTTGGATGCGCAGTACGCCGCGGCAAAGGCAAATCTCAAGGTCGCGCAGGCGAATTATCAACTGGCGGTTTCCACCGCGGCACGCTGGCAGGCGCTTGCGGGAACGCCGGCGGTCTCGAATCAGGAGGTGGAGGTGCAGACGGCCGGTGCCGCGGCGCGCAAGGCCGAGCTGGAAGTATCTGCCCAGGATGTCGCACGCTACGCCGCGCTCGAGGCGTTCAAGCGAGTGGTGGCGCCATTCGACGGCGTTGTGACGGCGCGCCTGACCGATGTCGGCAGCTATGTCAATGCGGCGGGAGGCGATGTGTCGGTTCGAGGCACAACGGCGGAACTCTTCACCGTCGCCGACGTGCACGCGATGCGCGTATTCGTGTCGGTGCCGCAGGACTACGCGAGCCTGTTGACCCCGGATACCACGGCGACGCTGCGTCAGCCTTCGCAACCCGGGCAAGCCATACCGGCGAAATTCTTGACGACGGCGCGCGCTTTCAACGCCAACACGCGAACGGCGGTGACGGAGCTGACGGTGGACAATTCCAATCACGCATTGTGGCCGGGCACCTACGTGGATGTGGTGTTCCAGGTGCCGACCGATCCTACGGTGCTGACGATGCCCGAATCGGCGCTGATCTTTCGCGCGGACGGAGCGCAGGTGGCGATCATCGATGCGCAGAACCACGTCCATCTGCGCACGGTGACGCTGGGGCAAAATCTCGGACAAACCGTGCAGGTGACGAGCGGCCTGTCGCCCGGCGACAAGCTCGTGAACAATCCGCCCGCGGGTCTGCTCGAGGGACAGTCGGTTCAACCCGTAACACCGGTTGCCGGCTATGCGCTCGCGGCGCAGAAGACGGGCACGCCATGAAACGCCATGCCGCCGCGCTGGTCGCATCGCTCGCTGTGGGTCTGCTCGCGGGCTGCGATCTTGCGCCGGTCTATGAGCCGCCGCAGTTTATCCTGCCGGCGTCCTATCAGGGCAGCGGTCCCTTCAAGGTCGCCCAACCGGAGGAGGCCCTCTCGGCGCGCGGGGACTGGTGGACGCTGTTCGGCGATGCGCAACTGAATGACCTCGAAGAGCAACTGGGCCGCGCGAACCCAACCTTGGCGGCAGCCGCGGACGCCTACGACGAGGCACGGAGCCTCGCCGCGGAGGCGCAATCGAAGCTCTCTCCGCAGGTGGGCGCGACCGCGGGCAGTTCGTATAACAAGTCATCCGTGAATCGTCTCTTTCGCAGCCCGAACAGCAACGCGCCGCTGCGCGAAGCCGGGAATCAGTGGGGAGTGGCGGCATCATGGGAGCCGGATTTCTGGCATGCGCTGCGCAACGGCGCGCACGCGCAGAAGCGCTTGGCGCAGGCCAGCGCCGCGGACCTGGCGACGGCTCGCTTAAGTTTGCAGGCAGAGTTGGCAAACGACTATATCGCCGTGCGCGGACTCGACGCGCAACTCGAGGTCCTGCGCCAATCGATCGCCTCGTATCAGGCGGCGGTTGAGGTCGCACGCTTGCGTACGCGGGCGCAGATCGCCTCCGGCCTCGATCTGGCGCGGGCGTTAAGCCAACTGGATTCGGCGCAGGCTCAAGAGACTGAGACGCGGCTGCAACGCGATCTGATGCAACATGCCGTCGCCGTGCTGATCGGCGCGATGCCGAGCACTTTTTCGATCGCGCCTGCGAGCGAGTTTCGCTTGGCGCCTCCGCCGCTGCCGGCGGGCGTGCCCTCGGCCCTGCTGCAACGCCGACCCGACATCGCGAGTGCGGAGCGCCAGATGGCGGCCGCGAATGCTGAAATCGGCGTGTCGCGCGCCGCGTTTTATCCCAATGTGACATTCAACCTGGCGGGAGGCTTTCAAGATAGCGGATTCAATCTACTGAGCCTGCCGAACAGCCTCTGGTCGGTCGGGGCGGCCGTCATGGAACCGCTGTTCGACGGCGGGTTGCGACGGGCGCAGCTGCGGCACTCCTGGGCGCAATATGCGCAAACGCGCGACGGCTATCGGGCGACGGTGCTCGCCGCCTTCCAAGAAGTGGAGGACGGGCTGAGCCAAACCCAGCGTCTGGCGACCGAGGACACGCAGGAACATGCGGCCGGCGATCAGGCCGCGCAGGCTCTCAGCATCTCGACGATGCTTTACAAAGACGGGCTCGACAACTACTTGAGTGTCTCGGTTGCGCAGGTGCAGGCACTCGCGGCGCAGCTCAGCGAGATCCAGATACGAATCCGCCGGGTTCAGGCCACCGTGTCGCTGATTCGCGCACTGGGGGGCGGTTGGACCGTGCAAGCCCTTCCCGATGAAAAGCAGACCCTGGCGTTCGGGCCGTCCGACTCATTGCCCTCGGCACACGAATGAAAGCACTGCGTGAAACCCCAGGGTCGATTGCGTTTCGACTGAAATGCGGCCGACGGAGTGCGCAATCGAAGCGCAATTCTTTGTGACCACAATCGTTTTCAACTGGAGTCAGGAGTAGCGGCGATGAAGCGATCCGGAAGAATGATGATACTTTTCCTCTGTAGTTCACTGGTGCTGTGCCTTCAAGAAGGGTGCGCCAGTCAGGCGTTGCAGCCCGACCCACCATCGGCAGCTTCGGAACCGCTTCCCGCGCCGGTGCCGCAGCAGTCGACTCAGGAGTTGGACCAGCTGGTCGCTCCAATCGCGCTGTACCCAGATCCCTTGGTTGCGCAGATTCTGGCGGGCGCGACCCATCCCACGGAAATCGTGGAAGCGGATCGGTGGGTGCAACAAAATCCGGATTTGAAGGGAGACGCACTCGCGGCAGCGGTCGACGCGCAGTCCTGGGATGCCAGCGTCAAGGCGCTCACGCAGTTTCCGGGGTTGATTGGGATGATGGACAAGAATCTATCCTGGACCTCCTCCCTCGGGGAGGCCTATGTGAACGGGGAACAGAATGTTCTCGACGCGGTTCAGGTGATGCGTCAGCGAGCGCAGCAGGCCGGGAACTTGAAGAGCACTCCGCAGGAATCCGTCACCACCGACGGAAATTCGATCGATATTGAGCCGGCAGATCCCCAAGTCGTTTATGTGCCGGAATACGATCCCTGGGTCGTCTACGGCGATCCCCTCGCGCTCTATCCCGATTGGATCGACGTTCCGGGCTTCTACTACGACGGGCCGGGAATCTGGTTCGGCCTCGGGATTGGTATCGGCCTCTACGGCGGCTTCGGTTGGGGGTGGCACCACTGGGGTACGGATTGGCATCGACACCACTTGACCCACGGTGGCAACCCGTATGTCCCGCATAGCAGAGAGTTCGGCCATCACGCCTCCGCCGGCGGAGGCGCAGGCTTCGATCGCGGCGGAGCCAATCGTGGCGGTGCATATCACTACGCCGGCGGTAACGGGTTTCGTGGTGGCGCGCCTTCCGGCATGCATTCGAGCGCGTTCAGCGGCTTCAATCACGGCGGCGACGCGCGGGGATTTTCTTCACGCGGCAGATCAAGCTTCGGCGGGGGTTTCCATGGCGGCGGAGGTTTCCATGGCGGTGGAGGTCACGTCGGCGGAGGTCACCGATGAGCATGGCGCCCCGACAACGGTCAAGTGAATCACAGGAGATTGCAAGAATGCGTGGAACGACCAATGGGTTGGAAAACTGTCGCCGGCCGACATCAATCTGGGGCGCGTCGCTCGCGGCCTGTGCGATGTTCGCGGCGGGGTCTGTGTGTTTGGCGGGACCCTCCGGCCAAACAACCTTTGCATCGCCCGAGAGCGCGAGCCGCGCTCTTGCATCCGCGGTCCAACGGCATGACGAGCGTGCCGTGAGCGACATTCTCGGGAGCGAACTCACGAGCTCGGATGACAGGGCCGAGGACGCTCTCGACCGCGAACGTTTCGCTCAGAAGTATCAGGAAATGCACCGATTGGTGCGTGAGTCGGGCGGAATCATGACCTTGTACATCGGCGCCGAGAACTGGCCCTTCCCCGTTCCTCTGGTGTCACACAACGGCACGTGGAGATTCGAATCGAATGTCGGCTCCGAGGAAATCCGTTTTAGGCGGATCGGCGAGAACGAAGTGACGGCGATCGGCATGTGCGCCACGCTGGTCACGGCGCAAGCGCACCCGGAAACGGACGGTGAAGCGGCTCGCCTGGTCTCGACGCTGCTTCCCGAAGTAACGAGCGCCGGCAAACCGATTCTCCTGCGCGGTTATTACTTCCGTATCCTCTCGAACTCGGGCGGCCAAATCGCCGCCATCGCGTATCCGGCCATGTACCGCTCCTCCGGGGTCATGACTTTCATCGCCACGCAGAATGGCGGTGTGACGGAAAAGGACCTCGGCCCGAATACGGCGCATATCGCAGCAGCGATGACCGCCTACCACGCTGACGCATCATGGAGGGCGGCCGAATGAAGGCGTTAACGAAACCTTGGCGCTCGTCGGCGCGCTGGCCGGCAGCCGTTCTTGGTGTCGCGCTCATACTGCTGGGGCCCACGAGTTTCGGCGACGCCACGGTGGACCTC
>DATMNH010000369.1:0-10213 GCA_035568975.1 Casimicrobiaceae bacterium
GGTGGTTGTGGTATCACCGAACCATCTTAGGCGTCCCGGTCTTTGCACCGTTGTGCCACTGAGCACAACTGCCCCGGACCCAGTCGAGCCATATCATTACAGGCTTGCGGCCAGCCCGTTTCCTCACGAGCCGGAACTTGCGTGGGCGAAATGCGACATGGTTGCGACAGTCTCTTGTGCGAGACTAGATAGGGTCAAATTAGGGCGCGGCGCATACAAGATTTATTACGTTTCTATGGACACGGTCAGAGCCATAAGACGCTGCGCGGCGCTTAGTTTTGGTCTTGACTTAGGCGACAATTAGCCCCATAATCAGAGGGATTCCCGCTAGTCGGGCCTGCGAGACTACTGGAGGGCTTGGCCCGAAGGTAGCAGGCTTCGGGTAAGCGATGACAAGCCCCCGAAGTCTCAGTTAGACAGCGTCAGCAAAGGCCGTATCCGCAAGGGTGCGGCCTTTGTCTTTTGGGTCCGATTATGCGGACATAATCGGGGCCAACCTGTCACGCCATCTTCATTCTAGGCGGTTTTGTCCCGTCATGTATGTAATTGCCGTGTTCTCATGGCCTAAGCCAGACGGTCGACGAGGCCTTCCAGCGCCACCCGGACCGAGGCTTCGCGGACCGCCGTCCGGTCGCCGTCGAATTGTCCAAGAAGCGTCTCCAGAAGGCCCGGACCGGCCCATGCAAACCATACCGTTCCGACCGGCTTGTCCGGCGAGCCGCCGTCAGGCCCGGCGATGCCGGTGACCGCGACCGCCCACTGCGCTGCAGCGCCACGGACCGCGCCTTGCGCCATCGCCTTGGCGGTCTCCTCGCTGACGGCGCCGAAGCGCTCGATCGTCGATGGCGCTACCCCAAGCTGCTCCTCCTTGGCCAGATTGGAGTAGGTGACGAATCCCCGCTCGAACCAGCCCGAGCTGCCGGCGATTGCAGTGATCGCGGCGGCGACCAGACCACCGGTGCACGACTCCGCCGTCGCGATCATTGCGCCGCGCGCAAGTGCGACCGCGCCGAGCCTGGCTGCCAGCGCGAGCAGCGGGTCATCGATCGTCCCGGTCATGATGATTCCGGTGCGCGGCTCCGGTACCAGTAATCGTAAACCCGCGCAAAGCCGAACGGACGATAAAGCGCCAACGCCGCCTCATTGTCGGCAGTGACTTGAAGATACGCCACCCGCGCTCCCTGCCGCAATGCTTCCGCAAGCAGCGCGCCTACGATCGCGCGTCCCAAGCCCTGTCGCCGATGCGCCGGCGCGGTGTTCACCGCAAACAGCCCCGCGTGCGCGCCTTCCAGCTTGGCCAGCCCGCACGCCACGACTTCGCCCTGATGACGAACAATTGCGCCGGCGTGCGGCAACGGGTAGGACTTTGCCCGCTCGACCGCCGCCGAGATCGGGTCGCCGACGCGATCGAGCAGGCCCGCGGTCGCTTCCTCCCAGCGCGGTACGTCGATGATCTCCACCGACGCGGGCAGCACCGGAACCTTCGAGGCGGTCGGCACATCGGTGCGCAATACCAGCGTTCGCTCGAACATGTCCCAGCCGAGGCTTTCGAGATATGCATCGAGCTCCGGAGGCTGCGAAAAAGGCAGCATGCGGAAGATCGCCGGCAAACGCACGGATTGGTAGAAACGGACGCAGTAGTCCACCTTTTCGGCAAGCGGCAGCGACGTCGAATAAAATGCGTTCACGCAACGCAAGCGCTTGGTCGGACCCGGTCTATACCCAAGCAGCCACCCGTCGTAAACCAGCGATTGAAAGGCCCCGGAAGCGTTGAGCGCCAACTCCTCCAGTCGCCGCGCTTCGAGTTTTATCGACTCGGGGCTCAGGCTCTCGGCGCTCACGCCCATATTCGCTGCCATAGCGCGAAGACGATCACCGCGTAGAACGCGGCGACGATGTCGTCTGCCATCACGCCGAAACCGTTGTGCCACTCGCGGTCGATGATGTTCGCCGGCGGCGGCTTGACGATGTCGAACAGACGAAACAGCAGGAATGCGAACGCCTGCCGCAGCGGGTCGGTTCCAACGAAAAAAAGTACCAGCAAAAAGGCAACGACTTCGTCCCACACGATCGCGCCGTGATCGGCAACGCCCAATGCGCGCCCGGTCCGGTCGGCGGCCCACACGCCGATCGCAAAAGTGATCGCGACCGCGATCAGATAGCCAGCATCGTTCGTCGTCGCGTGCAACAGCGCCGCGAGCGGCAATGCGACCAGCGTCCCCACCGTCCCGGGCGCAACCGGCGACAGACCGGCGCCGAAGCCGAGCGCGACAAAATGCGCCGGATGCGCGAGCAAGAATGCGAGCGTGGGCGTCTTTTTCACGTCGCGAAGTGATCGTAGGCACGCGGCGTGAAAGGCTTTTTCACGCCGCGAAGTGATCGTAGGCTTCTGGCAGTGGCGCAAGTGGACGTCCCAACGAATCCTGAACGATCAACCCGGGTTCGGCGGTGATGGTTCCGACGCGACGGAGCTCAAGCCCTAGCTCGGCGGAGAGCGCGATGACGCTCGGATCGCGCGATGGCGCGGCGGTGAAGCATAGTTCGTAGTCGTCGCCTCCGGCGAGCAGACACCGGAGGGCCGCGTCGTGCGCCGAGCTCGCGAGTTGCCGGTCGAGCGCCTCCGAACGCGGAATCGCCGCCAACTCGAGCACCGCGCCGACTTTCGATGCTTCGAGGACATGTCCGAGGTCGCCGACCAGACCATCGGAGACGTCGATCGCAGCGGACGCAATGCCGCGCAGCTTCAGGCCAAGAGCAACCCGCGGAGCGGGCCGCAGGAGCGCGTTCCAACACACGGCGGCTTCGTCGGCGGTAAGAACAAGCCGGCCAGCCTGATGCGCGAGCGCAAGCGACGCGTCGCCCAGCGCGCCGGATAGCCAGATGGAATCACCTGCGAGCGCGCCGCCGCGAAGGAGCGCCTTCCCCGGCGGCACTTCTCCCAATAGGGTGACGCAGAGATTGAGCGGACCGCGCGTGGTATCGCCTCCGACCAGATCGACGCCATGCGTCTTCGCCAGCGCGAAAAACCCGCGCGCAAAGCCCGCCAGCCATTGAGGATCCGCGTCGGGAAGCGCTCCCGCGAGCAGGGCCCAGCGCGGAGTCGCACCCATCGCGGCCATGTCGGAAAGATTGACCGCGAGTGCTTTGTGGCCGAGCGCTTCGGGGTCGACGTCGGCAAAGAAGTGGCGACCCGACACCAGCATGTCGACCGAGGCTGCGAGTTGGCTGCCCGGTGTGGGAGCGAGCAGCGCCGCATCGTCGCCGATGCCGAGAACGATGCCTCGGGCGTTTCCCGCGTCATTTTCCTGACGGCGGAAAAACCGATCGATCAATTCGAATTCGGTCAGCGCCGCCATCGTGCCGGTCCTAAAGCCTCGCCGGACGCTAGAGAGTCGGCAATCGTTGGCGGCTACCGCGTCAGGACGCGGTACGCGCGCCAAGGATTTCGGGCGCGCGGGCGCTTGCAGCCAGCTTGTCGAGTACGCCGTTGACGTATTTGTGCCCGTCGGTGCCTCCGTACGACTTCGCGAGCTCGACGGCCTCGTTGATCGCCACCCGATAGGGCACTTCCGGCTCGCGCAGCAGCTCCCAGGCACCGATGGTCAGAATGCTTTTTTCCACCGGCGACAGCTCGGTCGGCGGCCGATCGAGAAACGGCGCAAAGGCGGCGACGAGCGTGTCGAACTCACCCGTGATTCCGCGCCAGAGTCCGTCGAAGAATCGCGTGTCGCATTTCGCAAATCCAGAGCCTTCAGCGAGCTGCGCTCGGATCAGCGCCGGATCGCTTCCCGAGAGCAGCCACTGGTAGAAGCCCTGCAGCGCAAATTCGCGCGCTCGCCGGCGCGGACTAGTCCTCATCGATGGCGTCCAGGAGATTGGCCATTTCGACCGCCGCCATCGCCGCCTCGCGACCCTTGACACCGGCCCGTGCAAGCGCCTGTTCCTCGGTGTCGGTGGTCAGGATGCCATTGCCGATCGGGATGCCGAACTCGAGTTGAACGCTCGCCAATCCGGATGCCGATTCGGTGGCGACGATTTCGAAATGGAACGTTTCGCCACGGATGACCGCGCCCAGCGCGACAAGCGCGTCATAGTCTCCACTCTGCGCCATGCGTTGCAGCGCGAGGGGGGCCTCCAGCGCGCCGGGCACCGTGACAACGGTGATCGATGACTCGCGCGCACCAGCCTCGCCGAGTGCGCGCAGCGCGCCCTCCAGCAAAGGCTCGCCGATCGCGGCATTGAAGCGGGAGAGCACGATGCCGACGCGCATATGCTCGGCACGCGCATTGGTCGCAATATTGCGGGGACTCATGATGTCCTGGCTGCGCTCGGCTAAGCTCAGTTACCGTTTAGTTACCAATTTCGCACGCCGCGGGCGCGAAGCCTTGCGGGAGGCGAACGAAGGTCCACACTTCAGGACACCGGCGTATCGGCTGGAAACTGAGGAGGTGCCTCCTCGTGCGCGGTAACCTCGAGATCGAATCCGGCCATGCTCGGCATTTTGCGACGCCGGGCGAGCAAGCGCATTTTACCGACGTTCAGATCGCGCAGAATTTGCGCGCCGATCCCGTAGTTGCGCAGATCCATTTTGGTGTCCGCAAACGCTTGCTCGCCG
Organism: Casimicrobiaceae bacterium; assembly: GCA_035568975.1. GTDB lineage: Bacteria > Pseudomonadota > Gammaproteobacteria > Burkholderiales > Casimicrobiaceae > PALSA-1003. The sequence continues at coordinate 4,616 of DATMNH010000369.1, forward strand.
ACCGCGCGCTGCCGCAATTCCTGCGCCGACTCGGGGCGGTGCAACAGCACCAGCACGCCGCGTTCGGCCCGCGCCAGTCGCGCCAGCGCGGCTGGAATGGTCCACGAGTGCGCACGGCTGCCGTAGTCGAGCAAGTCGACGATCGACACCGGCTCATGTACCCGGACGACGGTTTCGCGCGCCGCGTCGATGTGGCCGCGAACGAGCGCAAGATGGGTTGCATCGCTCAACTTGTCGCGAAATGCGATCAAACGAAACTCGCCCTCCGCGGTGCGTATCGGCCGCTCGCCGATCCGCTCGATCAGGCGCTCATGCTGGCTGCGGTAGTGGATCAGGTCCGCGATGGCGCCGATTTTCAGTGCGTGCTCTCGCGCAAACAGGACGAGGTCGGGCAAGCGCGCCATCGAACCGTCGTCATTCATGATCTCGCACAGAACCGCGGCCGGAGAGAAGCCGGCGAGCCGCGCCAGGTCGCAACACGCCTCGGTGTGACCGGCACGCGCCAGGACCCCGCCGGCATGCGCGACCAAGGGGAATACGTGACCCGGCTGAACGATGTCTTCGGGGCGGGCGCCTGGCGCGCATGCCACGCGGATCGTATGCGCGCGATCGGCCGCGGAAATTCCCGTCGTGACACCCTCGGCAGCTTCGATCGACACCGTGAAATTGGTGCCGTGGAGCGACCGGTTGATCGGCGTCATTGGCGCGAGGCCGAGCTGCCGGGCGCGCTCCTCGGTGATCGGCATGCACACGAGGCCACGGCCGAACTTGGCCATGAAATTTACAATGTCCGGCGTGATGGCGTCAGCCGCGACGACGAGATCGCCCTCGTTTTCGCGCTGCTCTTCGTCGACCAGGATCGCCATGCGACCTGCCTTGAGCTCGGCGATGATTTCCGGAATTGGGCTGATAGAAGGCGTCGCCGCGCCCGACGAAGCGCGCGCGTTGTCGATGGCGTGCAGTTTTGGCGCAGTCATGTCGGAGCCTTCATTTTGCCGCGGAGCCGGCGACGAACGAGGAGTCGCAACATTATACGTGCTGCGATGCTTCACGTCTCCCGGCGGCCTTCGCAACTTCACTCGCTACCGAACATGCCCATGGTCGCTGCGAAGAGCTCGCTTTGAGGATCGGCAAACTCGGTCAGCACACTGAAGTGATGTTTGCCAGGAACCAAAAGCGGCCCGTCGCGTGCGCTTGGACGACAGCGCGGCCAGCGTTGCCACAGGCTGCGGCTCTGGCGAATGAATTCGCTTGTCTCATCCGCGCCGGCTGCCAGCAACAACGGCGCGTGCACCCGCGGATCGAGGTGGACGGGGCTGACTTCGCGCGCGCTCCGCGCGTCGAGCCGAAGATCGCTGTTGAACGACACGCCGATGAGCGGCTCGAGATCGAATACGCCGCTGATCGACACACCGCCGACCATGTGATCGGTCGGCCTGCCGCGCGCCTTCCAGTCGGTCGCGAACATCATCGCCGTCAGATGTCCTCCCGCCGAGTGTCCACCGACGACGAGGCGCTGCGCCGGCACGCCGTGGCCTTCGCCTTCGCGCGTCAGCCAGTCGACGGCCTGCCTGCACTGTTCCGCGATGTGCGCAATGTTAACGCCGGGACACAGATCGTAATTGACGACCGCGACGCCGATCTCTTCGGCGACGAATGGCGGCGCGATAAAGGAGTGCTCATCCTTGTCCAGCGCGCGCCAATAGCCGCCGTGAATAAACAGCAACGCGCCGCGCGGCCGCTTGGCTGGGAAGAGATCGACGGTTTGCTTCGGACCGGGGCCATAGCGCACGTCGCGCACCACGCGCATCGATGCGCGCGCGCGCTCGCTGTCGGCGGCCCAGCGCGTGAACCACTGTGGATGATCGGGAAATGCCGCTCGAAGATTGTATTCGCGCTCGGCGAACGCGGCCCCGGAGGAATTCATCCCCGGCTCTTACCCATAGTCCCAATCATGTTGGCGCCGCAGGCTCACCGATGCTGATCTTGAGCTCGCCCAGCGACTCGATCCGCCCAACCAGCGCGTCTCCGGTCACCACTGCGCCGACGCCGGACGGCGTACCGGTAAAGATCAGATCGCCGGGCAACAGCTCGTAGTATTGCGAAAGAAAATGCAGCACGTGCGGGACGTCCCAGATCATGTCCGCCAGATCGCCCTGTTGCCTGAGTGCGCCGTTGACCTCGAGCGAGATGCGGCCGCGGCTCACATGCCCGACTTCGCTGACCGGATGAATGGGCGCTATCGGCGCCGCCTGCGCGAAGGACTTGCCCAGATCCCATGGGCGCTTGATTTCGCGCAGCGCCGCCTGCAGGTCACGTCGCGTCATGTCCAGCCCGACCGCATAGCCGTAGATCAGAGCGTTGGCATGCTCCGGCGAGACGCGGGCACCCGGCGCACCGATGGCAACGACGAGCTCGATTTCGTGGTGGTAGTTCTTTGTTGCCAGCGGATATTGCACATGGCCGACGTCGGGCGGGACGACCGGCACGATCGCGTCGGCAGGCTTGGTGAAAAAGAAAGGCGGTTCCTTGGCCGCATCGCCGCCCATCTCTCGTGCGTGCTCCGCGTAGTTTCGCCCGACACAATAGATATGGCGGACGGGGTAGAACAGAGTGCCGCCTGCAACCGGCACCGAAGGGCAATCCCAGGGGGAAATCGCGAATTTCATCGATGCTCCTGTGCAAGCATCAGCTTGCCGAAAGTGCGTTTCGCGGCCCGCTTGCGCGTCCCCGATCCAAAGTGAACTTCCCGCCGGATATCATCAGCCCGCATCGGGCTGACGATCCGGTGCTGCGCGCGCGAAGGCATCCAGCGCAAGACAACGCGATTCGATTCGCGCCAGCGTTGGATACGTGTCGATGGGCATCGAGTATCGCCGCGCGTTGGCGAGCTGCGGGACGAGGTAGATATCGGCGAGCGTGGGCGTTGCTCCGTGACAAAAGGCACCGGTCCGATTATCCACGGCAAGCTGGGCCTCCAGCGCTGCGAGCCCAAGCTCGATCCAGTGCCGGTACCAGGCATTTTTCGCGTCCTCGCTCGCGCCGAGCGTGCCGGTCAAATACTTCAGCACCCGCAGGTTGTTTAGCGGATGGATGTCGCACGCGATGGCCTGGGCGATAGCTCGCACCCGGGCACGATCCTCCGGCGTGATAGGCAACAGCGGCGGATCCGGAACCTTCTCGTCCAGATATTCGATGATCGCCGTCGACTGGGTGATGGTCTCGCCATCGTCGACCAGCGTCGGCACCAGAGCCTGCGCATTGAGCGCGCGATATCGCTCATCGCGCTGCTCGCCCTTCACTATGTGCACGGGCAGGTATTCGTACGGGAGGCTCTTGAGATTGAGCGCGATCCGAACCCTGTACGCAGCCGACGAACGAAAATAGTTATAGAGCTTGATCATATTATTAAGTAGGACGACCTGGTACGACAACTCGGCAGTACGCAAACATGTTCCGTCGTCCCCGCCCCCGATTCAAGCATTCGAGGGCAGGCTTCAGCGGGGACCCAGTGGCGTGTGTGAAAAAGACACTGGATTCCCGCTTGGCCGTTCCTCGAAACTTCGCCCTTCGGGCTCGTTTTCGCGGGAAAGACGGCAAACGAATATCAATGTTTCGCAATTTACGAGTCGAGAAACTAGTCGAACGCGGAAATGCCGGTCTGGGCGCGGCCGAGGATGAGCGCATGCACGTCGTGCGTGCCTTCGTAGGTGTTCACGGTTTCGAGATTGAGGACGTGCCGTATGACGTGAAACTCATCGACAACACCGTTGGCGCCGTGCATGTCTCGCGCCGTCCGCGCGATGTCCAGCGCCTTGCCGCATGAATTGCGTTTCATGATGGACGTTATCTCCGGCGCCGCGCGGCCCTCGTCCTTGAGCCGGCCGAGGCGGAGGCAGCCCTGCAGTCCGAGCGTGATGTCCGTCTGCATGTCGGCCAGTTTTTTCTGAATCAGCTGATTTGCCGCCAGCGGCCGTCCGAACTGAGTGCGATCGAGCACGTATTGGCGCGCCGCGTGCCAGCAGAATTCCGCCGCCCCCAGCGCCCCCCAGGCGATGCCGTAGCGGGCGTTGTTCAGGCAGCCGAACGGTCCCTTGAGCCCCTCGACGTCGGGCAGGTGGTTTTCCTCGGGCACGAACACATCCTCCATCACGATCTCGCCGGTGACCGAGGTGCGCAGGCTGAACTTGCCTTCGATTTTGGGCGCCGACAGGCCGCGCATGCCCTTCTCGAGAATGAAGCCGCGAATGACGCCATCGTCGGTCTTCGCCCACACGATGAAAATATCGGCGATGGGCGAGTTGGAAATCCACATCTTGTTGCCGGAGAGGCTGTAACCGCCGGTGACCGACCGCGCCCGCGTTGTCATCGAACCCGGGTCGGAGCCGTGGTCCGGCTCGGTAAGACCAAAGCAGCCGATGGCGGCACCGCTGACCAATTTCGGCAGAAATTTCTTTCGCTGCGCTTCCGATCCGTAGGCATGAATCGGATAAATCACCAGCGATGACTGCACGCTCATCATCGACCGGTAGCCCGAATCGACGCGCTCGATTTCGCGAGCGATCAACCCGTAACAGACGTAGTTCAGCGCGGCGCCGCCGTATTCCGCGGGCAGCGTCGATCCGAGCAAGCCGAGAGCGCCCATTTCGCCGAAGATCGCCGGATCGGAAATCTCATGGCGGAACGCCGCCGTAACGCGCGGCAGAAGCTTGTCCTGCGCGTAACGGCAGGCGGCGTCGCGCACGATTCTTTCGTCCTCGGCCAGCTGATCGTTAAGGCGCAGCGGATCATCCCAGACGAACTTGGAGTCGGACATGTTGCGATCGCATTGAAGAATCGTCGTATGTGTGACAGCCCAGGCTTCGATTCGGCAGCGAGGGAGATTTTGATTATCGCATGCCCCCGAGCAGGTCTGCATTGTCAATCAGACCAGACGCTTAGACCGAAGGTGGAGGCACTCTGCACGGTGTCGCCGACTACGATTTGCGACAGGCGCGAGCCACCGTTTGCGCTGGGCATTTCGAGGAGGTCGGCATGGAGACAGGAAAGTTCAGCGAGAGGTGTCGGCGCAGCATGGCGCACGGCTTCACGTTCATCGAGATCATGATCGCGCTGGTCATTTCCGGCGTATTGCTGACCGCCGCCCTCCCCGCTTACCACGATTGGATTGCCGCTCAGCAGCTGGCGAACCACGCGCATTTCATCGCCGATACACTCGATCTCGCTCGTAGCGAGGCGATCAAGCACGGCTATCGCGTCAACGTGTGCAAGAGCGGTGACCGGCGCCAATGCACCGACGTTGGCAGCTGGGATCGGGGCTGGTTGATGTTCGTCGATGAGAATCGCTCGGGACAAATTGACGATGACACGATTGTTCTGCGCAGGGAAGGTGCTGCGGGCAACGGCATCACCATGCATGGCAACCGACCCGTCGAAGACTACGTTTCCTATACCAGCCTCGGACACGCCCGCCTTCTCAGCGGTGCGCTTCAAATGGGTACCTTTGTCCTCTGCAAGCCGGGACAGAACGCGCTCAAGGTCGTGCTGGCGAACGGCGGACGAGCGCGCATCGACAAGACCAAGGATCGCTGTTCCTAG
>DATMNH010000370.1:0-4999 GCA_035568975.1 Casimicrobiaceae bacterium
GACTATCTCATTGTCATAGAGCAACGGCACAACCAGGCTCGTTCGAAAACCTGCGTTCGTCCAAGTAATCAAAAACTCATCCCGATGATCGCCTTCAAGTGCTCTAAAGTCGGGGATGTGGGTGGGTAACCTGCTTGCGGCTAATCGACTCGGAAGGCTCCCCTTTTCTGCGAGTGCTGGCAATGATGACCACACCTGACTAACCAAAAGGGGGTCCCCTCGGATTGCCACGAGACGAAGGCCGCTTTCTTCGGAGAGACGTAAGGTGCCTATGTCTGCTCGACAGAGACGTGTGGCGCTGTCGAGGATCGCGTCGAAGATGGGCTGCAAATCGTGCGGCGAGCTCGCAATGGCGCGCAGCACTTTCGAGATGGCCGTCTGTTGCTCGATGAGTTCGGTCACCCGATCTTGCGGCTCAGAAGCGGTCCTTTCTCCCCTACTCTCGTTCATCGGGCCGGTTCCTCGGCTTAGAAAGTGAGCGCAGCATAACCGTTCCAGCCGCAGTTCGCGATAGCTCTCACAACGGTCCAAACCGAAGATGCGGCAAAACATCTAACGTCCGCTGTAGGGTCAAAAGCCGAAGTCTCGGTCTGTCGGAGGATGGTCAGCTCTACTCCCGAAAGCGGATGAGGTGGATGGCTCCCGCTCTCGGCATCTGGGTGCCAAGGTGTGAAAGCCGTCAGGCGTTCACGAGCAAAATGGGAGCCATCCGCTATGCAGATTACCGGGGGAGATGTTGAACCAAAAACGCCGCGATGAATTGAGTTAATCCCGTCGCGAAAGGCCCCAAGCTTGTGTCGAGCGGAAGCAGGAGAAATTGCGAACACGCCGAAGAAGGTTATCGCGACGAACCCAATGAACAGGGACCACATGTCGACCACCGTAAACAGGGCCGTCAAGGAATTTAACATCTGTTAAAATAGCGTCGTTGAAGGATCCGCAGCTTTGCGATTTGGGTCTCTCATGTCGGTGCTCCTTAACAATCATCGCCGCGACGCGCTCGAAAGCAAGACGTTGTGCCGAGCCGAGGTTCGGCTTGGTCTGAACATTCATTTTCCGTATCTCCGCATCGGTGGCCTGACAGATGTCTCGTGCCTGCGATCGTCCTCTCAACGCCGGCGCGCTTCGCCGACGGTTGCGTCGGGGCGTCCGGCCTGCGTCGGCCGTGACCCAGAGTTCGGATGAGGGTCTTTGGGATCAGCGTTCCAGCCCGCAACATCGCGTGCCATTTCCAGACAGGTCAACAGCTCGACATAGCTTGCGAGACCGCCGACCGTTGCCGCGGCCACGCAGTTCCTCCTGTCGATGCCGACAAACTGCGTCCACTCCCTTTCAAGCTGTCGGAGGGCCGCATTTTCGTCGTCAGAGCAGCGGTCGAATTCGGTGGCAGATCCGCCCTCAAATCGGCACTCCCTCACAATGTCGAACTTCGGAACGGTGTCAGAAATGGCAACCGGCGAAAACGTTGCCAGGATTACAATTGGCAGATGAAGCAACATGTCGGCCTCCTTGCGAGAAAGAAATCCTCCAATACGTCTGAGCTATGTGCGGGGCGCCTCCAGCAGGGCTCGGATTTTGCTTCCATCTACGAGATTGACCGGTGGATTGAGGATGACCTGATCCCCGGCTTTGACACCGCTGTCTACCTCGACCCGGGTGCCGAGATCGCGCTTGACGTTCAGCTTGCGGAGCTCCGCCTTGCCGTCGTTGACGACCGCGACCTGCATTCCCTCGCGGTTAAAGATGATCGCATCGGCCGATACCAAAACGCTCGGCGTCTTGCGTGGGATATGGAGCTCGACAATGCAGTAGGTTCCGGTTCTCAGAGCGCTATCAGGATTCGGGATGTCGATTTCGGTCAGCAGCGTCCGCGTGCCCGACTGCAGCGCGTCGGCAATCCGGGTGACCGTGCCGGAGAACTTCCGATCGGGCAGTTCCGGCACGCGAATGACAGCGTCGATACCGGGCGCCACGCCAAAGGCTGAGTCCTGCGGCACGTAGACCCAGACCCGGATCACGTTGTCCTGCATGATCTCGAACATGAAGGTGCCGGTTGCTGCGTTGCTCTGCACCAGACTGCCGACATCGACGTTGCGCTGGGTGATGATGCCGTCGAACGGCGCGACCACCAAAGCGTAGTCCCGGTTCTGCCGGAGCACCTTAAGTAGATTCTGCTGGGACGAGACGTTAGCCTCGGCGACGGAGACAGCCGCCACGCGCGCTTGCAAAGTCAGCCGGTCGGTATCGCCTTGTTGCGGACTAAACCAGCCTTTTTGGACGAGAGGCGCGTCGCGATCCCAGGTGACTTGGGCAAGATCCTTGCTGGCCACCGCCTGCTGCAGCGCCGATTTGAGCTGTTCGAGCGTCGCCTCGTTCTGCGAGATCTGGTGATCGAGCTCGGGGACGGCGAGCTCCGCCAGCAGATCACCCGCCTTGACGTGATCACCGATGTCAACGTTGCGCTTGGCAATATAGCCAGTCGCGCGGGCATAGATGTTCGCGGCAGCGAACGCCGCCGTCGTGCCCGGCAACGTGACCGAAACGGTCGCGGGGTTCGCCTCGACGGTCGCGATGCGCAAGCTGGGCACGAAATCACGATCCTGCCTTGCAGTCGCCATCACCTCCTGCTTGAGCGAATAGTTTCCCCACCCGCCGAGCGACAGGCCGGCCACGAGCAACACAAATCCACCAAGCGCAAACAGACGTCCACCCCGTCGGCGGCGCACATGCGTGCGACGTTCTGGTTGTTTCCCCATCTCGCGGTGGAACATGGGGCTGTCCAGTCGTTTCCGATCGATTGCGTCATTGCTGTTGGGTCGAAACAGATCATTCATGGGGGAGGTCCTCGAATACGCCATAAGCCGCGACGCCGTCATTGCGCTTGCGCAGGAGGGCAAAGAGATACGGAACGATCAGCAGGGTGGTCGGCGTCGCAAACAGGAGCCCGCCAATCACGGCGCGCGCCAGCGCCGCGTTCTGCTCCTCGCCGGGGCCGCCGATTGCCATCGGGATCATGCCGACGACCATCGCCGCAGCCGTCATCAGCACAGGGCGGATTCGCGTACGGCCCGCGTCAAGGGCTGCCCGGAACGCGCTCCTGCCCTTGAGCTGCTGTTCGCGTGCGAATGTGACGAGGAGAATGGAATTCGCTGACGCCACGCCCACCGCCATGATCGCGCCCATCAAAGATGGGACGTTGAGCGTCGTGCCGGTCATGAACAGCATCGTGACGATGCCGCAGAACGTTGCCGGCAGCGCCAGGATCACCACGAATGGGTCGCCGAAATTCTGGTAGTTGACGACCATCAGCAGGTAGACGAATACGGCGGCGAACAACAATCCGATACCCAGATCCCGGAAGGAATCACGCATGCTCTGGATCTGTCCGAGAACCCGGATCGAGTTGCCGGGCTTGAGCTCCTTCTGCAGTTCGGCAACGATCTTGCCGATGTCGTTGGACACACCGCCGAGATCGCGGCCCTGCACGCTGGCATAGATGTCGTACACCGGCTGAATATTGGTCTGGTTCAGATTGGTCGGAACGCTGTCGCGCTTGAGCGTCGCCACGTTGCTCAACAGCCCCGGTATCGGCGGGCCGTTGGAGGCGAGCGCGGTCGATATTGGCGTGTTGCCAATCTCGTTGAGCGAGCTCACCGAGCGCTCCGGCGTCTGGACCGCGATGTAATAGGGAATGCCGGCAACCGGGTCGGTCCAGAAATTCGGCGCGACCTGTTGCGAGGAGCTGAGGCTGATGTTGAGGTCATTGGCGACGGCCTGCGCGTTCAGTCCCAGCTGCAACGCTCGCGACCGGTCGATGTCCACCAGGAAGGCCGGCGCGTTGAGCTCCTGCTGGAGATGGGCATCGGCGATACCCGGAATGCCTGCGACGCGGCGGCGTAGTTCCTCGGCGACGCCCCTGTTATTCGCGCGATCGCGACCAACGACGCGGACGTCAATCTGGGCCGGCAGTCCGAAATTGAGGACCTGCGTGATCATATCGGCCGCCTGGAAATAGAAGGTCGCGGATGGGAATGCAGCCGGCAGCACCTTACGGAGCTCGCGCACGTAGCTGGCCGTCGGCGCGTGTCCCTCCTTGAGCGACACCAGGATCACGCCGTCGTTGACGTTGATGGTCGATCCATCAGTGAAAGCGAGGTTGTACACCCGTTGCGGTATGCCGATGTCATCGACGATCAGCTGGCGATCGCGCTCTGGAATGACCTCGCGGATCTTGTCCTCGACCTCTTGGAAGATACGTTCGGTCACTTCGATGCGGGTTGCCGCCGGCGCGCGGACGTGAAGCTTGATCTGTCCGCCATCAATATTGGGGAAGAAGTCGCGGCCCACCAGCATCGCCATGACGCCGCCCAGCGTGAGCATCAGCACGGCGATAACCGGAACGATCAAGCGCCGCTTGAGCAGCATCGTGAGTACGCGCACGTAGCCCCTGCGAAACAGCTCGAATCCATGCTCGAAGCGCTGGTGCAGCCGCGCGAACAGGTTGCCGAAGTCGTCTGTTTCGCCGTGATGCTCGCCCTTGAGCAGCAGGCCGATCATCACCGGCGTCAAGGTCCGCGAGAGCCCGTATGACGCGAGCATCGCGAACACCACCGCGAGCCCGAGTGGCGTGAACAGGAACTTTGCCGGCCCTTCAAGGAACACCACCGACGTGAACACGCAGCTGATCGCGAGCGTCGAGACCATGGTCGGCACCGCGATGCCGGCGGAGCCGTGCAGGGTCGCTGTCGCGAGATTCATACCTTCACCGCGCAGCCGGTGGGTGTTCTCGATTGTGACCGTCGAATCATCGACCAAGATGCCGACCGCGAGCGCCATGCCGCCGAGCGTCATGGTGTTGAGCGTGTGGCCCATAAAGTAGAGGATGACGATCGAGGTGAGGATCGAGAGGGGAATCGAGATCAAGACGATCAGCGTTGACCGCCAGGAACCTAGAAACAGCAGGATCATCAGTCCGGTCAATCCAGCCGCGATCGCGCCC
>DATMNH010000371.1:0-13665 GCA_035568975.1 Casimicrobiaceae bacterium
AGCTCAAGCTCGGCCTGGGTGGAATGCCCGTGCTGCTTCGCCTGGGCGGCGGCCACCTGCGGGCAGAGCACCACGTCGCCAAGCAGGACCGGCTCGCTCTCGTCCTCGTCGCGGCCCCTGGTGCGGTTCGGGCCCGCGATCGCGTGCGGGCGCAGTTCGTCCATCGGGAAGGACAGCACGTCGGTGGGTCCTGGCTCCTCCATCCACTTCTCGTGGAGGTTGGTCATGTGCGCCTCGTCGACGAGCAGCATGGACAGGTCCGCCAGCGGGTGGACGTCCATCTGGCCGATCACGTACTGGGCGAGCTCGCGAAGCGCGTCCTCCCCGACCGCGATCCCAGACTCGTTGTTGATGTCGACGCTCACCTTCGTGTTCCCCGTCTTTGTGCTTGCTGTGCGGGCCTCGCGGGCTCGCTGGCCTTGGCGTCGTAACGCTCGTAGGCGTCGACAATCTTCCCGACCAGCTTGTGCCGCACGACGTCGGCGCTCGTCAGGCGGGAGAAGTGAATGTCGGGAATGTCGTCGAGGATGTCCTGCACGATCCGCAGGCCGCTGATCTGACCGTCGGGCAGGTCGACCTGGGTGACGTCGCCGGTCACCACGATCTTCGACCCGAACCCCAGGCGGGTGAGGAACATCTTCATCTGCTCGGGGGTCGTGTTCTGCGCCTCGTCGAGGATGATGAACGAATGGTTGAGCGTGCGCCCTCGCATGTAGGCGAGCGGCGCGATCTCGATGGTGTTGCGCTCGAAGAGCTTCGCCGTCTTGTCGAACCCCATCAAATCGTACAAGGCGTCGTACAGCGGCCGCAGATAGGGATCGACTTTTTGCGCGAGGTCGCCTGGAAGAAAGCCGAGCCGCTCGCCGGCTTCCACGGCCGGCCGCACCAGTACGATGCGCTTGACCGTATCGCGCTCGAGCGCATCGACGGCGCACGCGACGGCGAGGTAGGTTTTGCCGGTTCCAGCGGGCCCGATGCCGAAGGTGATGTCGTGTTCCTGAATGTGGCGCAGGTAAAGAATCTGATTCGGCGTGCGCCCGTGCAGATCGGCGCGACGGGTGCGAAGCTGCGCCGTCGCGCCGGAATCGCCTTCGGGAGGCGCGGCAGCGGCGCTACGCTGCGTCGCCAGCTCGATCAATCCGAGCTGGATATCATCGACCGAAAGCGGCTCCGCCGCGTGAGCGTAAAAGCGCTGCAACGCGGTTGCCGCCTGCTCTACCTGCGGCGACGCGCCGCGCAGCGTCAGCGCGGCGCCGCGGCGGGCGATGGTAACGTCGAGTGCCGCCTCGACCTGGCGCAGATTGGCGTCGAGCGCGCCGCAAAGATTGGCCAGCGCGCGGTTGTCTACGGGCGAGAGCTCCAGCTCGACGGTTTGCGGCTTCAATGCGTGCCTAGTTCCACTATACGCCTGGGCGCAGCATCGGCGCCTTCAATGCCTCTTCCAACGTGTTCTCGCACTCCGCCAGATGCGCGCGCGCTTCCTTGGAGTACGCGCTCCTCGACTTCGCGACCTTGATCTGGGCGAGCAATTGTTTGGCGTTTTCGCGTTGCAGCGCGCGGGCGTCGGCCTGGACCGATTGCGACGAGCGCAGCAGCGTACTCGCGACACGGCGGAGATATTCGCGCTGCAGATTGCGACGGAACGAGCCGATGTCGCGGCCGGTCTTCAATTCGCTCCAGATAGCGTCCTGCAGCGTGTCGTACAGCTCGGAAAGGCGAAAGCTCTGGTTGTCTCTGGTTTGCCGGAACTCGCCCTCTGCGATCCGTGTCGCTACGCCGTCGCTCATCAGCTGGTCGAGCATTGCACGCTGTACGCCCAGCATGCGCGTCGTCAGGACGATATCGGGTGTGATCGCGCTCGACCCGGCGTCATCGCGGAAGCGGTCGAACTGATCCACGGTCAGACGGCGCACGAACTCGGGGCGCAGGCGGAAGCTGTCGACCGACAACAGACCGTCGGCGATGAGCTTGAGCGCCGCACGCTGCTTCGCTGCAGGCACCGGCGTGAACGGGTCGCGGCCGCTGCCGGCGTGGTCGCGCACGTAGACGACGCCGCCGACATATTTCGCGCCCACGACGCCCGCATTGGCCAGCTGGGTGAGGCCTGCAAGAAAGTTGCGCCGCAGCATCTCATAGCTCTCGCCCGGCTTCAGCCGGCGTTCCTGCAGTCGCGTCCAAAGCTCGCGCGAGAGCGTCAGCCGGCGCGTCGCGTAGTCGAGCGGATCGCTGCCCAGGTCGCGACGATTGACCTGCGGATCCATGCCTTCGGCCGATCCGCCGAAGCCGGCGTCGATGTCGTTACCAAAGGCCAGTTGTGGCTCTCCGCTTCGACCGGCAATTTTCGCCAGCTCTTCCTTTTCCTCTCCGGGTGCGATCGGCTTGTACGCGTATTCGATCGCCCAGTAGTCGTAGGGGCCGATCGAGTGCATCACATAGTCGCCCTGCGGCTCGTCCTGCAGGGCCAGATTGATGGCGTTATAGTCCATCACCGATCCGGCGATGCCGTTGGCGCTGGTGAACGACGCGTCTGACAGCTGCTTCTGGGTGTAGATGGTCGATGCCCGAAAGTTGTGCTGCAGGCCGAGCGTGTGCCCGACCTCGTGTGTCACTACGTCCTTGAGCGTTGCCAGGACGTATTTCTCGGCCTCGGGGCTGTCGGGGGCGATTTCTCCACGGGCGACGAGCAGATCGAGTGCGAACGCGAGCTCGTCCATGGCCACGTCGCCGTAGTCGCAGAACGTCGCATCGCCCTCCGCGCGGGCCACTTGTGCGACCCGCGGCGGGAATTGCTCGGAGGCCGTACGCCGCGGCATGCGCGTCCACCCGTCCTCGATTTCGATATCCGCATCGAGAATCTCGCCGGTCCGAGGATCGGCACGGCTGGGGCCGATCGCGAATGCTCCCGGTTCGTCGCGCACAACCCAGCGAATCGAGGCGTGGCGCGCATCGGCGGTACTGAACTGCGCATCGTCGGGCTGCACTTCCACGTGTATCGCGTCCTTGAAGCCGAGCTTTTCGAACGCCTTGTTCCACTCGAGCACGCCGGCCTTTATCGTTTCGCGGTATTTCTCCGGGATATTGCGATCGAGCCAATAGACGATGGGGGCCTTGGGCTCGGACATCTCGGCGTCGGGGTCCTTTTTCTCGAGCCGCCAGCGTTTTACATAATAGACTTCCGGGAACGCGGCTGAATCAGACGAAAAATCCCAGCGTCGAGTCGTGAAGTGACCGATCCGGTCATCGGCGACGCGGGGCTTCATTGCCTCCGGCAGTTTGGCGAGGCTGTAGTAATAGCCCAGGAAAAGACTCCGCTCGTCCACGAGGTGCGCCGGCCCGCCGTGCGACGGGCTGGTCATCGACGACGGCTGCGGCAATTTCGGGACGGAATAATGCGCCGACACCGCAAAGCCGGTCAGGTCTGCGCTGTTATGCAGGGTGGTGAAGCTGGAGTTGCGCGCATCGAAGCCATAGGCGATGTGATACGCGGCTTCGAGAGCGCTCGAGCCGCCTGGAATATCGGCAAGCAGCAGCGCATTGGCGTCGATCAGTATCGACTTCTTCTCCGGATGCGGCTGGCTCGCGACCGCCACGGCGGACAGAAGGCTGTCGCTGGTCGATTCGCGAACCGCGCGCGCCAGCGGCGTGCCTGCGGTGGCGAAAAACTGCGAGTTCCTGGCGATGAGCTGTACCAGGCTGCCAAGCCGGTGAAACTCTACAATGTAGGAACGCAGCATCGGGCTGTTAAACGGCTCGCGTTCGCCGATGCCGTGTGTCCTATTGGCCTGCAGGAAGAACGGCTGGTCGAATTGCTCCGGCTTGATCTCCAGCCAGACTTTTTCTTCCTTGCTGTACAGGTTGAAAAATCCCGGTTGCTCCTTGGCGTCCTTCACCACCTCGGCAAATGGCTTTTGCTGGCTTGCCACGGCGGCGGCGGCGGCTGCGGCGGCTGCGGCCGCGATCGCCGGCGAATTAGGACGCGCGGCGCCGGGAGCCAGTGCAGGCGTCGGCGCCGCGCCTGCGGAGGGCGCGGCGTTGGCGGAGGCAGCGGTCGTTGCCGTGGTGGCGGCAACGGCGGCCGCGGCTACGGTCGCGGCGTCCGGCGCCGGCAGCGTGGCGCATCCGAAGCCAAACGCGGATGCCGTTGCAGCAAGAAGCATTGGTACGCGTTGCAGTGACAATGGAGACATCGAATCGGTCCTTCGAGAAAATGTAAATCGATGCGAACATCCCCAGTTGCCCGCATCGGCGGAACGTTCAACTTTCTACTTCTGCCCTCAGCACGCGAGCTCCCCGCGCAAGGAATGCGAGAGTGCCGACGTAATGCGCACATCGACGTAATCGCCCACCAGCTCGCTCGCACCGGCGAAATTGACGACCCGATTGTTCTCGGTGCGCGCGGCTAGCTCGCGCGCGTCCTTGGTCGCCTGCCCGGTCACCAGCATGCATTCGGTCGTTCCGACCATGCGTCGGCTGTTGGCCGCAAATTGCTCCTCGATCCGCGCCTGCAGCCGCGCCAGCCGCACCTGCGCGACCTTGGGTGGAACCGGATCGGCGAAATCCGCTGCCGGCGTCCCGGGGCGCGGACTGTAGATAAAGCTGTAGCTGCCGTCAAAGCCGACATCATCGATCAGCTTCATGGTCTGCTCGAAATCGGCATCGGTTTCACCCGGGAACCCGACGATGAAATCCGAAGAAAGCGACAGCTCCGGCCGCGCGGCTCGCAGCCGGCGCACGGTCGATTTGTATTCGAGCGCGGTGTAGCCCCGCTTCATCGCCGCCAGAATCCTGTCCGACCCCGACTGCACCGGCAGATGAAGCTGCGACACGAGCTTGGGCAGAGCGGCATAGCACCCGATCAACCGCGACGACATTTCGCGTGGATGCGAGGTCATGTAGCGAAGGCGCTCGAGACCGTCGATTTCGGACAGGTATTCGAGCAGGGTGGCCAGATCCGCCTTTTCGCCGCTTTCACCCATCGTTCCGCGATAGGCATTGACGTTCTGCCCGAGCAGCGTGATCTCCTTGACACCCTGATCGGCAAGGTCGGCGACTTCGGTGAGCACGTCGTCGAACGGTCTCGAGACCTCTTCGCCCCGGGTGTAGGGGACGACACAGAATGTGCAGTACTTGCTGCAGCCTTCCATGATCGAAACGAAGGCTGACGCTCCCTCGACCCGCGGCGGAGGCAGGTGATCGAACTTTTCGACTTCGGGGAAGCTGATGTCCACCTGCGGCAGGCCCGTGGCTTGCCGGCGCGCGATCAGATCCGGCAGGCGGTGCAGCGTCTGCGGACCGAAGACGATGTCGACGTAGGGCGCGCGTTTCACGATCGCCGCGCCTTCCTGGCTCGCGACACAGCCGCCAACGCCGATCACCAACGCGGGATTCAGGGTCTTCAAGTGGCGTACGCGGCCCAGATCATGAAAAACGCGCTCCTGCGCCTTCTCTCGGACCGAGCAGGTATTGAAGAGAATTACGTCGGCGTCATCGGGCCGATCGGTGATTTCCAGCCCGGAAGCCGCATGCAGCACGTCGGCCATCTTCGCCGAGTCATACTCGTTCATCTGGCAGCCAAACGTACGGATGTACAGCTTGCGACTCACGGCAGGACGGCGGCTGTCGGGCAGGATGCGAAAGGGCGGAAATTATAGCAGGTCGGCCAGTCGCGCGGCACCGCCGTCGGTGTGGCTATAATCGAGCTCGCAGGTGTCCGGCGCGCTTTTCCAGGCGCGTCGGGTGAAACGGGAAGCCGGTGCGCCGGGGGGTCAAAGCCCCGGCCATCCCGGCACTGCCCCCGCAACGGTAAGTCAGTGCGGGTCGCTCCAAACGCCACTGTTCGCGCGTCAGCGAATGGGAAGGCAAGCGGCCCGGGGTCGGAACTGAACTGATGGCCCCTGAACTGGCGAGTCCGGAGACCGGCCTGCGAACGGAAAAGCGTCGAAACGCATTTCCGAATCTTGGCGCATCGCGGGAGGCGGTGTCCGGACGGAAGCTGTCCCCCTCTTTCCGCCGGAACGATCTTCTCTCCGCGTTGTTTCGATCCACTTGCCGTGCGGGGAAGCGCGGCGCATGCGGAGCATCTCGATGACTCATTTTTTCGTGTCCCATTGCCGCGGCGCGCTGCGCTGCGTCGCCTTAGCATTTTGCCTCGTGCACGGCGGATGCGCGCTCGCGCAAACGAGCGTCCCTCCTCTGTTCGTTACCGCGTCGCGCTCGGCCCAGCCGCTGACCGATTTGCTTGCCGACGTCACCTTGATCGGCCCGGAAGAAATTGCCCGCGCCGGTCCGGGAGGACTTACTGCCTTGCTCCAGCGCCAACCCGGAATCGAGGTGGTCGCCAACGGCGGGCCCGGATCGACCAGCGGCGTGTTCATGCGCGGCGCAAACACTGCGCAGACGCTGGTGCTTGTCGACGGACTGCGGGTGAGCTCCTCGACCACCGGCACGACGCCGCTGGAAGCGATTCCGCTGGATCAGATCGACCACATCGAGATCCTGCGCGGCCCCGCGTCCAGCCTTTATGGCGCCGATGCGATCGGCGGCGTCATCCAGATATTCACGCGCAGGGGAGGCGGCGCGTTCGCGGCGAATGCCAGCGCCGGCTACGGCACTTACAACACAAGCAGCGTCTACGGCGGTGTCTCCGGCAACGGCGGGGACGGCGCGTGGCGCTACGCCTTGCAGGCGGGCCATCGGCAAAGCGACGGCTTCAATGCCATTTTCAATCCGAAGAATTTCAGCTACAACCCCGACCGCGACGGCTACCGAAACGACAACGTCGGCGGCAGCCTGTCCTTTCGCTTTGCGCCGGAGCAGGAGATTTCTGCGCAGGCTTTTCGCAGCCGCCTCAATGCGCAGTTCGACGCCGGCCCGGGCTTCGATGACCGGACCGTTACGACGGTCGAGAGCTATTCCATCGCGAGCCGCAACCGGTTGACGGGATTCTGGACGAGCGAGCTCTCCGCAGGGGAGACTCGCGACGATAGCAACTCGGTCACTGGATTCGGGCCATCGCGCTTTCTCACTCGCCAGCGCCTCTATTCCTGGCAGAACGAGCTGATGCCAAGCTACGGCCACCTGACGGTCCTCGCCGAGAGGCGCGAGGAGCGGATCGACAGCGACACCGCTTTTGACGTGACTTCGCGGAACACCAATTCGGTGGCGGGTATCTACCAGCTTCGCGACGGTCCGCAACTCGCGCAGGCTAGCCTGCGTCGCGACGACAGCTCGCAATTCGGCGCGCGGACGACCGGCACCGTCGCCTACGGTTACGCGTTTGCCCCGGGCCTGCGCGCGACGGCGAGCTTCGGCACCGCGTTCAAGGCGCCGACTTTCAATGACCTTTACTTCCCGGGGTTTTCGAACCCCGGGCTCAGGCCGGAAACGGCTCGCAACGCCGAGCTTGAACTGCGCTATTCGGGCGACACACTGAGCGCGGGCCTGGTCGCCTACCGCAACCGGGTGCGCGATCTGATCGTGTTTGAATGCGACGCCAACTTCAATTGCGCGCCTCAGAATGTCGCAAACGCGACGCTCGAAGGAGTCACGGCCGAGTTTGGCGGACACGTCGGCGAATTCAGTGCGAAAGGGAGCCTCGATCTGCAAAAGCCTACGGATGACAGCAACGGGTTTCTGTTGCCGCGGCGCGCGCGACGGCACGCCGCGTTTTCGTTGATCCAGGATACGGGCCCGTTGCGAGTCGACGCGGAAGTGGTCGCATCCTCGGCGCGCTTCGACGACGCCGCCAACATGCGCCGCATGGGCGGCTACGCTCTCCTCAACCTGACTGCGGAATATCGGTTTGGAAATCGATGGACGATCTTCGCGCGTCTGGACAATGCCCTCGACAAGCACTACGAGCTCGCCGCCGATTTCAACACCGCCGGCAGCAATGCCTTCGTGGGCGTGCGCTGGCTGTATTAGCAGCTAAAGCGAACCGGGTGACGCCAGGATCCCTCGTGCGAAAGCGTGCGACGCCCGCGCTCCAAGTTTGCCATTCGCGCGAAAGCAGCAATGGCGTGTGTTTGGCAGGGTTGCGATGGTGCGATGAACACAAGCGGTACATAGTCCTCGTGAGTGACCTATAATTGCGACTACCGAGGGTTACCAAAACGCGTGATAGCTTCCAATTCACGTCGTGCCCGCGAAAACAAATCGCACGCTGACCACCACAGCTTTCATGAGCAAAGCCTTTACCCGCGAAGACGACTCCGACATCGAAGACGATGTCGAGGACGCATCGCCATTGCCGGAGGGCAGCCGCAACTACATGACGCCGGGCGGATTTGCGCGCCTGAAAGCCGAGCTCAGCGCCCTCGTCGATCAGGAGCGACCGAGTGTCGTGGCGATCGTGTCGTGGGCGGCCGGCAACGGAGATCGCTCCGAGAATGGCGATTACATCTACGGCAAGAAGCGTCTCCGCGAAATCGATCGGCGCATTCGCTTCCTGATCAGGAGACTCGACAGCGCGGAGGTAGTCGACCCCATGATGCGGCGCGATGCAGACAGCGAGGACCAGATTTTCTTCGGCGCGACTGTCACCGTTCGCGGCCGCGAAGGCGAAGAGCGCACGATCAGTATCGTCGGCGTAGACGAAATCGACACCGCCCGCGGCTACGTCAGCTGGGTTTCGCCCATCGCACGCGCGTTGATCAAGGCGCGCGAAGGTGACAGCGTCACGCTCAAAACGCCGGGCGGTCCCGAAGAATTGGAGATACTTGCAGTGCGATATGAGCCGCTCGCAACCAATTGACGTTGCGACACACGCGCTCGACGCGCCGCGGTTGACGCCGCGGAATCGTTCCGCCTATAGTGCGATCGAGATTCCCATGGACGCCGAAATTGCCGGGCTCGAGCAAAAACTCGCCACGCTGCTCGCGGACTACCATCGGCTGCGCGCGGAAAACGAGTCATTGAAGCGCGAGCTCGGCCGCTCGCTGGAACAGAACCGTGCTTTGAATTCGCGCATCGCCGCCGCGAGCGCGCGACTCGACTCGCTGCTCCAGCAGCTGCCGGAATCGACGGGCTGAATCGGTGGAAGATCCCTCGATCACGCTCGACGTCTCCATTCTGGGGCGAGAGTATCGCGTCGCCTGCCGGGAGTCTGAGCGCGCGGAACTGCTGCAGGCCGTGCAGTTCGTCGATCGCCGCATGCGTGAAATCCGTGATTCGGGAAAGATTTCCGGCACCGAGCGCATCGCAGTGATGGCAGGGCTTAACATCGCGCACGAATTGCTGCGCTCGAAAAGCGGCAATGGAAGTGCCGTGCCCGCAGCAAGTTTTGACACCGCCGGCATTCAGCGTAGAATTTCCGCAATGCAGTCGGCCATCGATCGTGCGATGGCGGAGCAGGACAAGTTGTTCTGAACATGTCCGAGCTCAACTGCGCCCTTTGTCCCCTGCGGTGTTCGAGCTGGCCATACATTCTTTGAACCAATGCTAACTTAGCGAGGTTGCCGTGCTTTCAACGGGCCGGTGTGCGCTCCCTACGCGGAAGCGCCTGATGGCCCTGGCAGGCGACCCTCTTGAACTGCGGTTCAAGATGAGGTTGGCACGGCACAGGCGGGGGACTCCCTCTCGGAGCGCCGAAGCGTTTGCTATCGGCCGCTGATCGCGTTGCTGCTCGATTCGACGTCTAACTGAAAACTCCCTGTGGCTACACCGCAAAGTTCAGCGGTGTGATTATGCGTCGCCGCCCCTAGGTGAATTATGACTCGCAACATTCTCGACGAAGCGCACATCCACCCTGCCATCAGGAAGACCATTGCCAACCACCACGCCGACGTGGTTGGCGAAGTGCGGGCCGCTGTTACGTCGAACGATGTCGTCGTGGTGGGCATGAAACAAAACCCCTTCCCAAAGAAAGCGCGTAAGGCGCTCGATGCGGCGGGTATCGAGTACAAGTACTTGACCTACGGTAGCTACTTGGCCGGTTGGCGGCGTCGCGGCGCTCTGAGAATGTGGACCGGATGGCCGACGTTCCCGATGGTGTTCGTAAAAGGCGTATTGGTAGGCGGTGCCGACGATTTGAACCGGCTTATTGCGAGCGGCGAGCTGACACGCATGCTGGCTGCCAAGCCTGCACTCCGCCGAAAAAAGTGAGCAGGCAAGCCTTCCGCTGAGCCGTGCACCAGTGCGAAGGCTCATGGGCGGCGATGCGTTGGGTGGTAACACCAACGCAAAGCCCCGCCGTGATCGCGGGGCTTCGCAGGATCGCCACATCGCTGTGGCTTCGTTGCGTCACCGCAACGTATGCCGGTATGTCGTTACCGGCGTGGGAGTCAAGCTGTAGTAAATTTCATCTATAGACTACCTCCCGTCGTCGATTCCTACCACATCGGCGCTGCCTCGCAGTCATTGACTCGAGGGCATCCGGCCGCATGTCGCTTTGCACACGAAACCAGACACAACCTGCGATGTCTCGTCTACGAGAGCCGATCTACGAATCGCACCACTTACGGTTTCAGACTACGCTGACCCGGAAAGAGTTGCAAGCGGATCAGCATCGACGTTGCCCTGAGCTATTTTCTTTCACGCGCGTCAATAGCCCGAATACAGACTGGTTATAGGCTACATCTTCAGCGGCACGGCAGACAGGAACCAGGGGGACGACGATGGAAAGCGAAGTTAGATTCGTCCACCAGTCGCCGTTGTTCGGCTGAGGCACTTATGCGCAGCAGGCTAACAGCAACAGCCTTGCAGGGACGTGCCGAGCGGTGATCGGTCACCGCCGCTCACTCACGCTGTTCCACACCAATTCTCATGCTGAAAGCTGTGGTGGTTGACGCCACACCTGGCATCGGGCCGGAGACGCGCGAATGTCGGCGAACCTGGGTGAATCCGTTCTTGAGACTGCACGTCATATCCGGCTGCTTTTGACTCGCTAATCACAACAATCCGGCGTACCTGGATTTCAGGCAAAATACGAACGCCCTGTTTGATACCATCGGATAGTCCATGCGCTACTGGCTGATGAAATCCGAACCGGACGATGTGTCCATCGATCATCTTGCTCGCATGCCCAAGCAGACAGTGGCCTGGTACGGCGTTCGTAATTATCAGGCCAGGAACTTCATGCGCGATCAGATGCAAGTCGGCGATCTCGCATTCTTCTACCATTCGAGCTGCGCCGAGCCGGGCATCGCCGGCGTCGTGAAGGTCAGCAAGGCCGCGTACCCCGACAAAACGCAGTTCGACAAGAAAAGCCCGTACTACGACCCGAAGGCGACACATGATGCGCCTCGCTGGGTCAACGTCGAAGTGACCCTGGTCGAGAAGACGCGCCTTGTTTCCCTGGCCGAGCTGCGCTCGCGGCCGGAGCTCGCGAGCATGCGTGTTCTGGCGCCCGGCAACCGGCTGTCGATCACGCCTGTCGATCCGCGCGAGTGGACGTTCATCACGAAGAAGATGCTGAAGGCGTAGTTTGGACCTAACGCTCATCCCGGTGTTTCTTGCCATCGGGTGCGTCGTCGGTTTCGTCGCCGGCCTGCTCGGCATCGGCGGCGGAATGACCATGATTCCGTTGCTGACGCTGATCTTCAGCTATGAACATTTCCCCGAGGACGACATCTTGCACATCGCGGTGGCGACATCGATGGCAACGATCGTATTTACGTCGATTGCCAGCGTGCGCGCGCACAACCGGCATGGCGCGGTGCTGTGGCCCGTTTTCTGGAAGCTCGCGCCGGGAATCCTGATCGGCTCACTGGCCGGCCCGCAGATCGTCAGCGGGATGTCGACGCGATTGCTCTCAGGCGTCTTCGCCTTGTTCGCCTCCTATACCGCAACGCGTTTGCTGCGCAACAAGCTGCCCAAGGCGAGCCGTGAATTGCCGGGAGCTTTCGGCCTGCTGCTCGTCGGCAGCGGCATTGGCGCGCTGTCGAGCATGGTCGGCGCCGGCGGTGGATTCGTTTCGGTGCCGTTCATGACCGCGTGCAATGTTCGCCTTCACAACGCCGTAGCGACATCGGCCGCGCTCGGCCTGCCCATCGCGGTGGCCGGCACGGCGGGATTTCTGATTGCGGGCTTTCGCCATCCCGGCCTGCCGCCGTACACGGTGGGTTATATCTACCTGCCGGCGCTGATCGCGATCGTCAGCGCCAGCATGCTCATCGCGCCGATCGGCGTCCGGCTGGCCCATCGCTGGCCGGTCGCGCGTTTGCGGCACGCGTTTGCCGGATTGATGTATGTGATCGCGGCGTTTTTCTTCTGGAAGCTCGTCAAAGGCTGATGAGCTGCCGAGGCGCGACGCGCGAGCGCGGCGCTTTAGCTCGCCGAATAACGCTTCCGCAAGATCTTTTTCTCTAGCTTGCCCATCGCGTTGCGCGGCAGCTCGTCGACGAAATGCACGCGCTTGGGCACTTTGAAATGGGCGATCTCCGCCTTGAGGGCCGCAATGAGATCGGCTTCGCTGGGCGTCTGTCCTGCTTTGGCGACCACGATCGCCGTTACCGCTTCTCCGAGGTCGGCGTCCGGCACGCCGATGACCGCTGACTCGGCGATGCCCGGCAGCGCATCGATTCTTTCCTCGATCTCCTTCGGGTAGACGTTGAGCCCACCGGTGATGATCAGATCCTTTGCCCGCCCCACGATCTTCAAATAGCCGTTGTCGAGCATTTCGCCCATGTCTCCGGTCCTGAAAAAGCCGTCGGGCGTAAACTCCTGGCGCGTCTTGTCCGGCATTCGCCAGTAGCCCACGAACACGTTGGGGCCTTTGACCTCGATGCCTCCGACGGCGCCCGGGGGACACTGCCCTCCGTCGCAGTCGACGACACGCACCTCGACCCCCGGCAACGACGGGCCCACACTGCCGCAGATTCGCTCGCCCTGGAGCGGATTCGAGGTATTCATTCCCGTCTCGCTCATCCCGTAGCGCTCGAGAATCGCGTGCCCGGAGCGCGATTGAAATTCGTTGAAGGTTTCGGGGAGAAGCGGCGCCGAGCCCGAGATGAAAAGCCTCACGGAGCCGCAAGCGTCCTCCGCGAAGCCCGGCTCGGCGAGCAATCGGGCATAGAAGGTCGGCACGCCCATCATCACGCTCGCGTGTGGCAACTGGCCCATCACATCCGCGACGTCGAATCTTGGCAGCCAGAGCATGCGGCTGCCCGAAAGAAGCGCGCAGTGGCACGCCACGAAGAGGCCGTGGACGTGGTAGAGCGGCAGCGCGTGCAGCAGCACGTCGCCCCGCGTGAAGCCCCAGGCATTGACGAGGGTCAGTGCGTTGCTCGCCAGGTTGCGATGGGTGAGCATCGCACCCTTGGCGCGACCGGTCGTGCCCGAGGTGTAAACGATCGCCGCCAGGTCGTCCGGCCCGGAGACGGCCGTGTCGAAAGTCTCGGGCGCGTCGCGTGCGCGATCGAGCAGCGTTCCTTCGTCGCCGGAGAGGGTGAGCACGGTCGCTTCGGGCCGGAGCGCGCCGACGGTCGCGAGATTTTCCGGGCTGCAGACGATGACCCGTGGCTCGGCGTCGCCGAAAAAATGTGCCAGCTCGCTTTTTTGATAGGCGGTGTTCAGTGGCAGATAGATCAGGCCGCCGCGCAAGCAAGCAAGATAGAGCGCGAGGGCCTGCCAGCACTTGTCGACCTGTGCCGCCACGCGATCGCCTTTTTCGCAGCCCGCGGCGATGAGCACGTGCGCGATCCGCGCCGTCATCGCATCGAGATCGTC
>DATMNH010000372.1:0-7877 GCA_035568975.1 Casimicrobiaceae bacterium
CAATGATCGGCCCCGCAAAATGTCCCGCGCCGCCGATGTACGCCATCATCAAAACCGTGCCCGAGCGCAGCGCGCTCACGGCATCCGCGGCAACGATCTCGTAGTTGATCGCGTGGAGGCCGCCCGCCAGCCCGGCGAACAAGCCGGCGACGGCAAAAGCAACAAACCGCACGTGCTGGGTGTTGTAGCCGACGAATGCGGCACGCTCCGGATTATCCCGGACGGCGTTGCACATGCGGCCCACCGGGGTACGCATGAAGGCGTGCATCAGGAGCGCCGCAACCAGCGCCCACGACGCAATCACGTAATAGACCTCGAGCTGCGATCCGAAATCCAGCCCGAGCAGATGAGGGGCACGTGTCCGGCTGGCCGTGATGCCCTCTTCGCCGCCGAAATAGCCGGGCAGCATGAACGTGGCGGCGTAGACCAGCTCGCCGACCCCCAACGAGATCAACGCGAAGATCGTGCCGGCCCTGCGCGTCGTCACCGATCCGAACAGAATGCCGAACAACAGACCCCCGGCCGCGCCGGCAAGCGGCACCAGCGGGATGGGGATCGGCAAACCGTGGTTGATGGCGCGCAGGAAATGGATCGCGGCGTAGCCGCCGAGGCCGAAATACACCGCGTGTCCGAAAGAAAGGAGCCCCGTTTGGCCGAACAGGACGTTGAACGACAGCGCAAACACCGCGGCGATGCCCATTTGACTCAATAGCGAGCGTCCGAAGTCGGTGTTCATACCGGGGACATGCGGCAGGATCAGCAACACGACGGCGACCACCAGCCAGGTCCTGTACTTGTGGACCCAGCGGCTCGCTGCCCCCGTCGACGCTGACGCAGGCATGGTGACGATGCTGCCGTCGCTCATAGGGCCCCTCGCGCTCGCGCCTGACGCCGCTACGCTGCCCCCGGACGGGCGCAACCGGGCCTCGGCTGGTCGGCGCTCATACGTCGCGTTTGCCGAGCAAACCTCGGGGCCGCACGATGAGCATCAGGACCAGCAGCAGGTAAGGGACGATCGGCGCGGCGGTCGCGACCTTGATCGAATAGAAGTCGTACAGCGGCGTAGCGCGGGTGACCGCTATCCCGAACGCACGGAACAGATCCAGCATCGAATAGTCGACAGCGACCGCGAAGGTCTGGAGGATGCCGATCAGCATCGACGCGATCAACGCACCGGAGAGCGACCCCAATCCACCGACGACGACGACGACGAAGACGATCGGCCCGACCGTTTGAGCGAGCGTCGGTTGCGTCAACAGCATGAATCCGCCGATCACGCCCGCCAATCCCGCCAGCGCGCTGCCGACGGCGAAGACCAGCACGAACACTGCGGGCACGTCGTGTCCGAGCGCGCCGACCATTTGCGGATGCGTGAGCGCGGCCTGGATGATGAGGCCGATGCGGGTCCGCTTGAGGGCCAGGTAGAGGAAGACGAACATGGCGACGGAGATCGCCATCATCAGGCCCTTGTACGCCGGGAAGGTGCTGTCGAAAAGGTGGAACAGCGGAAAGTCGATCGCCTGCGGCACGCTGTTCGCGACCGCGTTGCGGCCCCAGACCATCGTGACCAGCTCCTCGATCAGATAGGCGAGGCCGAACGTGAACAGGATCTCCGCGACATGCCCGCTTTTGTGCACGTGCCGCAGGCCGTAGCGCTCGATGCCCGCGCCGACCAGGCCGCACAGCAGGGGCGCGATCACGAGCGCCGGCCAGAACCCGATCCAGCGCCCCAGCTGGTAGGAAAAATACGCGCCAAGCATGAACACGCTCGCATGCGCGAAATTGAGCACGCCCATCATGCCGAAGATCAGCGTCAGGCCGCTCGACAGCATGAACAGCAGCAGGCCGTACACCACGCCGTTCAGCAGCGAAACCGTCGTCAGCTCGAGCATGCACCAGTGTCCCGAGTCAGACGTGCATCCACCCTACTTCGGCCGCTCCATCTTGCAGGTCGTCGGCAAGGCCGTCGCCTTGCCCTCCACCTTGGCATCGCTCTTCCACCCGAGGCCCGAGTCCTCGACATCGTACTTCGTATTCTTCAACAGCGTCGACACGTACAGCGGCTGCAGCATCTGGTGATTGTCGGCGCGCATCTCGACTTCGCCGAGCGAGGTCGACATCTTCATTCCCTCGAGCGCTTTCGCGACCCTGATCGGATCGTTCGATTGCGCCTTTTTTGCCGCAGCCGCGAACATCTCCCACATGGTCTTGGCGCGCCAATAGCCATACTCATTTTCCTTTCCCGGGAAGCGCTTTCCGAAAGCGGCTACGGTCGTATCGAGTTCCGGTGTGGCGTTCTTGTGCCATTCGGTCACTTGTTTCAGTGTGTCTACACCGGCTTCGCCGATGGCGGTCACGCAGCCAGGGCAGCCTCCGTAGAACGTTTCCCAGTTAACTTTGAGACCCGCGTCCTTGCCCGCCTTGATCAACAGCACCATGTCGTTGCTCCAGTTGCCGGTGATGACGGTATCCGCGCCGGATGCCTTGATCTTGGCGACGTAGGGCGAGAAGTCCTGGACCTTCTGCAGCGGATGTAGCTCGTCGCCGACGATCTTGATGTCGGGGCGCTTCTCCGCCAGCATCCTGTTGGCCGCCGCTGCCACGGCTTTGCCGAACGAATAATCCTGGTTGATCAGATAGACCTTCTTGATCTTGCTGTCCTTGGCGATAACGTCGGTTATCGCGGCCATCTTCATGTCAGCATCCGCGTCGAAGCGGAAATGCCAGAAGTTGCATTTCTCGTTGGTCAGCGCGGGATCGACGGCGGCATAGTTGAGATAGAGCACTTCCTTTCCCGGATTGCGCTCGTTGTGCTTCAGCACCGCTTCGGTGATCGCATGAGCGATGGAGCTGCCGTTCCCCTGGACCACGTAGCGTGCGCCGTCGTCGAGCGCCTTCTTCAACTGGATCAGCGATTCCTGCGGATTGACCTTGTTGTCGAACGAAAGGAGCTCGATCTTTTCGCCGTTGATGCCACCGGCGGCGTTGATCGCGTCGATGTAGAACTGATGCGTCTTCTGCGCCAGAATGCCGGTGCTTGCGGCGCCGCCGGAGAGCGGATCGATAAAGGCAATCTTGACCTCGGCTCCCGCCGGCCCGACTAAAAACATCCCGGCAAGGGCGAGCCCCAGGTAACGACACGAGCGTGCGCGCATATCTCCTCCAAACTCCGTTGGTCCGCATGGTGCGAACGATGGCGGACATCGTGGCCGGGGCCGGCATTCGCCACCGACCGCGGCCCGGTCCGTTAATATGTCGATGCTACCGGGCTAAATTCCGCATTACAAGCGATAAGCACACAGGGAGCCACCGTGGCTCGGCCGTGGGCCAATAGGAGGAGTCGTGCTCAGTCTGATGATGAATCAACCGCTGATGATTTCGTCGCTGATCCGTCACGCGGATAAGAACCACGGCGACACCGAGATCGTGTCGCGCACCGTCGAAGGCCCTATCCACCGCTACACCTATCACGCTGCCCATGTCCGTGCGCGCCGCCTCGCCCGCGCACTCTCGCGTCTGGGTGTGCAAGGGGGCGATCGCGTCGGCACGCTCGCCTGGAACGGCTATCGCCACTTCGAGCTCTACTACGCGGTATCCGGTATGGGCGCGGTGATCCACACCATCAATCCGCGCCTGTTCCCCGATCAGATCACCTACATTGTCAATCATGCAGAAGATCGTTACTGCTTCTTCGACCTGACATTCGCGCCGCTCATCGAACGGCTCGCTCCGGCATGCAAGAGCGTCAAAGGCTGGGTCGCGATGACCGATCGCGCCCACATGCCGACCGTTGCGGTCCCCAACCTGCTTTGCTACGAGGACCTGCTCGCCGCCGAGAACGACGATTTCGACTGGCCCGAGTTCGACGAGAACACCGCAGCCGCTCTGTGCTACACATCCGGCACCACGGGCAACCCCAAGGGCGTGCTGTACGGCCATCGCTCGACGCTGCTGCATGCGTACGCGACCTCGCTGCCGGACGCCAAGAATTTCTCGGCGAAAAGCGTCGTGTTGCCGATCGTGCCGATGTTTCACGTCAACGCCTGGGGGATCCCGTATGCCGCACCGCTCGTCGGCGCGAAGCTCGTTTTTCCGGGACCTGGACTCGATGGCGCGAGTCTCTATGAGCTGCTTGAGACGGAGCGCGTCGATTCGTCATCGGGTGTGCCGACCGTGTGGCTCAACCTCATCAATTACATGAAGCAGAACAAGCTCAAGCTCTCGACCCTGAAGGTCACGACCATCGGCGGCGCCGCGTGCGCCGCGGCGATCATCCGCACGCTGCAGGACGATTTCGGCGTGCGGGTGATGCATGGCTGGGGCATGACGGAGATGAGCCCGGTCGGCACGGTGAATTGCCCGAAGGCGAAGCATGCCGTGCTTCCCGCCGCGGAAGCATTCCAGCTCTCGCTGAAGCAAGGCCGCCCGCTGTTCGGCGTCGACATGAAGATCGTCGATGGCGACGGCAACGAGCTGCCGCGCGACGGCAAGGCCTTCGGCGATCTGCTGGTAAAGGGTCCGTGGGTCATGCGGGAATACTACAAGAGCGAAGGCAGCAAACCGCTCACGGCCGACGGCTGGTTCCCCACCGGCGACGTCGCGACGATCGATGCGGACGGCTATCTGCAGATCACCGACCGCTCCAAGGATGTGATCAAGTCCGGCGGCGAGTGGATCAGCTCGATCGAGCTGGAGAATATTGCCATCGGCCATCCCGCGGTGATGGAGGCCGCCGTCATCGGCGTGCGCCATCCGAAGTGGGATGAGCGGCCGCTGCTGATCGTGGTGAAAAAATCGGGCGCCGAAATCAGCAAGGATTCGATGCTCGAGTTCTACGAAGGCAAAGTCGCGCGCTGGTGCGTGCCCGACGACGTAGTCTTCGTCGAGCAGCTACCGCACACGGCAACCGGCAAGCTGTCCAAGATTACCTTGCGTGAGCAATTCAAGGACTATCGGCTGCCGACGGGGTGACTGCTGTTGTGCGCTCGTTCGAGCGCGTGGTCTGGCCAAACCCGGGTGGATCCGTCGTCGGCGCGCGGCGTTCCCGATTCCAGTTAGCTGGCGAGCAGGCATGCCTTGCTGCATATTTCACGTGTACATCGCTCTGACAGCATCCTCCGCTGTCTCCTACACCGGAATAGGCCTGTAGCCGATGGCGGCGGGCAACGGGTCGGAGGATTCTAATGCCACCGAGTTGTCGTGCTAATTGGTCTGCACAGCCAGCGCCAGCGCCTCGCTTACAAAGCACAAACGACTCTGGTGGAGATTTTTCCAACGATGAAAGGAGTTCCAAAATGTCATTGCAAGCACACACCAGTAGCTTAACCCGTGGTTGGGTGGCGGCGATCGTGCTTGCTGCATTTTCAGCAGCAAGCACGCAAGCAATTGCTCAGACTGAGCAGCAAGACTTGGTCAATGCGGCTGAAACGACGTTTTCGAATTTCACCCGCGATCCGGATATGACCTGGCTTCAGCAGCATCTCGGCGATGCGAAGGCAGTGGTCATTGCACCGAAGATTGTCAAGGCGGGTTGGATTTTCGGTGGTGCCGGGGGGCGCGCGGTTGTCTTCGCGCGCAATAACCAAACCGGCCGCTGGGTGGGCCCGGCGTTTTATAACATCGGCGCAGCCAGTGTCGGGTTCCAGGCCGGGCTGTCCCTGTCGGAGACGCTCACCCTGGTAATGACCGAGAAGGGCCTGAATTCCCTGTTGGCAAATTCGGTGAAGCTCGGTGGCGACGCAAGCATCGCAGCGGGCCCCATCGGCGCGGGCGCAAACAGCGACGTAACGACGGACTTCGTCGCTTTCTCACGTTCCAAAGGTATCTATGGCGGCCTCAACCTCGAGGGGAGCGTGATAGCAGTCGGCAACGACTGGAACCGTAGTTACTACGGTGCCGATGTCCTGCCACCGGATATCCTCGTCCGCGCAAGCGTGCACAACCCGCAGGCGGACCATCTAGCGGCAATGCTGGACCGCGCAATCCATACGAGGACCAGCTCAACGCGTTAGCTTGAATCGCGCGTCCGGCGATAAGATGTCACCGAACCCCGGCGTCGCCGCTATAGGGACACCGGCGGCGATTGCCCGACGCTGACGGTTCTTGACCTTGGTGCTTATGGATCTGGTGTCGTGGTCCCCGCGGCAGCGGGGACCCATTTTGCGACCGCCAAAAGCCAATGGATTCCCGCCTGCGCGGGAATGACGCTACTAGGTATTGCGCGTCACGCTCCTTCGTGTCACGCCCGTTCGTGTCACGCCCGTTCGTGTCACGCCCGTTCGTGTCACGCCCGTTCGTGTCACGCCCCTTCGTAATGCTCAATGGTCGACGCGCTTCTCGGTGGCATTGAGCGAGGCCCGGTCCGCTTATCCCGGGTGCCGTGCCGGACTTCGGTGGCGTATCACCCCGGCACCAGTCGCGCATAGATCGTGGCGTATTCTCGCGCCGCGGCGTTCCAGCTGAAGTCACGCGCCATCCCGTTTCGCTGAAGCGCGCGCCAGAGCGCGGCATCGCCGTAGGCGGCTGCGCAGCGCTCGATCGCACCCATGAGCGCCTCGGCGTTTGGCGCAAAGAACTCGAAGCCGGTCGCCGTGCCGTCGGCAAGGGAGCGCGGCGTGCAATCGACGACCGAATCGGCCAGCCCTCCTGTCGCATGGACGATCGGCGGCGTGCCGTAGCGTTGGCTGTACATCTGATTCAAGCCGGAGGGCTCGAACCGGGACGGCATCAGGAAGGCATCGGCACCGGCCTCGACAAGGTGCGCCAGCTTTTCGTCGAAACCAATGAAGCTCGCCACGCGCCCCGGACGCGTCGCAGTAAGCGCGAGGAGGCGCTGTTCGAGGGCCTTGTCCCCGCTCGCAACGACCACCATCTGCGCCGGCAGCGCAAGAACGGCGTCTGCGATATCGAGCAGTAGATCGAGCCCTTTTTGTGCGGTGAGCCGCGTCACCGCCCCCAGCAACAAAGTGTCGGGGAGCGGCTCGAGTCCGAAGCGCATCTGCAATGCTCTCTTGTTGAAAGCCTTGCGGCCCAGCGTGGCCGCATTGTACCGCTGGGGAATCGATGGATCGTTCGCGGGATCCCAGGCTGTCGTGTCGATGCCATTCAGGATTCCTGTGAGCCTGTCGCGCCGCGCCACGAGAAGGCCGTGGAGCCCCATACCCATCGCCTCGTGCTGGATCTCGCGGGCATAGGTCGGACTCACCGTCGTAATGGCGCTTGCGTAGAAGAGTCCGGCCTTGAGGAAGGAAAGACGTCCGTAATATTCGACCCCGTCGACCGCAAAGCTTGCCGCAGGCAGTCCCAGATCGGCGACCCAATGCGGCGCGAAGATACCCTGGAACGCGAGGTTGTGGACGGTGATGATGCTCGGCGTCGAGCCGTCGTAGGCGAGTGCGGCGTACGCCGGCGCAAGGCCCGTTTGCCAGTCGTTCGCATGAATGAGCTGCGCGCGCCAGGCGAGGGGACTCTGCCGCGAGGCGAGCAAAGCCCCTATGCGCGACAGCAGGCCGAAGCGCAGCGGATTGTCTTCCCAGTCGGCGCCGCCGGCATCCTGGTACGGACCGCCGTCGCGGTCGTAGAGCAGAGGACAATCGATGACCCACGCCGGGACGCCTGTGGGCAACTCGGCCTCGAGCAGGCGCGCCGCGGGCAGCCGCGCGACGCCATCGATACGCCCCGCGTTGCGCGCGCCTGCCAGCGCCGCGAGCACCGCGGGGTAGCCGGGCAAGAGCAAACGCGCGTCGAGCCCGATCTGACGCAGCGCGACCGGAAGCGCGCCTGCGACGTCGCCGAGACCGCCGGTCTTGACGAGCGGCGCGCATTCCGGCGTTACGTAGAGGATGCGAAGCGGGGGCAAGGACAACGTCGAACGGTTC
>DATMNH010000373.1:0-14876 GCA_035568975.1 Casimicrobiaceae bacterium
CCGTACATACAACGCGCGGCTGAAACGGAGGGATAAATGAAAGAGCGCAACGGAGTCTATCCAGCGATCGTAGTTGATAACGTCGATCCCGCGAACAGCGGGCGTGTGAAGGTTCGGCTGCCGCAGGTGCTCGTGGCCGGCGAGAGCGGCCACGAAGTATGGGCTCGCATGGCTACGCTGATGGCTGGCGCCAACCGCGGAACCTGGTTTATTCCAGAGGTAAACGACGAAGTCCTGATCGCGTTCGAACAAAGTGACCCGAATCGCCCTTACGTCCTCGGTGGGCTATGGAATACCGCCAACCCTCCGCCGGAGAAGATGGACCTCAACAACAACAAGAAACTTGTGCGGTCCCGTAACGGCGTGCAGATCACCCTCGACGATCAAGGCGGCCGCGAGAGCATCACCATCGAGACGCCCGGCGGCCAGAAGCTCACGCTCGAGGATGGTCCCGGCGCCGTGGTGCTCACCGACAGCAACGGCAATTCCGTGGAGCTCAAGACGAATGGGATCACCGTGAACGCGGCCTCGAACGTCATCCTCAACGCGAGCGCAGTCGAGGTCAATGCGGGCCTGGTGAGCGTCAGCGCGACCGTTTCGAAGTTCAGTGGGGTGGTGCAGTGCGACACGCTGATCAGCAACAGCGTTGTCAGCCAAAGCTACACTCCCGGCGCGGGAAATATCTGGTGATGAACGAATCGCTTGAACGGGCATACGCATTCATACGCGGGCGCCAACGTTACTTCGTCGCGTCCCCGCGCCCCGGCCGCAGCGCCAGCCAGTTTCCCGCCACTGCCAGGGCCACGCCGAGGGCTGCGGTCCACGTCCAGCGATAGCCTTCAAATAAGGTGGAGAGAGTAAGAGCGATCACCGGCGTGGCGACACCGACGAATGCGGCCGGGCCGCCACCCACGCGCTTGAGCAGCGTCAGATAAGCACCGAAGGCAATGATGCTGCCGAATACCGACAG
Source organism: Casimicrobiaceae bacterium (assembly GCA_035568975.1). Taxonomy (GTDB): domain Bacteria; phylum Pseudomonadota; class Gammaproteobacteria; order Burkholderiales; family Casimicrobiaceae; genus PALSA-1003. The sequence continues at coordinate 971 of DATMNH010000373.1, forward strand.
GTACGCCAGCGAAAGCAGATACGCGGGATGGATATCGAATGTCCACGGCTCGGCTCGCAGGACGGCGACAAGCGCGGCGATAATTGCGCCATAGGCCATGCCCCACGCCGTGCTGGGAAAGGTCGGGATTCCGGCGTTGTGATTGCGTATCGCGATCAGATTGCCGCCGCACGCGATCACCGTCGCGCCGAGCGCGAACGCGACACCGTAGCCCGCGGAGCCTCCGTGCGTGGCCTGGTCGAGCTCCGGCAGAAAGAGCAGCGCGACACCCGCGACACCGAGTGTCGCGGCGATCAAAGTGCGTGCCGAAAGCGGCGTGCCGAATACAACTCGCATTCCGGCCGGATTCATGAACACGATCGTCGAAAACAGCACCGCGACCAGGCCGGAAGTCACGAAGCGCTCGGCCCAATACACGCCGATGTAGTTCAAACCAAACAGCATGACGCCCAGCGCAGCGAGATATCCGTGCTCGCGCGCGGAAAAGCGCAGCGATCTTCGCGTGGCCGCGCACCAGGCGAACAGCGCTATTGCGGCGAGCCCGAAGCGATAGGCGACCGAGAGCTCCGGCGCGACCACCCCAAGCTGATACTTGATCGCCAGCCAAGTCGAGCCCCAGATCGCAGAACAGATGATGAAGAGTCCGGTTGTTCCCAATCGCATTTGTGGTCAGTGTGTAGTTACTCAGGATTACCAAAGCGCTCGTCATCCCCGCGGAGGCGGGGATCCATTTTGCGACCGTCGAAAAGGATCAATGGATTCCCGCTTCCGCGGGAATGACGAAGTTGGGAATTCGGGCGCTATGTGCCTTCGTAATCGTCGTTAGCTCGTGATCAGTGTGTTGTCAGCGCGACATGACTTTGCCGACCGGCACACCGAGAAACGCGCTCATCCGCTGGATCTCGGCGTCCAGCTCGCGACGGAATGCAGCGTCGCGCGGACGCTTGGCGGTAAAACCGGTTTCGACCACGAGTGCACCGCCGGCCATCGCGGCGTTGGCCCAGCCGACGACGGCGTCGCGCCATAAGAGCGGCAGCGCGTAATAGCCAAGCCGCCGCCTTGCCGGCGGCGTGTACGCCTCGAAACGATATGCCCAGCCCCAGAAAAGCTCGAAGCGGCGGCGATCCCAGACGATCGGGTCGAACGGCGCGAGAAGGCGAACATTGTCGTGTGCTTCGACCTGTAACTCCTCGCCGGCAGGCCACACATACATCACTCCGTCGACGATCGCGCGCCGGATGCGGTCGCCTTCGATCAGCCGTGCGACCGCCTTTGCGGCGTTGGCGCCAGGCAGAGACGTCCTGGTCACGATTGCGGCAAGCTCGCGCAAGCTGCGCTCGGGCAGCGGCGCGTAGAGGTGCAGCACGAGGTCGAGCAGCTTCGCCGTGCGCTCCGCGGCCGCAAGGGGTTTGGGCAGCGCGTGAGGAAGCTCGTAGACTTTGACGCCCTTGTCGCGTCGCGCGATGCGCAGTCGGCCGCGATAGTGCAGGACTTCGAGCATGCGCGTAGTCGCGATCGATTCGCCGCCCCAGCCGTTGACTACGCGCGCCACGCCGAGCGCCTTTTGCAGCTCGCGCGGATGAGTCGGGCCGTGCCTGCCAACGTAAGCGAGAATGCGCTTCGCCAGCCGCGGATGCTCGCGCTCGACGTGCCACGGGTCGCGGACCGGCCGCGGGTGCAGCAAGCGAAGTGAATCGCGTGGCAGGACACCGTAGACGTGCAACTGCTCCTCGACCAGCGGCAGCGATGGATAATGTTTCTCGAGATCGCCGGCGCGATAGCCGCTGACCCGATGCCGCAGGATCAGGTCCTGCGCGCGGGCCGGCGCGCGGATCGGGTCGAGCTGCACGAAGCCGAGCGTCCGTACCGCAGCCTCGAGGTCGCGAGGAGAGAAAAGCGTGCGAGCAACCGCGTAATTGCGGAGCTGCTCCATGGAGATGCGGGAAATGCGCGTGCTCACGCGGCACGCAGCGCATCGACGATCTTCAGCCGCGCCGCGCGCGCCGCCGGCAGAAATCCGCCGACGAAGCCCATGCCGAGCGCGAACAGCAAAGCGGCAAGGACGATGCCCGGGGTCAGCACGAAGCGGAACGCAAGCTCGGCGAAGGTCTGGAAGTTCATGGTCGAGATCGAAATCGCCTGCATGAACGACGCGCACACCACGCCGATCACGCCGCCGATCAATCCCAGCAGCAAAGACTCGCCCAGAAACGCGACCAGGATCGCCGCGCGCGAAAAACCCAGCGCGCGCAGCGTGCCGATTTCGCTCGTTCGGCTCGCCACGCTCGCGTACATGGTGATCATCGCCCCGATGATGGCGCCGATGGAAAAAATGACCGAGATGGTGGTGCCCAGGTAGCTGATGAACTTCGACAGCGCCTCCGACTGATCGGCGTAGAAGCGCGTCTCGCGCTTGGCATCGAGCGTCAATCGCGGGTCGGACTCGATGGTGCTTTTGACCTCGTCGAAGAGGTCGCTGTCAACGAGCTTGAAGATGACCGCCGAAAATCCGGTGCGCCTGAACGCCTGCAGCATCTGCTCGGCGTCGCCCCAGATCTCCGAATCGAAGCCGGTGCGGCCGGCGTCGAACACACCCACGACCAGCCAGTCGCGCTGCGCGAAGTGAAGCGTTTCGCCCAGGCCCGCACCCTGAAACCCGCTGGCGATCGACCGCCCGGCGATAATCTCCGACGTGCCGCCGCGGAACATCCGGCCTTCGATCATGTGCACCTGCGGCCGGAGCACGAGCCCGGCCGGTGTAACGCCGCGAATGACGACGTTCGACGGCTTGGCCGTTTCGCGCTTGGGCAGGTTGATCAGCACCACCGGCTCCTTGGACACGAGCGGCATGCCGTCCTGGCCGATGGCGACTTCGGGCAGGCTTTCGACGATCGCAGCCTGCCTGCGGTCGACGCCGCTTTGCACTTCGGTCTGCGATCCGCGGCGGATGACGATCACGTTGTCGTACTGGCCCGTGGCCACCAGTGTCGCTTCGAGGCCGGCGGCGAGCATCAGTACCGTCGCGAACACATACACCACCAGCGCCATGCCGCCCGCAGTCAGAATGGTGGTCAGCCGCCGGGCGGCGAGATTGCGCACGATGTAGAGAAAGGGAACTCGCATCGTCACAAGTCCTAACCGACCGCGCGCAGCCCATCGACGATGCGGATATTCGCAGCGCGCCATGCCGGCAGCGCCGCGGCAACGAGACCGACGATGAGCGCCGCGCCGAGCTGCATCGCCAGCGTCTCGTCACTGATCAGGAAGATCGGAAACAGCGAGCCCATCGCATCGGCGAACACATGCGCAAGCGGGAACGTGAGCAGCACGCCGATCGCGCCTCCCGCGAGCGCGATAGCCAGCGATTCGCCGAGAATCAGCAGCGCGACGTAGCCGCCGCCAAAGCCCAGCGCCTTCATGGTCGCGTACTCGGATCCACGCTCGCGCGCGGTCATCGCCATGGTATTGGCCATCACCGCCATGATGATAACGATGACCACGAACGACACCGCCTGGATCGCGAGCAGGATCGCCTCGGTCATGGCGACGAATCCGAGCTGGAACGCCTTCTCGGTCTCGGTCAGCGTCTCGGCCAGCGAGTTCTTGAACACCGCATCGATGGCCGCCGAAACAGGCGCCGCCTGGTCGGGATCCTTGAGCTGCACGATGAACACGCCGGTCTGATCGCCCCTGCGCGGGAAGCGCTTCTTGATGGTCTCGTTAAGCAGCGACCAGTGAAAGAACATGGTCGACTGATCGGTACCCTTGTCCGCCCCGTCGTAAATGCCGCGCAGATTGAACGTCCAGGTGCCGGAGAAGATGGTCCCGCGCAGCGGAATCTGATCGCCGACCTTCCAGCCGTACTTGTCCGCGAGCTTTCGTCCGACGATGCAACCCTGACGATCGACAAGAAACGCCTTCCTCTCTTCCGGCGACAGCACGTACTCCGGATAGGCATCGAGATAGGTGGGTGCGTCGATCGCGAACTGGGGAAAGAAATTGCGCTCGGTGATGTAGACGCCGCCGAACCAGTTGGCCCAGGAAACGCCGGTTACACCATCGACCTGCCGGATGCGCTGCGCATAATTGAGCGGCAGCGAAAAAGTGAGAGAGATCGAATTGCGTGTCACCAGCCGGGCGCTCGAGCTTGCGTTGGCGCCTGCGTACCAGGCGTCGACGATGGTGCGCAGCAGGCCGAACGCGGTGATGGCGACGACGATGCCGACGACGGTCAGGATCGTGCGCAGCTTGTGCCGCAGCGAATTCTTGAGAATCAGGCGGAGCAGATACACGAAGCAGCAGACGACGCGGGTCGGCCAGAAGCGCGAAGCTTACCGCACCCGGCATGCCTCGCGCGAAGCCTTTTCGAAGCTGCGGCATGGAACTTGCTCGTATAGGGCTTGGAGCCGCTTGGACGCCCTGGTCGAATCAGACACGGGTGCCCGAGGACGGCATTTGCTGCCCCACCGACCGAGGGATCGCCTTGCGACACTTCGCTCTGAACCACCGAATTTCGAGTTTCGCCTGTGCTGCGCTGGCAGGCGCCCTTTTCCAACCCGGGCTCGTCTCGGCCGTGGCGCTGGGCAACATCGCGCTGCAGTCGTCACTTGGACAGCCGCTGCGGGTGGTGATCCCTGTCGCCCTCAGCGATGGCGAGATCCTCAACACCTCCTGTCTGAAGCTAGTCCGTGACCCGGCACCCGGTGCTCCGCAATTACTGACGGGCAGGGTCAGTGTTGAACGGAACGCGGCCAATACGCGATTGATCGTGACCACGCCGCGTCCCGTAGACGAACCGGCGCTGCGATTGTCGGTGCAGGCTGGATGCGGCGATACCACGCGCCGCGACTACGTATTGCTGCTCGATCCGCAGGAAAACGAGTCGAACGCGATGGTGGCCTCGGCCGATGTCGACGAATTCAAGCATTACATTGGCGCTGCGCGTCCTGCGGCGGCCCCGCGTCGAGCGCAACAGGTCGTGGCTTGGTCCGAACCCTCTGCGGCTCCCGCTTCCGTTCCCGCGCCGACCACTTTCAAGCCCATCGACCCGCCTTGGCCTGTCGCGGTCGCGAAAACGCAAAAAACAGCTCCGGCCGCCGCGATAGTTGCGCTGGCGGAGCCGTCACGCCAACCTGCGACCCTGACCACTGTGGCCCTGACCACGATGCAGCCGAGCAGCGGATTCATTCCCGAAGCCGCAGCCGCGTCGTTCTCTCATGCGTCAGTTGAGGGCTCGAATACGAATGGGCTTACTGCTTCACGTCCAATCGCGCTGCTCCGCACGCGTGACCAAGCCCCGGAGGCGACGTTGTGGACGCAGACCTGGCCGTATGGCGCAGTGCTGCTCAGCATCGGTGCCATCGCGCTGACCGCGCTCGTCAAGCGCCGCAGTGTCGTCGCCCCCGCGTGGAGCGCGTCGACGGTAGACAACTTCTCGAAATCATTGATGCATGCAAGCGCCGCCGCAGACACCTTTGCCGACTTCGGTGTCATGAGCGAAGTGGCACCGAAATCCCTGCAGCGGATCGCTTACCCGTCCGCAATCGAAGACCCGACCGAGGATGCGAGTCTGGACACGCTTCTCCAACTGCCTGAGGCGGGGCCAGATGGGATCGATGAGCACGTGATCAGGAAGGCATGGGCGACGCTCGCCAGCGAAAGCGCCGTCGACATCGGCACCGATTCGATCCTCAAGGCGATCGCGGACGCCGAGCGCGACCTGCACATCAGCCCGGCCGATCCGGCGCAAGCCGCAATCGACAAGGCGCTCGATGATGATCTGATGCGCAACCCGAAGCCGCGCCGCTAATTCGCCAGCACGCCTTTCTCGAGGTGGATCAGGCGCCGCGCCTTTTCCGCCGATTTAGGATCGTGGGTCACGATCAGGATGGTCTTGCCCAGCTCGCGATTGAGCTGATCGATCAACGATAATATTTCCTCGCCGGTTGTCCGGTCGAGGTCGCCCGTCGGCTCGTCGGCGACGATCAGCGTCGGATCGGTAATCAGCGCACGCGCAATCGCAACGCGCTGCTGCTGCCCGCCGGAGAGCTCGTTAGGCCGATGGTCCGCGCGATCCTCGAGACCGACGAGTGACAAGGCGATGCCGACGCGCTCGCGCCGCTCACGACGCGAAAGATTCGAAAGCAAAAGCGGCAGCTCGATGTTTTCGAACGCCGTGAGCACCGGCATGAGATTGTAGAACTGGAAGATGAATCCGACATGCGACGCGCGCCACGCCGCGAGGTCGCTCTCGGACAGGCGCGCGATGTCGACGCCGCCAACCTTGATCGTCCCGCTCGACGGCTTGTCGATTCCCGCAATCAGATTCAAGAGCGTCGTCTTGCCCGAACCGGAAGGCCCCATCAGCGCGACATAATCGCCGAGCGCGATGTCCAGATTGATGTCGACCAGAACCGGAATGATCTGCTCGCCGCGCCGGTAGGACTTCGAAAGCTCGCGGATCTCGACCAGTGTCGGCGCCGCCGGCGTGTTTACGGTTGCATGCAGTGGCGTGGCGATCGGAAAATCCTCAGCGTTGCGCCGTGCGAATTACACAGTCGTCGTTCCCGCGCAAGCGGGAACCCAGCGGCGTTCGTGGCATGATCGCAATGATTCGAACGACGCTGGATCCCCGCTGAAGCCTGCCCTCGAGTGCTTGAATCGGGGGCGGGGATAACGCATCCGTTGCCAATCGCTGCGACGCTTCGCGTCTTGCTCTTGGACGGATGCGTCACTTTCCAGCCGCCTTGACTTGCATGCCTGCGCTCAAGTCGGAAGCAGGCTTCAACACAGCTTTCTCGCCGGTCTTGACCTCGCCGGTGATCGCAGTCAGCTCGCCGATCTTTCGTCCCGGCGTGACCGTCACCTCGGCTGCTTTCCCGTCGCGCACGACGAACACCACGGTCCTGCCATCGCGCGGCGCGAGCGCGTCCGGATGCACGGCGATCAGCGGCTTCTGCTGCTCTGCGGTCACGGGCTGCGACAGGAAAGAGACCTTGGCGCTCATTTCCGGCAGCACGCGCGAATCGATCGCATCGAAGCGTACCTTGGTCATCACCGTCGCCTTCGCCCGGTCCACGGTCGGCACGATGCGCGATACCGTGCCGCGAAAGCGCACGTCAGGCAGGGCATCGAGCATGATCTCGCACGGCTGGCCGACGCTGACTTTCGACAGGCTCGATTCGGAAACGTCGGCTTCCACTTCGAGCGTGCTCATGTCGGCCATGCTGACCACCGCGCCCTTCGAGTCGGCAGCCGACGAGAACGGCGTCACCAGGTCGCCGACGTTGGCACTCTTGGACAGGATGATGCCGTCGAACGGAGCGCGGATCACGGTGTAGTCGACGGCGACCTGCGAGTTGCGCGCGTTGGCCTCGGCCGCAGCAAGCGCCGCCTTGGCGCTCGCGATGCCGGCGACCGCGCGATCGGCGCGCGCCTTGGCCTGATCGAGCGCCGATTCGGAGACGAACTTTTGCGCGATCAGATCGCGCGTTCGCTTGAGCGACGACGACGCGTCGCGATCCTCCGCGTGCGCTTGTTCCAGCGTGGCGCGCGCGACCTGGACGTTGGCACGCGCACCCTCGACCTGGGCCTGGACATCGCTCTTGTCGAGGCGAGCGATGATGTCGCCGGCCTTGACTCGCGAGCCTTCCGCGACGCCCAGCCATTCCAGGCGTCCTGACGCCTTGGACGAGATCGCCGCCTTGCGCTGCGCCACGACGTAGCCGGTTGAATTGATGACCACGAACTGCTGCGACGGATAGGTGGTGACGATGGGAGTCGTCTGCACGGTGATCGTGCGCGGCTGAAAAGCAAACCAGGTCCCGCCGGCGATCGCCAGCAGTATGATCCCGCCGAGCCACAGCCATCTGCGACGCCGGCGGCTACGCACCGGCGCGATGCTGCGGTCGATGCTGAGTTTGGAGAGTTCTTGGGAAACCACTGGATGATCGGTACTGCGCGAAAACAGAGCGACGAATTATATACCGCGCACCAAGCATTCATTCGGCCGCGACGACGCGTCGCACGATCACGCGCCGAGAAACGCTTCGATCGCGGGCGACGATGCGTCGCACGGTCAGGGGCCGAAAAACGCCTCGATCGCCGAAGCGACAGCCACCGGCTGATCGTGATGCAGCATGTGCCCGGCGTCGGAGATGGTGAGCAGCTTGCAATCCGAGAACGCCGCGACGCGCCGGCTCAACTCCGCTTCGACATCCGACTTGCGCTCGTCCTGAACACCGGCGAGCCACTTGCGCACGAACGAATCCTGGGCGCCGATCCAGAGCACGGGCGAAGTGACGCGCTTCCAGATCGCGAGCACTTCCTCCATCCGATAGACGTGCGGGAACGGAAGCTTGTGACGCGGGTCCGACCTGAGGCGTGCGGTGCCGTCGGGCAGGACCTCGGCCCAGTGCGCGGCGAGAAAGTCGGCCTTGTCGCGCGGCAGACGCGGATTGTTTTTCTGCAAGCGGTCGGCGACCGCGGCAATATTGGGATACGGCGCGAACGATGGCGGATCGCGCAACGCATCGAGCCATTTCGCGATCTTGTCCGGCGCGACTTCGGGGCGTTCGGCGGGAATCCCGAAGCCATCGAGCGAAATCGCGTGCGATATCCGCGCCGGCCGGATGCCGGCGAAGAGGCAGGCAACGTTGCCGCCGAGACTGTGGCCGACAAGGCGAGCCGCCTCGCCAGGCGAGTAATGATCGAGCAGCGCTTCAAGGTCGGCGAGATAATCGAAGAACCAGTAGCCGTCAGGACACCATTCGCTGCGGCCGAATCCGCGCCAGTCGGGTGCGATGACGAACCAATCGCGCTCGAGTGCGTCGACCAGAAACTGAAACGATGCGCCGACATCCATCCAGCCGTGCAGCATGAACAGCTTCGGCGCGGCCGGTTTGCCCCAGATGCGGACGTGGTAAGAAAGACCTCGAATCGGGACTGACTGCGAAGTGGACGGCGTCACTCTTGGACCACGAGCTTTCTCAACGCTTTTTGCACAACGCGTTTCCGTCGAACCAACCGGTGCGATATTGGCCGTCGCTCTTGAACCGCGCCGCGTCTTTCTGTTCCAGGTCGCCGGTGCTGGCGCAGCCGTCGGCGTAACCCTGACGGTAGGGCAGAGGAAAGCCCTGCAGATTGATTTTTGCCGCCGGGTTGGTGCTGGTCGTCGGAGGCGCCTGAGGCCTGGGCGGCTGCTCCGGCGCGCCCGGCGCGCCGGGTGTCGGGGCCGGCGCAATGTCGGCTGGCGGCACGGTCGCGCAAGCTGCAACGACGATCGCTGCGAACGCCAGCGTGAGGCTCCGGCTACGAATTCCGATTGTCGGCAAGGAGTCCAAAGTGCAAAGTCAAAGCGAGTAAAATTGTACCTCATGAGCGCGCTCAGGCACGTCAGCTCCGTCAACTTCCTCCATCTGCGCCTGCACAGCGAGTATTCGATCGTCGATGGGATGGTGCGCCTCGACGAAGCCGTCGCCGCTGCGGCGGCCGACCGCATGCCCGCGCTCGCCCTGACCGATCTCTCCAACGTATTCGGCATGGTCAAGTTCTACAAGGCCGCGCGCGCCAAGGGCATCAAGCCGATCGTCGGCTGCGACGTCTGGGTGACTCACGATGCCGAGCGCGATGCGCCTCATCGTCTGCTCTTGCTGTGCCAATCGCGCGTGGGCTATCTCAAGCTTGCGGATTGGCTGACTCGCGCCTACCGCACCAACCAATATCGCGGCCGTGCGGAAATGAAGCGCGCCTGGTTCACCGAGGGGACGGACGGCTTGATCGCGCTGTCCGGATTCGCCGGCGGCGAGATCGGCCACGCGCTCGCGCAGGGCAACCCGGTGGCGGCGCGCGCCGCGGCGGACACGTGGGCGAAGCTTTTCCCCGATCGTTTTTATCTCGAAGTGCAGCGCGCCGGTCGCAGCGACGACGACGCCCTGACCGCCGCCACCGTGCGGCTCGCGGCGGAGCGCTCGCTGCCTGTGGTCGCGACCCATCCGGTGCAGTTTGCGACCCGTGCCGAGTTCCGCGCGCACGAAGCGCGCGTGTGTATCGCCGAGGGTTACGTGCTTTCCGATCCGAGACGGCCGAAACGCTTCACGCCGGAGCAATACTTCACGACCCAGGACGAAATGGCGCAGCGTTTTGCCGATCTGCCGGGCGCTTTGGCGAACAGCGTGGCGATCGCCCAACGTTGCAATCTGACGCTGCCGCTGGGCAAGAATTATCTGCCCGCGTTTCCGACGCCCGAAGGCGTGTCGCTGGAGCAGCATTTGAACAGCGAGGCGAGCATTGGTTTGGAGCGGCGCCTGAACGTCGCATTTGCAGAGGCCGCCGAGCGCGAGCGCATGCGGCCGGAATACGTCGCCCGCCTCGAGTTCGAGGTGAAGACGATCATCCAGATGGGATACGCCGGATACTTCCTGATCGTCGCCGACTTCATCAATTGGGCGAAGCGCAACGGCGTTCCGGTGGGCCCGGGACGCGGATCCGGCGCCGGCTCGCTAGTCGCCTACAGCCTGGGCATCACCGATCTCGATCCGCTGCGCTACACGCTGCTGTTCGAGCGGTTCCTGAATCCCGAGCGGGTGTCGATGCCGGACTTCGACATCGACTTCTGCCAGGACGGACGCGATCGCGTCATCGACTACGTCAAGCAAAAGTACGGCGCCGAATCGGTGTCGCAGATCGTGACGTTCGGCACGATGGCGGCAAAAGCGGTGGTGCGCGACGTCGGCCGGGTGCTCGACCTGCCCTATACCTTCTGCGACGGCATCGCCAAGCTGATTCCGTTTCAACCGGGCAAGATGGTCACGCTCAAGCGCCGCCAGCGCGACGCCGAGGCGCAGGCGAACGTCGTCTACGCGCGCGACGTGGAACCGCTGATCAACGAGCGCGAAACCGCCGAGGAGGAAGTGCGCGAGCTTCTAAGCCTCGCCGAGCAGCTCGAGGGTCTCGCGCGGAACGTCGGCATGCATGCCGGCGGCGTGTTGATCGCTCCCGGCAAGCTCACCGACTTTTGTCCCCTGTACACGCAAGCAGGATCCGACGCGCCGGTGTCGCAGTTCGACAAGGATGACGTCGAGCTCGTGGGGCTCGTCAAGTTCGACTTTCTCGGTCTGACCACGCTGACCATTCTCGACTGGACGCTGCGCTACATCATAAAGCTCGATCCCGCATCGACGGTGGCGCTGGAGACGCTGCCGCTGGACGACAAGGCGGCGTACGACATTTTCAAGAATGGAAATACGACGGGAGTGTTCCAGTTCGAATCGCGCGGCATGCGCGAGCTTCTGTTGCAGGCGCCACCGAAGCGCTTCGACGATGTCGTCGCGCTGGTCGCGCTCTACCGGCCGGGACCGATGGAGCTGATCCCGGATTATGTGCGCCGCAAACAAGGTGCGGAGCGGTTCGAATATCACGATGCCCGGCTGGAGCCGATTCTCTCACCGACCTACGGTGTGATGGTGTATCAGGAGCAGGTGATGCAGATCGCCCAGGTTATCGGCGGCTACACGCTCGGCGCCGCCGACCTGCTGCGCCGAGCGATGGGCAAGAAGCTCCCCGACGAAATGGCCAAGCACCGCCAGGGATTCGTGTCCGGCGCCATCGATCGCGGTCTGTCGTCGGCCAAGGCGACGCAGTTGTTCGACCACATGGAAAAATTCGCCGGCTACGGTTTCAACAAGTCGCACGCCGCGGCTTACGCGCTGATCGCGTACCAGACGGCGTACTTCAAGGCGCATCATCCCGCGGCATTCATGGCGGCGAACCTCTCCCTGATGATGGATGACACCGACAAGGTCCGTCAGTTCTACGTCGACGCGCTGGCGCTCGGCTTGGAGTTGCTGCCGCCCGACGTCAACGCTTCCTCCTATCGCTTCGAGCCGGTCGATGAACGGCGCATTCGCTATGGTCTCGGTGGCGTCAAAGGTACGGGACGCGCGGCCGTCGAAGCGATCGTCGCCGCGCGCGACAAGGGTCCGTTCGTCGACCTGTTCGACTTCTGCCGCCGCGTCGACAAGCGCGTCGTCAACCGGCGCGCGGTCGAGGCGCTGATCCGCGCGGGCGCATTCGACAGCGTCGAGTCGCGGCGGGCCAGTCTGCTCGCCTCGGTCGGCGCCGCGCTGGACCACGCCGAGCACGCGGACCGCGCCGCGTCGCAAGTATCGCTGTTCGGGGAACACGGCGGCGACGGAGGAGCTGCCGGGCCGGCACTGATTTCGGCGCGCGAATGGACGGAGACCGAGCGCCTCGTTCAGGAAAAGGCGAGCGTGGGCTTTTATCTTTCAGGGCATCCTTACCACGCTTACGCCATGGAGCTGAAGCAACTCGTTCAGCAGCCCTTAGGCGCGCTGCGGCCGTCGCCGACGAGCATACGCATCGCCGGCGTCGTCGCGCAGCTGCGCACGCAAACGTCGCGGCGCGGGAAGATGGCGTTCGTGATCCTCGACGACGGCAAGGATCAATGCGAGGTCGCCATCTTCAACGAGACTTTCGACGCCTGCCGGCACATCCTGCGAGAGGACGCGCTGCTGGTCGCCGAAGTCAAGGTGATGCAGCGCACCGGTGACGACGGACAGATTCAATCGATGCGGATTGTCGCCGAGTCGCTGCACGATCTCGCCGGCGCGCGCCGCAAGTGGGCCCGCTCGCTCAAGATCGGATGCAACGGATCGAGCTCGGCCGAGCGCTTGCTGGAGCTGTTGACGCCGTTCCGAAGCGGCGCGAGCGGAGCGGCTGCGATCATCGTCAACTATCAGAATCGATCGTCCAGCGGGGACATCGAGCTCGGCAGCGACTGGCGGGTCAATCTCGACGATCGCCTGCTCGAAAGCCTGCGCGAGCGGTTTTCGCCCGAGAACGTGCAGGTCGTCTATTGAAGCCTGTACTGCGGTTCAGCCAGCGAGCTCGACCTTGTCGACGAAGTGCTTGGTATCGCCCAGCCAGCTCCAGCGGAAATACTTCTCGCGATAGTGCAGCTTGACTTTCCGGTTGGCCGAAATTGCGGCGTCGATGTCCTTGCGCACCTGCTCGTCGTCATCGCGCACGCTGAAATCCCAGAGACGGGTCGCGACGCCGGCGGCCGGGTCCTGCTGCAGGAAGCCGAAGTCCAGCGTCCCTTCCCAGGTCTTGAACACGTAGCCGCTGCGCGAGAGCTTGATCACCTGACCGACGCGATAGCCGTCGCTGTAGTCGGCGGCGAAGACAAACCACCCCGCGCCTGCAATCAGCAGCACGACAACGAGCAGCGCTATGAGCTTTTTCACGTGAAGTTCAGGCAACGATGTCGGGCTGCCAGTGTAGCCCAGATCGATGCGCGCGGAAGCGAGCTGGCTGCTGCGCTACAATATTCGCCCGATCAAGCTTGAAATCCTTGTATGCCTGCCGCAATTCCCGCGACCATGCGCTATGTCACCGTCCGCGAGCCGGGGCCGCCCGATGTCCTGACGCTCGACCAGACGGCGACGCCCGCGCCGAAGAGCGGAGAAGTGCTGATCGAGGTTGCCTACGCCGGCGTCAACCGTCCCGACTGCATCCAGCGCGCGGGCCTCTACCCGCCTCCCACGGACGCTTCACCCATCATCGGTCTCGAAGTCGCCGGCACTGTCGTCGCGGTCGGCGAAGGAAAATCCGAGTGGGCTGTCGGCGACAGGGTCTGCGCGCTGACGCCTGGCGGCGGTTACGCCGAATATTGCGTGGCACCGGGAGCGTATTGCCTGCCGTTGCCGCGAGGCCTAATGTTGCTGGAAGCGGCGAGCCTTCCCGAGAATTATTTTACGGTCTGGAACAATCTCTTCGATCGGGTTCATCTGGCGGCCGGCGAGACGGTGCTCGTCCACGGCGGATCAGGCGGCATCGGACTCGCCGCGATCCAGTTGGCCAAGGCATTCGGCGCAACGGTATTCAC
>DATMNH010000374.1:0-5412 GCA_035568975.1 Casimicrobiaceae bacterium
GCGAATCTGCAAGTCAAACTTGGCACCACCGACGTCAACGGCATCGCGACGATCAGCTACACCGGGGTGTTTGCGGGAAGCGATGGTGTCATCGCGGCCGCCACGGTCGGCAATTCAACGCTCACGTCGAACGTGGCCCAGTTCACATGGGCCAGTGGAAAACACGACACTTTCCTGACCTTGAATCTAAGCCCGTCCGATGGCGCGGCCGGTCATCCGGTTACAGTGGTCGCGTCCTTGGCTGATGTCTCCGTGACCCCGAACGCATCGGTCTCTGGCGCAACGATCGTATTCACGCTGGGCACTCAGACGTGCAGCGGGGTCACGAATGCCCAGGGAACGGCGACTTGCACGATGACTGTGCCTTCCACCGCTGCGCTGACGCAGACAGCCTCCCTGACGCTGGCAGCCTCCTTTGCCGGCAACGCCCAGGACGTACCTGCGGCGGACTCGGAACGCTTCTTCGTCGTTGCTGCCGCGCTCACGCCGCCCGGTGCGCCAACGATCGGCACGGCGACCGGCGGCACCGGCCAGGTGAGCGTCTCGTTCACGGCGCCCGCGAGTGACGGCGGCAGCTCGATCACCGGCTATATCGTCGCGTGCACACCGGTTGGCGGGGGCGCGGCGGTCACTGCGACGGGAACCGGCAGCCCCATCATAGTCACCGGACTCCTAAACGGCACGACCTACACGTGCACGGTGAGCGCGATCAATGCGGTGGGCACAGGGCCTGCATCCGGTGTGTCCAACGCTGTGACGCCGGTCGCGGTAACCGCTGTCTCCGCGCCCATTCCGACGCTGAGTGAGTTGGCGCTGATCATCCTCACCACATTACTCGGCCTGTCGGCCATGGGCTTTATGCGGCGACAGCCTTAGCTCGAAATATCTCGGGGTCGGCGCCTTCGGAGTGCCGTTTGTTGCGCGCCGTGCCGTTGTTGAAGGCTTGGATTACGCACAACGAGACGGACGAGGAGCTACCGCACACGGTCGATGTCACCGCGTTACGCGTTGAGGTCCGTGCCCGCCAAAGCACGTGCCGCGATCTCGTAGGAGCGCAGGCGTGCCGCGTGATCATAGATCTGCGACGCGATCATCAATTCGTCCGCGCCGGTACGGTCGATGAAACTGCGCAGCGTCGCTTGCACAACCGTCGGCGAGCCAATGGCCGAGCACGACAATACATCGTCGAGCAAGGCTCGCTCCTCGATGCCGATCCGATCGGCATAACCCTCCACCGGAGCAGGAAGCTGAGCGGGTCGGCCGCGGCGCAGGTTGATAAACGCTTGCTGCATGGACGTAGCCCGGAACCGGGCCTCGTCGTCGGTGGCGGCAGCAAACACGTTGAAGCCAAGCATTACGTAGGGATTGGCGAGTTGTGCCGAAGGGCGAAATTGGGCGCGGTAGATGGCAATGGCCTGCAACATCTGCGCCGGCGCGAAGTGTGATGCGAACGCATACGGCAGGCCAAGTGCCGCCGCGAGTTGCGCACCGAACAGGCTCGAACCCAGTATCCACAGCGGTACATTCAATCCGTAGCCTGGCACGGCGCGCACAGGCTGGCGGGATGACGCGGAGAAGTAGTCGGCAAGTTCCTGCACATCCTGCGGGAACTCGCGGGCATCCGAGGCAAGGTCGCGTCGCATTGCCCGCGCGGTGATCTGGTCGGACCCAGGTGCCCGACCCAGGCCGAGGTCGATACGTCCGGGATAGAGCGATTCCAGTGTGCCGAATTGCTCGGCGATCACGAGCGGAGAATGGTTTGGCAGCATGATACCGCCCGCACCGACGCGGATCGTGGATGTCCCTCCGGCCACGTGGCCTATCAGCACTGCCGTGGCGGCACTGGCGATGCCAGGCATTCCATGGTGCTCGGCCAGCCAGAAGCGCCGGTAGCCCCAGCTTTCGGCGTGGCGCGCCAGATCCAACGTATTTCGAAACGACTGCGCGGCGTCGCTTCCTTGGTTGATGGGCGAAAGGTCGAGGACGGAGTAAGGAGTCACCCAAGCCATTTGGGGCTGGAGCGGGCAAACGCAACCGCGACGGAGGCGTAAAAGGCGCACCCAGGGTGCATTCTTAGAGGCAAGGGTAGCGTTTACATCGCCCCGGCTCTGGAATGTCCAGCCCGCCCAGGAACTTGCAAAGCCGTGCTTCGTCCAAATTTATCGAAGAACTTTAAGGAGCCGAACCATGTCAGGAAAAACACGCGCTGGCGTTGCGATCCTGGCTGTTGCGACTCGCGCCCGCGACGGGCAGTGGAATTTCGTGGACCGCGGTGCTGCTCGGTGCCGCGATCATCGCGCTCATCTTTATCGTCGTGCGAGCTATGCGCCAAGCGGCGCAGGCGGCGACGACTGGAGCTAGGCGCGCCCGGGCGCTACCCAGGATGTCGCGGGCGCGTTTGCGAGGCTACGCGGTCGGTTCACGCAGTCTCGCTAACGCCGTGGGAAGACGCTGCTGCACCGGCGAGCGTCAGCTAAGCAGCGTCCCCAGCAGGTGTAGCAACACGCCGACGCAGCCGCCGACCAGCGTGCCATTGAGGCGGATGAACTGCAGGTCCTTGCCGATCTCGAGCTCGATTTTTTCGGAAACGTCCCGCGCGTCCCAGCTTTTCACGACATCGGTGATGAGTAGCGAGATCTGGTGCCGGTGAGCGAGCATCACCGTCTCCAGAGCTCCGGTCAGCCAACCGTTGAGCTTGTGCTGCATCACTTCATCCCTTGCGAGGCCCGAGGCCAAAGCGTTCAACAGGGACGACGCCGTTTCGCGCAGCCGCGATCGATCGGACGCGACATCGGTAAGGATCCGCTTCTTGATGTCGTCCCAGAGCGCCGCGTAGTAAGGCTTGGTGCGCAGGTGCTCGATGATCTGCCGCTTGAGCGCCGCGCCGCGCTCGTACATTTCCGGCGATGTTTTCAGCTTTTCGATCAGCTTGCGCGTCGAAATGGCGAATTGCAGGCGCAGCGGATGTCGAGGATCGGCGATGACTTCCTGCAGCAGCCGAGCGATGCCAGCGACAAAACGGTCGACGATGTACTGGTCGACAAACTCCGGTGTGTACTTCGACGCCTCGCTGAATTTCTCGAGGATCAGCGCTTGGTTGGCGGTGATCAGTCGTTCGATGGCCGTGAGTGCATCGTCGAACAGGGCCTGGTGTTGCTCGCCGGCAGTGACGAGCTCGAGCACTTCGCCGGCGACGGATGAAAGGTTTATTTTCTCAAGTTCGCCCAGTAAAGTGCGCGTGAGGAACCGTGCCACGTCCTCGTCCTGGATCATCGTCAGCAGGCGCGGGGCCAGCGCGCAGATACCACCCGCCACACGATCGCTATTGGCAGGCACGGCGAGCCAAGTCCCGCCAACCCTCGCAATGTTCACGCGCGCCAGACGCTGTATCACATTCTCCGGAGTCAGGAAATTCTCCTCGACGAAGCGGCCAAGGCTCTCGCCGATGCGGTCCTTGTTGTTCGGAATGATCGCCGTGTGGGCAATCGGCAATCCAAGGGGATGCCGGAAGAGCGCAACCACGGCGAACCAATCTGCGACCGCGCCGACTACGGCTGCCTCGGCAAATGCCTTGAGCCATGCCGTCCATGGATGCGCGGCAATGTTGACCGACGTTACCGCGAGCAACGCTACCATCGTCAGCAGCAGCGCAAGGGCGATCCTCTGCATGCGCCGCAGATTTTCCAGCTTGGCGACGTCGGAACTGCTTTTCCAGCGCATTTCCATGTCACTCCTCGTGATTTTGGCCGAAGGATCCATATGCGGAGCTCCGGTGCAAACCGGGAAAGCCGCCGTAAGATTGTCGTGAAGTCTGCAGCAGGCTGCATTACGCGGCGAGGATCGCAGCCCCAAACTGTACCCTCTGATGCTCGCCGTCCCGGTTTACACCGCAACCATTGACCGAGATCTCCCCCGGGCCAGCGTATCGAATCATTGGCTTGCGGTGGACTGGTTGCGCCAGCCGAGCTTCGAGCGCACCGTGGGATCGTCACACCGATCAGCACCAACCAACCGGGGCAGGGCGTGAACCGATATACCCTTGACGACATCAAGCGCGAGACCGCGAGAGCGTTCAAGCCGCTGCGATGCGAAGTACAGGATTTCAACTACGACTCCGGCTTCGAATTTTCGGTCTTTGATGCTGAGGACCCGGCACTCGTTTACATGGGCAAACTAAGAACGTCGCAGTACCAAGATCCGAAGGCGCTCGCCGAGGTCTTCCGACGATGGCGCATGGTGGTCGCCGCCAAGGGTCACGAGTTGGCCCCTTGGACCGCGCCGTCGTGATTTCACGAGACGCAGTCAGACGAGGCAGTACAAGTACCGCGAGTACCCCATTTCGATCTCGACCATGCGCGCCGACGATGCGATTAAAGTCGACACGGATAATTTCTTATTGCCCGACGCTGCCACTGGCCTCGGCAACAGATTGCGCGCGGACACCACCGCGATGAGTCGGTTAGCGTGATCCGCTGGTACTGTTATGAGGCCGTCAGCGCCGTCTAGCGCAGTGGGGCTTTCTAGCTAATCCGAATGCGCTTGTGGTTGCCGGTGCGGATGCCCGCAACCGGTCGTGCTGGTCGGGACGCTCGTCTTCCGCGACAATCTAGCGATGGACGCATCCCCGGCCCCCGGGCCTTCCCACTCACGTCTACCGCTTCGCCAATGTATTGCTCGGCCGCGATGGGCGCGTGATTGGCTGCAATCCGGCAACCGGCAATGGTCTGCCCACAGAGCGGGCGCATGGGCTAAGTAGATCCACGAACAGATAGAGGACGAAGGATGTTGGATGCATAAGCTTTTACGCGAGAACATACCAGGCGCGACGCTCTTTCAGCTGATCGTTGAGCTGGGATGGCTGTTTGCCGCCGTGATTTTGGCCGGGAAATTGGCGAACCCCGAATGGAACCCATCGGACAAAACGGTTGCGTCAGCGTTCGTGTTGGCGACCCTGCTGGTGTGCTTCAACCTTACATTCGGCTTTTACCGACGGGCTCACCGGCTCTCATTGCGTGAATATGTCGTTCGGGAACTCGTTGCGCTCTGTATCGAATTTCCCATTGCTTACATGATCGCGAAGCTGCTCCTCGGTGGCAGCCTTTTCCGCGAGGGAATTGGCTTTGCGGTGCTCTACGCGCTGTGCGGCCTCATCGTAGTTCGGCAACTTGTCGCCTGGCCGGTCGTTCGAGCCCTTCTTCCACGGCGGTTGCTGGTGCTTGGAACCGGACCTGAGGCGCGATCCATCGAAGCGTCGCTTGAGGACGCAAATCTACCTCGGTTAGAGTTGATCGGGTTCTTTGGTCTGGACCTGATCCACGAAGTAAGCGTCGCGTCGGATCGTATCGTTTCCAAAGACGCATCGTTCGAGAATACTGTAAAGCGTCTCGAGGTCGACGAAATCATCGTTGCGGT
>DATMNH010000375.1:0-18301 GCA_035568975.1 Casimicrobiaceae bacterium
CGCGATTCATTGGAGCGTTCCCAAAGCGCTGCAAGTTCCTGGCGCATGGAGTAAATCGTGTGCAGCGCTCGACTGCTTTCGAGCGTCGACGCGAGCTTGGCGCGATCGGTTTCCGGCAAGGCGCTTTCCGATGATTGGAACCACTGGCGCACGCGGCGGAAGCTCGGCACGTCGGGGGTCAGCTCGCCGCGCCGGGCCCGTTCGCGCAGGCTTGCAACTTCGTGGGCGTAGGTCTGCTTGAGCGAACGTGCATAGCTGGTAAGCACGGCGTAGCGGTGAGTGATCACCGCCTGCAGCGTCTCGAAATCGGCGTGGAGCTTGGCGCTGTCGAATTTCAGGCGCGGCGCCACCTTGCGTACGGTTGCGAGGCCGAACATTTCCAGCACGCGTATGTACATCCAGCCGATATCGAACTCGTACCAGCGTGACGACAGCTTGGCCGACGTGCCGTACGCGTGATGATTGTTGTGAAGCTCTTCGCCGCCAATCAGGATGCCCCAAGGCACGACGTTGCGGCTCGCGTCTTCGCAGGAGAAATTGCGGTAGCCCCAGTAGTGCCCGATGCCATTGACGATGCCCGCGGCGGTGACCGGGATCCACGCCATCTGAACTGCCCAGATGGTTGCGCCGATCGGACCGAAAAGCGCGAGGTCGACCACCAACATCACGCCGCAGCCCTGCCAGGAAAAAGGCGTGTAGACGTTGCGCTCTATCCAGTCATCGGGCGTACCGAGACCGTATTTCGCCAGCGTTTCCAGATTCTTCGATTCGTCGCGATACAGCTCGGCACCCTGCCAGAACACCTTGTCGATGCCTCGGGTCTGCGGGCTGTGCGGGTCCTCGTCGGTCTCTACCTTCGCGTGATGCTTGCGGTGGATGGCAACCCACTCCTTGGTCAGCATGCCGGTCGTGAGCCAGAGCCAGAAACGGAAGAAGTGACTGATTGCGGGGTGCAGGTCGAGGCCGCGATGCGCCTGGGAACGATGCAGATATATCGTAACCGACGCGATGGTCACGTGCGTCAACGCAAGCGTGACGACGATATAGCCCCACCACGGCAGGGGCATCAAGCCGGTGGCGAGTAAAGAAGGGATGTCAAAACTCATTGAAAGATAGTCCTTGCGATACGGGGGGGTCTTTCGACACCCGTGGTCAGGGGAGATTGTGCGACAACGGTGGATTCTACACGGTCTTGTTTCGATGCATCGTACGGCGGTGCATATAGTGAAGTATATGCAATGTAATCAAACAGTTAATTATGACGATCGGGTGGCGTGGCGCCCTCGACAGGGCCAGTTTCAGTGCTCGCAGGGGCGGCCCCCAACAAGCGGACCTCGCGCTGCGGGAAAGGAATCTTGATGCCATTGGCTTGAAACGTCTTCCAGATGCCGACGTTCAAAGCCGACTTCAGGTTGCCCTGACCGTTTTCGGGGTCGTTGATCCAGACCGCGAGCTCGAGGTTGATGCCGTTGTCGGCGAAGCCGAGAACGTTGACCTGCGGCGAGGTGGACGCGGCACGCAGCGTGCGCGATTCGCCGAGCGCGACCTGCTCCATCAGCCTCATCGCAAGGTCCAGATCGCTGTCGTAGCTGATCTGCACCGGCAGGCCGATCTTGATTTCCCTGTTGCTATACGAGTGATTGAGCACCGTCGTGGTCACCAAGGTCTCGTTGGGCACGATCGCCTCGACGCCGTCAAGGCTGCGCACCACGACGTAGCGCGCGGTGACCTTGCTGACCGCCCCGAAGCGGTTGTCGACGGTGATCATGTCGCCGACGCGGATCGACCGATCGAGCAATATGGTGAAGCCGGCGATGTAGTTGCTGGCGAGCTTCTGCAGGCCGAGGCCGATACCCACCCCGAGCGCGCCGCCAAACACCGACAGCACCGTCAGATCGATGCCGACGAAAGACAGCGCGATCAGTGTGCCGATCAGGATCATGAGGGCGCGGAACAGCTTGGCCATCACCACCCGGACGTTGTTGTCGACGTGCGACATTCGCATAAGCCGCTGCTCGATCAAACCCGACACCCAAAGCGACAGCACCACGGCCACGATGATGGCGATGCCGTCGCGTCCGAGGTCGAGCAGGCTCAACGTGATCTTGCCCACCGGCAGCTTGGCCTCTTCCAGCGCCACGGCGATCTCCGGCAGCACGCCGACGTAATAGAGCAGCAGCGCACCCCAGATGGTGAAGCTGACCGCGCGCTCCGACGTTGGCGCGGTCCTTACGCCGAAAATGTTGCGAAGCGCGTAGACGCACAGGCGGATCAGCGCCAGCGCAATGACCAGCGGTATGGCGATCGGAAAAAAGACCGGAAGATGCCAGCGAAGGAGAACGGCACGAACCAGAAGCAGCAGAACGAGCGTCGTCAGCGGAAAGATCAGCCGGTTGACGCTGCCGGCACCGATGCGGGCGACGCGCGATTCGCGCCCGCTGCCGACGCGCACGCGACGATCGACAGCCCAGCCGATCACGAAACAGCCGACGATCACGGCGAGTTCCAAGAGCCCATCGCGAGTGCCGAGCGACTGCTGAATGAGGTCGAGATTGAGCGGCGTCAGCATGGGTGCAATATTACTGAGGATTACCGAAAAAGGTGACAGCTTCCGCAAAACTCGGCCACTCGACGAGCCAGCGGCATTACCGAGGATTACCGAATAGGGTGACAGGTTCCACAAGAGTGGCGTCATCCCCGCGGAAGCGGGGACCCAGCGGCGTTCGTCCAAAGACTCTGGATTCGCGCTTGCGCGGGAATGACGATCTTGGGGATCCGAGCGTCACGCACTTTCGTAACGCTCAATAGGACGTCATCCCGGCGAAGGCGGGGATCCATTTTCATCCGTGCAGAACCACTGGATTCCCGCTTGCGCGGGAATGACGATCTTAAGAAAAGTTTCACGACACGCGGTCGAGAATCGCCGCGAAGAATCCGTCGCACCCGTGCACGTGTGGGTAGAGTCTCAGCATCGCTCCGGTATCGAGCGCGACGTTGGCACGCTTCAATTCCGCTGACGCATCGCCCTGCGCGAATTGCGGATGGGACGCCAGGAAGCCGTCGACGATGGCCTCGTTTTCATCGCGCAGCACGCTGCAGGTCGCGTAGACCAGTCGCCCCCCGGGTTTTACCAGAGTAGCCGCCGACTTGAGAATGCGTGCCTGCTTGGCCGCAAGCTCGTCGATCGCTTCGGGTGTTTGACGCCACTTTAGGTCGGGGTTGCGACGCAGCGTGCCAAAGCCGCTGCACGGCGCGTCGACCAGAACGCGATCGATCTTGCCGGCAAGACGCTTGACCTTGGTGTCGCGCTCGTCATTGAGCAAGAACGGCTGCACGTTCGACAGTCCGGACCGCGCGAGGCGTGGCTTGAGCCTGGCGAGCCTCCCTGCCGAGACGTCGAAGGCATAGAGGCGCCCTTGGGACCGCATGATGGTGCCCAGCAACAAGGTCTTGCCGCCGGCGCCGGCACAAAAGTCGACGACCATCTCGCTACGCTTGGGCGCGACGATCAGGCCGAGCAATTGGCTGCCCTCGTCCTGGACCTCGATGGCGCCCGACAAGAACAGCGGATGGTTCCGTATCGCGGGCTTGCCTTCGGCGCGAAGCCCCCACGGCGAATAAGGTGTGGGCTCCGACGCGATGTCGGCTTCGGCGAGAGCGGCGCGCGCCTCATCGCGGGAGAGCTTGAGCACATTGACGCGCAGATCGAGCGGGGCGGGCGAAAGCCACGAACGGACCAGCGCATCGCGTTCTTCGGCGGCAAAGGTCTGGTCGATCTTAGCCCACAGCCAATCGGGTAGCTCGGCGGCTTCGGCGGCGCCAAGCTCGGGCCGGTAGGCCTTGAAGGCTTTCGCCCAGGCTCGCTCATCGCTCGTCAGGACCGGCTCCAGATCGCGCAGGCTGATGCCGAGTTCGCGCAGCGTTACCGCGATCGCCAGCGACCGCGGCGCCGAACTCTTCGCGTGCGCGGTGAGCGAGCGCAGTCGCCGTAATGTCGCGAAGGTGCCTTCGGCGACGAACGCGCGATCACGCTGACCCAGGCCGGGATGGCGGCGAAAAAAATTGCGCAGCGTCGCGTCCGCCGGCTCGGAGAGCGGCAACACCGAAGCGAGCGCGTCGGACAGCGCGCCGAGCTGGCTCGCGCGGATCATTGTTGCGCGATGGTTTCGTCGACGTGAATGCTGTCGAGCAGAGCTTCGACGGTCGCGCGATCGTTGGACACGCGCACTTTGACCGCCACGTAGTGCAGCGAGGGCGCTAGCCAGATCTGCGCCTCCAGGCCGCCGTCGCCGCTCTGTCGCTTCCAGATCTGAGCGTCGACATCTCCGAAGGGCAGCGTCACCGTCTCGTTCCCGACGCGATGAAAGATGTAATGGTAGATCTTGCGCGTGGTGGCGATATTGAACTCCGCGTCTTCCTGGCCGGGCGGCGCGAAGTAGAACTGCCATATAACTGCCAGCGGGTCGAACGTCGGCAGCTCCAGCGGCAGGGCCTTGTCGTCGTTCAAGATCACCATGCCGCTTTCCCAGTCGAAGGTCGCCGATTCGCGCCGATAGTTGTGGGTGCGCTCGATGCTGTAGCTATTGGGTTGCAGGCCGCTGGCGGTAATGGCGCCTTCGCTGGTTGCCTTGCCCTGTCCGCGATAGAACAGTGCGGCCAGTCCGCGCGCTTCAGCCACGGTGGAAATCTTGTACAGGTTTCCCGAGTGCTCGAGCCTGTATACAGCGTCGCCGATAAAGAATCCGCGCGTGCCAAGAAAAGCGCGGTAGGCGAGATCGATGCGCGGCGGTAATTGCTTGGGCAGCGCTGGAAGTTCGGTAGCGGCGGCGACCGGTTCGTCGAGCGGCGCGGCGGCGACCGGCTCATCGAGTGGCGCGGCAGCCAGCGGCGGTTCCTGAGCCGCGTCCTGAGGCGCCGGGATGGCTTGTTCGACGGCCGGCTCTGCCTGAGCCACGACGGGCGCCGAAGGGGCAGCCGCAACGCGAACATTGCGCTTGGGCTTGGGCGTCCGGCGAGGGGCCGGCGCCGAAAGCGATGGCGGTGGCGGCAGCTCAGTGATGGTCGCGGTGAGCGGCGGCACCGCCTCGCTCGTCTCGGGAAAGCGTATGTCCCATTGCGTGACCGCAAGGTGCAAAAGGAGCGACGCGGCAAACGCCAGCAGCAGTACGCCGCGCCGTCGCAAGCGTGCGGACCGGAGCTTATCGAGCATTGCGAAAGTGAGCGATGTCAGCATCGTCTAAATTGTCATTCCCGCGAGCGCGACGCTCGCATCGTCTACGTCGTCATTCCCGCGAAGGTGACGCTCGCATCACCTATGTCGTCATTCCCGCGAAGGCGGGAATCCATTGCTTTTTGACGGTCGCAAAATGGATCCCCGCCTTCGCGGGGATGACGGGAGTTTTGCGACCGCAATCGCGCTTCGCGGGGATGACGGGAGTTTTTTCGGACGCTGTCGCCCATATCCGTGACCCATATCCGTGGCCCATATCCGTGGCCCATATCCGTTGCCCATTTCGGCATTTCGGCCATTCAAATAGTCCAACATGATTCTCGGTAACACTATGACAGATCCGGCGCCGGAACGATCTGTGGCGGCAGATCGGCGTGTTCATTCTTAACGCGTACCCGGGCTCCGTCGATGACCAGGCGCCCGGCGCAGAACCAGCCGACGGACGCGACCAGCGTTCGGTGCTCAGCCTCGAGCACGCGCGCGGCGAGCGTCCTGGTGTCGTCGTCGTTGCGCACTGCCACTGCCGCCTGCGCGATGATCGGCCCATGATCGACGTCGCCGGTGACGAAATGCGCTGTGCAGCCATGAATTCTGACGCCGTCGGCGAGCGCGCGGCTGTGCGTGTCGAGGCCCGGATAGGTCGGCAGCAATGAGGGATGGATGTTGATCATCCGCCCCGCGTATCGATCGACAAATGCGCCGGACAGGATGCGCATAAAGCCGGCAAGAACGATCAGGTCGGGCGCATGCGCGTCGATAGCTGCCGTGAGCGCATCTTCGAACGCATCGCGGCCGGGATAAGCGCGATGGTCGATGTGCGTGGTCGCAATACCGCGATCCGACGCGAGCGCGAGGCCCGCTGCGTCCGGTCGGTTGCTGATGACGGCCATGACCTCACCGGCGATCGTGCCGTCGCCGACCGCGTCGAGTATCGCGCTCATGTTCGAGCCGCGGCCGGAGATCAGGATAACCAGCCGCTTCATGAACGCGGATCCGCTAGATAACGATCGTACCCGGCGCGCCGGGTTTTCGCTGCTCGACCGTGCCGATGACATAGGCCGCCTCGCCCAGCGCCATGAGCCGATCGATCGCTGCTTGCGCGGTTTCGGGATCGACGACCAGCACCAGACCGATGCCACAGTTGAACACGCGGTGCATCTCGGCGCTCGCGACCTTGCCCGTACGCTGCAGCCAGTCGAAGATCGGCGGGCGAGGCCAGCGCGTCGAGTCGATGCGCGCGGCGAGCCCTGGCCCGAACATGCGGTGCGTGTTCTCGCTCAGGCCGCCGCCCGTGATGTGCGCCATGCCCTTGATCTCGGTTCGCGCCAAGAGTGCCAGCACCGGCTTGACGTAGATGCGCGTCGGCACGAGCAAGGCTTCGCCGAGCGTCGCCGTGTCGGTGACACCTTCGACGGCGCGCTTCAGATCCGCGCCCGAGGATTCGACGATGCTGCGGACCAGTGAATATCCGTTCGAGTGCGGGCCGCTCGAGGCGAGCCCGATCAGGACGTCGCCGGCGGCGATAGTACTGCCGTCGATCGCTTTGGATTTCTCGACGACGCCCACGGCAAATCCGGCGAGATCATACTCGCCCGGGGTGAATGCACGCGGATGCTCGGCTGTTTCGCCGCCGATCAAAGCGCAGCCGGCGATTTCGCAGCCGCGCGCTATGCCTTTGATCACTTCGGTGGCCACGTCCACCTCGAGCCGCTCGCACACGTAATAATCGAGGAAGAAAAGCGGCTCCGCACCCTGAACCAGAATATCGTTGACGCTCATCGCCACCAGGTCGATGCCGATCGTATCGTGCTTGCCGAGCGCGAAGGCCAGCTTGAGCTTGGTGCCGACGCCGTCGGTTCCGGCGACCAGGACCGGCTCGCGAAAGCGCTTGGGCAGCTCGATCAATGCGCCGAAGCCGCCGATGCCCGCCAGCACTTCGGGCCGCAACGTCCGCCTGGCGTAGGGCTTGATGTTCTCGACCAGCCTCTCACCGGCGTCGATGTCGACACCGGCCTGCAGGTACGATAAGGGGCGGCCTGACGATGGCATGGGAGGAGTCGGATTGAGTCGCCCGGTCGCGCGCGGTAAAGTGAGCGACTTTTTAGGCAACCTTTGGGCAACCGCGTGTTCGCCGATTTTACCGTAAATGACTCCTAGCAGCCCGCAGCTGGACGACGCTTCCGCCTCAGGGTCGGCAGTCATTGTCGTCGCGACAGCGCGCCGTCTGAGCCCGAAACACTACCTGTGGGTGGTCGGCGCGGTAGTCGTCATCGCGGCACTGCTGCATTGGCTGGGACCGATTCTGACCCCGTTCCTGATCGGCGGCATGCTGGCCTACGTCGGCAAGCCGGCCGTGAGCTGGATGGAAGGCAAGCGCGTGCCGCGAACGATCGGCGCGCTGCTGGTGATGCTGGTCGCTCTGGTTCTGGTGCTGACCTTGCTGCTGGTGCTGGCGCCGCTGGTCCATAACGAGTTTTCGCTGGCGGCCAAGCGCCTGCCCGAGCTTGCCGCGGGACTCTACGCGCAGCTCGCGCCGTGGCTCAACGAAAAATTCGCCATTCAACTGCAGTTCGATCTCGAGTCCATCAAGCAGTTCATCGCCGACAATCTCGACAGCACGGAGGCGGTATCGCTCAAGGTGCTGACGGGGCTGAAGGCGGGCGGGATGATGGTGTTGGGCATACTTATCAATCTGGTCCTGATCCCGGTCGTGATGTTCTACCTGCTTCGTGACTGGAGTCGGATCGTACGCCGCCTGGACGAGCTCACACCGCGGCGCTGGCTCGCCAAAGTGCGCACGATGGCAATCGAGATCGACAACGTTCTGGGAGAGTTTCTTCGCGGCCAGCTTTCGGTGATGGGCGTGCTGGCGATCTACTACGCGATCGGATTGACGCTGGCCGGACTGCAATTCGCGTTGCCCATCGGCATACTCACCGGCCTTTTGGTGTTCATCCCTTACGTTGGTTTCGGGCTTGGGCTCATCCTCGGCTTGCTCGCCGCGCTGCTGCAGTGGAACGGCTGGCCGGGTTTCGCCGCGGTGCTCGCGGTGTACGGCATCGGCCAGCTGCTGGAGGGCTACGTGTTGATTCCATGGCTGGTCGGCGATCGCATCGGTCTGCATCCGCTGGTCGTGATCTTCGCGCTCCTCGCTTTCGGACAACTGTTCGGCTTCGCGGGGGTCCTGCTGGCGCTGCCGGTGAGCGCGGCATTGCTGGTCGGCCTCCGTCACTTGCGCGCGGAGTACCACGAGTCTCCGCTGTATCGCTGACGCTCTTCTCGTGGAACAGCTCGTTTTCGAACTCGCGGTGCCCGAGCCGCCGAGCTTCGCCAATTTTCTAGCGGGTCGCAATGCGGAGCTGGTGGACGCGCTATCGGCGTTCGTGACCGGTGGCTCGGAGACCGGAATGCTGATCTGGGGCGGCCCCGGGGTCGGCAAGACGCATCTGGCGCGCGCTGCCATCGCCTTGGCCGAAGATCGAGGGCTCGGCACCAGGATGTTCGCGCATCCGCGCGAGATCGACGACGAGGCGCTCGCTTCGGTGCGCGCGTCGGCCGCACGAGTGATCGCGATCGACGGCATCGACCTGGCCGACGAAGCGGCGGCGGCTCGCCTGTTCACGCTCTACAACGAGATCAAGGAGCGTCAAGCGCGGCTGATCGCGACCAGCCGGACGCCGCTCGCTGCCCTTTCGCTGCGCGAGGACTTGCGCACGCGGCTGGGCTGGGGGCTCGTCTACGAGCTGCTGACGCTCGAGGACGACGCCAAGCCCGCTGCGCTCGCTGTGTACGCCAGAGGCCGCGGAATCGTGCTCTCCGATGACGTGATCGAGTATCTGCTGCGGCACGGCCGGCGCGACATGCCGTCGCTCCTCGCGACCCTTGTCTCGCTGGACCGGCAGTCGCTGGCAACTAAACGCCCGATCACGGTGCCGCTGCTCAAGGCTTGGCTGCAACGGGAGCTGGAATGGAAACCGGCAGCCGCCGATACCCCCCACAGCGCCTGACGCTATTCGATCTCGATAACACCCTGATCGCAGGCGACAGCGATTACGGGTGGGCGCAATTTTTGATTGAAGCTGGCGTGCTGGACGCTGAAGCGTACGAACGTCGCAACGCCGGGTTCTTCGCCGATTACAAGGCCGGAACGCTCGACATTCGCGCCTTTCTCGAGTTTCAATTGCGCCCGCTTAAGGAGCACGAGCCTTCGCAGCTCCTCGCTTGGCGCGAGCGCTTCGTCGCCGAAAAGATCGTTCCCATGCTACTGCCGGACGCAAAAACGGTGGTCGATCAAAGGCTCGCCGCAGGTGACCTGGTCGCGGTCGTGACCGCGACCAACAGTTTTATCACGCGTCCGATCGCGGCGCTCTATGGCATTGCCCATCTGGTCGCGACCGAGCCAGAAGCGATCGACGGACGCTTTACCGGCCGGGTAACGGGCGAACCATGTTTTAAGGCCGGGAAGCTCTCGCGGGTCAAGGATTGGCTCGCAGCGATGGACCGCAACCTCGGCGATTTCACCGAGTCATGGTTCTACAGCGACTCGCACAACGATCTGCCGTTGCTGTCGACAGTGACGCATCCAGTTGCGGTTGACCCGGATCCTGTGTTGCACGAACACGCCAGCGCTCGTGGATGGGCGGTCATGACGTGGCGCCGGGGTGGGCAATGAGTGCGCGCTATGACTGCCCTGTCAACCATTCGAGAAAGGGTCGCGTTAATGGCGGCGACACGCATTTGTGTGTCGACCCGCAAACCTAGACTTGAGGACAGGACATGAATAAGTTGTTGACCGCGCTGAGCGCCAGCGCCCTCGCCATTTCGCTGACGGCCGTCGCGCAGACGACTACCCCGACGGCACCGGCCGCGCCCGCACCTGCGATGGCGCCGTCGGTCACGCCTAGCGCGCCGTCGGCCGCCCCGGCGGCCAAGTCCGCTGCGACGCCAGCCAAGACGGCCGATGCGACCAAGGCAGCGCCGAAGAAAGCCAAGCCGAAGAAGCACAAGCCTGCCAAGCCGGCGCCGAAGGCCGACGCGATGACCAAAGCCGATACCGCCCCGAAGACCACGACAACGCCCAAGGCCGACACCGCGCCGAAGGCCGCGGAAATGCCCAAGGCGGACATGGCACCCAAGGCGGGCACGACCAAGTAGGGGCCCGCGTTGCACGAATGCAACGAGGCTGTTCAAGCACCGATGGTCTCGTTGCAATCTACAGCAAAAGTCAATATAATCATTGGGCTTTGTGAATTCCGGGCGCCAAGGCATGTTGAACACGCGCGACGCCGAAAAGGCGATGCAAAAGCAAAAAGGGCAATAGGCCTGATCTGGCGACGGGGTCGCACGTTGCGTCCCGCCTTTTGACTCGTTAACCCAACTCGCGAAGCTAAGAGCGGTCAGATATTTTAAGCCACTGTCGAAGCCGGAATCGCCTCGCGTACGTATCCACATTTCTCTGAGGACAACACATGAACAAGAAATTGATTGCTGCTCTGTTCGCCGGCGCGTTTGCATTTGCTTCCGCAACAGCAATAGCCGACGACAAGACCCCGCCGGCTCCGTTCGACCAGGCGAAGGCGAAGGCCGAGCGCGACGCTGCCAGGGCCAAATTCGCGGCGATGTCGCCGGAAGAAAAGGCTGCCACCCGCAGGGCGGGTCGGGAGAAGAGAGTTTCGGAACTTTCGGCACTGGAATTGGTTGCGCAGGAGGGCTATGTAGGCCCATCGGCGACCCCCGCCGATGAAGCCAAGTTCAAGTCCGACCGTGCCGCGGCCAAGGCCAAATGGGCCGCGATGACGCCGGAAGAAAAGGCCGCGACGAGGAAGGCCGCGCGGGAGAAGAAGGTGATGGAGCTGAACATGTTGGAAAGGGAGTCGGTAGGACAATAAGCGCAGACTGAGGCCGGGGCCTTCGCGGTCCCGGCTTGCGAGGCGCGACCGCGCGCAATATGGCGACCGCCGCGACGATCTTGCATGGTTCGCCACGGCCTGCCAAAGCAGAAGAGCCGGTAAGTTTAGGCCTCGTTCGCCGGAGACCGGCGCGTCTCCGACATTTCACTTTTCTAGCGTGCCCGAATCGAAGGGACGTCGGCTTGACCTCGTTGCGTCGCGACGAGGTCGGAGACGTCCGACCACGAGACTTTTCTGAGGAAATGTTGATGAACAAGCTGACCGCTGTAGTAATTGCCGGTGGGTTCGCGCTGATGTCGGTCGCGGCCATGGCTGACGACACGACGCCCAGCACGACGACCGCTGCCGACCAGGCCAAGATGAAGTCGGATGCTGCGGCGAAAAAGGCTGCGAGCGCAGCGATGACCCAGGAAGAGAAAGCGGCGGCGAAGAAGGCCGCGCGCGCCAAGAAGGAATCGGAAGCGGACACCATGATCAAGGTGGGCAACCCCAATCCCAACGCAAAGGCGAAGACTGACGCCAAGGCGGTGGAGGCGTCCAAGGCGCAGCCGAAGGTCGCACCCGACGCGAAGGCCAAGCTCGAGGCCGAAAAGTCGATGGAAAAGAACGCCGGCAAGTCGCAATAGGCCCGCTTCGATTGTCGAGGAAGGCAGGGCCGAAGCGGCCCTGCCTTTTTTACTTGGTGCGCCCGGCAAGGATTCCTCGTTGAAGACATTTAGCTCATGACGTCCAAGCGCCGCATCGTTATCGGCCTGTCAGGCGGCGTCGATTCGTCGGTCGCGGCATGGCTTTTGAAGCGCGACGGTCACGAGGTCGTTGGCGTCTTCATGAAAAACTGGGAAGACGACGACACCGACGAGCATTGCACGTCGCGCCAAGACCTGATCGATGCGGCAGCAGTCGCCGACGTTATCGGTATCGATCTCGACGCGGTCAATTTCGCTGCGCAGTATCGCGAACGGGTGTTCGGGGAGTTTCTGCGCGAGTATCAGGCCGGCCGTACGCCGAATCCCGACGTCCTGTGCAACAGCGAGATCAAGTTCCGCTCGTTCCTGGACCACGCGCGCACGCTCGGTGCGGATCGCATCGCGACCGGCCACTACGCGCGGCTGCGGCATGCGGGAGGGAGCGTCGAATTGCTGAAGGCGGCCGATGCGTCCAAGGATCAGACTTATTTCCTGCATCAGCTCGCGCAGGACCAGCTCGGGAGCGCGCTTTTTCCGGTCGGCGACATGACCAAGCGAGAGGTTCGTGCGCTCGCGCGCGAACAGGGCATTCCGACTTACGCCAAAAAGGATTCGACCGGCATCTGCTTTATCGGTGAGCGGCCGTTTCGGGAGTTTCTCGCCCGCTATTTGCCGAAGCAAGCCGGGTCGATCATGACGCCCGAGGGCCACGTCGTGGGTCGTCATCAGGGCCTCGCGTACTACACACTCGGCCAGCGGCAGGGACTCGGCATTGGCGGCACGCGCGAGGGCAGCGACCTGCCATGGTTCGTCGCGGGCAAGGACGCGTCGCGAAACGCGTTGGTTGTCGTCCAAGGGCACGACGACCCTCGCCTTTATGCGAGCGCGATCGACACCGGGTCGGTGCATTGGATAGGCGGCGTGGCGCCGCAACCGGGACGCAAGCTGGCCGCGAAGACGCGCTATCGTATGGCCGATGCGCCATGCCGCCTCGAGCCGATTGCCGGCGGAGGCTGGCGCGTCACATTCGACTCGCCGCAGTGGGCACCGACGCCGGGACAATATTTGGTCGTCTACGACTCTGACGTTTGCCTTGGCGGTGGGGTCATCGATACCCGCGCGAGCGCGGTGGCGCCGCAAGAGCGTGGGCACGAAGCGAGAATCGAAGTCGATTGAACCGTGCCACATGAACATACTCTTCCCTCCGATGTCGTAGAACGCAATATGCTTGCCAACCCGGCGCCGCTCTGCGTCGCAACATCCGTCGAGGCATCATGAAATCTTCTTCCGGACGCATCGCCGCGCATGTCCTTGCATTGCTGGTCGTCGTCGCGCCCGGGCCAGCGCTCGCACAACCAGCGCCGCCGGACGCCGGGCCGCCTGTCGCTGCGCAGATGTTGCCGCAGGATCAGCTCGATGCACTGCTCGCCACGATCGCGCTCTACCCGGACCAGCTACTCACGCAGATCTTGATGGCATCGACGTATCCGCTCGAGGTGGTCGAGGCTGCGCGCTTCGTGCAACAGAATCCTGGGCTCAAAGGCAACGCGCTCGACGACGCGCTGAAAACCAAGAACTGGGACCCGAGCGTGCAATCGCTGGCCGCGTTCCCGCAGGTTCTGACAATGATGAACGACAAGCTCGACTGGACCCAGCAGCTCGGAGACGCTTTCCTCGCCAACCAGCAGCAGGTCATGGACACCGTGCAATCGTTGCGCGCCAGAGCTCGTAGCGCCGGAAATCTCCGAAGCACCCCGCAACAGAGGGTGATCGACGAAGACAGCGCGATCGTCATCGAGCCTGCGCGGCCCGACTACCTGTATGTGCCGGTGTACAACCCGCTGGTCATATACGGTCCGTGGTGGGCGCCGGCGTATCGGCCCTGGTATTGGTATCCGCCGTCGATTTACGGTTATCCGGCGATCGGTGCGTTCGGCGTGGGCATCGTCTGGGGGAGCGCGTGGGCAATCTCGTCCAACCACTGGGGTTGGGCCCACCCGGCATGGCGCTCACACCGGATCAATGTCGACGTCGGGCACAATTATTTCGTCAATCGTCCGATCTACCGCGAGCGCTTCCGGAACGGCGACTGGCAGCATTTCCCCGAGCATCGCAGGGGCGTCGCGTACCGC
Organism: Casimicrobiaceae bacterium; assembly: GCA_035568975.1. Lineage (GTDB taxonomy): Bacteria > Pseudomonadota > Gammaproteobacteria > Burkholderiales > Casimicrobiaceae > PALSA-1003. Next base: position 13,958 of record DATMNH010000375.1, read on the forward strand.
GATCAGTGGTCACGCGAACGCTTCCAGACTGTCGACCACCGCGCCGTCGACGCGCGCAGGGATTTTCGGGGCAACGATTTCGCGCGGACGAACGCGGGCAGGCCCGAGGCCTTCAATAATCCACCACGGTCGGCACAGAACGTCCAGCGCCCGGTTTCGCCACCGGTGCAGAGCGTCCAGCGTCCGGGTTCACCGCCGGTCCAGACCTTTCAGCGACCGATTCCCAACCAGGGCGTGCAGCGGGCGACGATCAACCGGCCGACGCCGAGCCTCGAGCGCCCCATGGTCAGGTCGTCGCCGACGATCAACGTCCACGAGTCGCGCCCACAGGTGCAGATTCAGTCGAACCGCGGTCAAATGAGCCGCGAGGTGGCGAGTCGGGCATCGCCCGCCGGTGGACACGAAGGTCAGGGACGGGAGCATCGTTGATGGTCGATCTTCGCCGATTGAAACCTGAGGCGTCTATGAAGCTCAGACAGCGCGTTACACCGCTTGCCGCGCTCGCCGCCGGCCTGTTCTGGTCTGCGATCGCCCTTGCGCAGACTCCTTTGCCGGACGCGGCAAAACCGACCGCACGCACATCGGCCGGATCTCTCGTCCCGCTTGTTCAAAGGAGCTTCGCCACTCCGGAGGACGCCGCGCGCGCTCTCGTCGATGCAATGCACAGCCAGGATGTGGCGAACCTTCACGCGGTGCTGGGGGCGGGCAGCGGCAAGCTGATCCAATCGGGCGACCCGGTGCAGGACACGGAAATGCGAAACGGGTTCGTTGCTGCATACGGCAAGGCGGTCAAGTTCGACCGGCAGGGCGAAGGCAAAGCGGTGCTTCTGCTGGGAGACAACGAGTATCCATTCCCGTATCCGCTGGTGAAAGACGCCTCGGGCTGGAAGTTCGATGCGAAATCCGGCGCCGAGGAAATCCTCAATCGCCGAATCGGCAGGAACGAGCTCGCCGCGATGCAGGTATGCCTCGCCTACGTCGACGCTCAGCGCGAATACGCGACCAAGGATCGCGACAACCATGGCCTGCTCGAATACGCGAAAAATCTGATCAGCACGCCGGGAACACGGGACGGATTGTATTGGGATACGAAAGAAAGCGAACCGCCAAGTCCCCTCGGACCGCTGGTCGCACGGGCCGAGAAAGAGGGCTACGGCGACGTCGCGGCCTATCACGGGTACCAATACAAGATTCTGACCGGACAAGGCAAGGACGCGCCAGGCGGCGCGTACGACTACATCGTCAAGGGCAAGATGATCGGCGGCTTCGCGCTGGTCGCTTACCCGGCGCGCTGGAACTCATCCGGAGTCATGACCTTCATGTGCAATCACGAGGGTGTCGTCTACGAGAAGAACCTCGGCTGGAACACCCGAATCATCGCGAGCACGATGCTGCGCTTCAACCCTGACGCAAGTTGGCAGAAGGCGCAACCATAGCGGAGCTGACGCTCGGGATGCCGGCATCGCGGACGAATGCCATCGCGCCTGCCCAATGAGATTAGGACCTGTTGACAGGCCTTAGAACGGAATATCGTCGTCCAAGTCGTCGACGTTTTTCTTGGACGGCGTGGTGCCGCCCTTCGCGGTTGGAGCCGATGCCGTTGCGGCTGCGGCGCCTGAAGCGCGCTCACGGTCGGGCGGTTCGTCGGCGGTATGGGCCGCCCCACTGCCCTCGCGGCTGCCGAGCATCTGCATGCGGTCGGCGACGATTTCGGTGGTATAGCGATCCTGCCCTTCCTTGTCCTGCCACTTTCGCGTCTGCAAGCGTCCCTCGACATAGACCTGGCGGCCTTTTTTCAAATACTCGCCGGCGATTTCGGCTTGCCGGCCGAAAAAGACGACGCTGTGCCACTCGGTCTTTTCCTGCTTCTCGCCGGCCTTGTCCTTCCACGTGTCGGTGGTGGCGATGCGAATATTGGTCACGGCGTCGCCGCCGGTCGTGTATCGCGTCTCCGGGTCGCGCCCCAGGTTGCCGATCAGAATCACCTTGTTGACTGACGCCATTGCGTATCCCCTTCGAATAGTTCGTCGATTGTATCCGGCGCGGGCGAGAACCGGAATCGGCCGTTCGGATTATGCGGCGGGTCGAGTGTGTCGGAGGCGCCGCTGCGTTGATCTGCGGCAACCACGGCAAGCAAAGCGAGCCGGATAGTGCGGACCAGGTCGCCTTAGAAAGAGCAACCGAAAAGGAGTATATTAGCAGGTTGTCCACCGCTACTGCACCGGCATGGAATACATCCGCGTTCGCGGCGCACGCACGCACAATCTCAAGAATATCAATCTCGATCTGCCGCGGCACCGGCTGATTGTTATCACCGGTCTCTCCGGCTCGGGCAAGAGCTCGCTCGCGTTCGACACGCTCTACGCCGAGGGGCAGCGCCGTTACGTCGAGTCGCTCTCGGCCTACGCGCGGCAGTTCCTGCAGCTCATGGAAAAGCCCGACGTCGACCTGATCGAAGGCCTGTCGCCGGCGATCTCGATCGAGCAGAAAGCGACCTCGCACAACCCGCGCTCGACCGTCGGCACCGTCACCGAAATCCACGATTACCTGCGCTTGCTTTATGCGCGCGTCGGCGAGCCGTATTGCCCCGACCATCCCGAGCAGAAGCTGATGGCGATGACCATTTCGCAGATGGTCGACGCAGTGCTGATGCTGCCCGAGGAAACCAAGCTGATGATTCTCTCGCCGGTGGTCGTCAACCGCAAAGGCGAGCAGGCGGAGCTCCTGGTCGAGCTGCGCGCCAAGGGCTTCGTGCGGGTGCGCATCGACGGCACGGTGTACGAGATCGACGCCACGCCGCGCCTGACCAAGAATCAGAAGCATACCGTGGAGGTCGTCGTCGATCGGCTGCGCGTGCGCCAGGATCTGAAGCAGCGCATCGCCGAATCGTTCGAGACGGCGCTGCGCCACGGCGACGGACGCGCGATAGCGGTCGAGATGGATTCCGGCGAAGAGCATCTGTATTCGGCCAAATTCGCCTGTCCGATCTGCAGCTACTCGCTGCAGGAGCTCGAGCCGCGCCTGTTCTCGTTCAACAATCCGATGGGGGCTTGCCCGCGCTGCGATGGCCTTGGCGCGATCAGTTTCTTCGATCCCAAACGGGTCGTCGCTTTTCCGCAGTTATCGCTGGCGTCCGGCGCGATCAGGGGCTGGGACCGCCGCAACCAGTTCTATTTTCAGATGCTGCAGAGTCTTGCCAAGCATTACGGATTCGACCTGGAAAAGCCCTTCAACAAGCTCTCCGATCGCATCCAGCAAGTGATCCTGTACGGCAGCGAAAAGGAGAAGATTGCGTTTCAGTATCTCTCCGATCGCGGCAAGACCGTTGTTCGTGAGCACGCTTTCGAAGGCATCATTCCCAATCTCGAGCGCCGCTATCGCGAGACCGACTCGATCATGGTCCGCGAGGAGCTGGCCAAGTACCTGAACTCGAAGCCGTGCCCCGAATGCGATGGCACGCGCTTGAAGCGCGAGGCACGTCACGTCAAGGTCGGGCCGGTCGGCAACGAGCGGGCGATTTTCGAGGTCAGCAGCTGGCCGCTGAAGCAGACCGGCGAGTTTTTCCGCGCACTGAAGCTCGAGGGGCAGCGGCAGGCCATCGCCGACAAGATCGTCAAGGAGATCGTCAGCCGGCTGCAGTTCCTGAACAACGTCGGGCTCGACTACCTGTCGCTGGACCGCTCGGCGGAGACGCTTTCGGGCGGCGAGGCGCAGCGTATCCGACTTGCGTCGCAGATCGGCTCGGGACTCACCGGCGTGATGTACGTGCTCGACGAGCCTTCGATCGGTCTGCACCAGCGCGACAATGCACGTCTGCTCACGACGCTGAAGCATCTAAGGGATCTCGGCAACAGCGTTATCGTGGTCGAGCACGACACGGACGCGATTCTCTCCGCCGATCACGTGGTCGACATGGGCCCTGGCGCGGGCGAGCACGGCGGGCATATCGTCGCCCAGGGCACACCCGACGACATACGAAGCGCGGAACATTCTCTGACCGGACAATATCTTGCCGGGCGGCGCGAGATTCCGTTTCCGTTGCACCGGCACAAGGCCGACCTCAAGCGAACGCTGACCATTACCGGGGCGACCGGCAACAACCTGCAGGCCGTGACCCTCAATCTGCCGGTGGGGCTTTTCGTCTGCGTCACCGGCGTCTCGGGCTCGGGCAAATCGACGCTGATCAACGACACCCTGTATCAGGCGGTGGCGCGGCATCTGTACGGCAGCAGCGCGGAGCCGGCGCCTTATGTCGAAATGGAGGGACTCGAACACTACGACAAGGTGATCAGTGTCGATCAGAGCCCCATCGGCCGCACGCCGCGGTCGAACCCGGCAACGTAT
>DATMNH010000376.1:0-2017 GCA_035568975.1 Casimicrobiaceae bacterium
TATCGATCCGGAAGACGTCGAGCGCATCTTCGATGCTCTTTTCACCACAAAGTCGAATGGAATGGGAATGGGCCTGTCGATTTGCCGATCGATCGTCGAAGCTCATCACGGACGGCTGTGGGTATCGGCTGGCGTCCACCATGGATCGGCGTTTCACGTCGCATTGCCGACCGGCGGCGTGGACGACGAATAGACGCTCGAGCCAGCTGCCGGACTGGTAGAGGGAGTCACGAGCGCGCAAGTGCGTGCCGGCCGCGACGTGTCCAACTTCAGCCTGCTTTTGCCAGCGTTTGGACAACGTTGACGATTTTCTGCTCGAGCAACCGCAGCTTGTAGGCCGCGCCGGAAAGCCGGGTGGCATTCCGGACTGCCAGCGCCTCTGCGGCGCGAGGCAAGAATCATGGCGTTTGCTTTTGCGGATGAGACACAAACGTGGTTGCCTGCAGAACCCCCATCCCGATCGGCGTGGGCATCGTTACCCGATAGGGCACCAGGAGCCGGCTGCCAGCGAGCGGCGCGAGCCACACTTCAATGTCGTGCTGCGCGGCGAGATAGGTAACGAGGTAGCGTTTGGGATCATGGCCCGCTACCGGGACGAACTTCAGCGAACACACCACGGCGCGACCTTGGTAGCCCTCGTCCGTTTTGACGTCGTCAAGCCTCTTGAAGCCTAGCCGAAGGTTATAACGTGCGTGGCCGTCGAACACTGCGACGCTTCGGTCGCAAGCTTGCGGGACGGCTATTGCTCCGGCGCCCGGAATATGAACGAGCAGCGCCGTCATTGGGTCGACAACGCCCACGCGGTTCGCATCAGTGAGCGGCACCTGGTCGGGGTTCGCTTTCACCGCCGCAGCCGCGACGTGTTCTTGCGCCTTGCCGCCGCTGAAGACGATGCGCACGTCGTCCGACCACTTCCCGGCAATGAGGTTGAGCGAGAACAGCGAGGGAACTGGTTTGCCTTCGGACATCGCGCCATGCACCGCGACATCGCCACGGCCGTCGGCGACAATCCGCAGTAAGCCGGTGATCGCGCCGCGCGCCGCCGCCTTGAACCGGTTGTCACTGAGCTCTACCGTCCACGAGATGTGGCCGACCGGAAGGCCCCAGAGCGTCGCGGTATAGGCCGCGTCAAGTTTGGTCTGTGCACTGGCAAGACCGAGCGCCGCATCCAACAGCAGCGAGACCAGCACCATGGCGAGCCGGTAAATGCTGGCACGAACGCGGGAGTCCACTCGGAAAGTCCTTACGGGGGCGTCAAACCAGTGAAACGTCGGGTGATCTAGCCCGATCCATTTTCGCACGCAATCTTGTCTGCGCAGCCCGCCGGCATCCCTCATTGTCGCCGAAGACGTGCGGGCCAGCCGTTTGCCGCGCGTTGCCGCATCACACGTCGAAATCTTCGTGTGGGGGTTGTGCGCGCAGACCGGCGGTGCGAAAATCGTCTGCAAATCCCTGGGGTTCGCATGCCCGCTGCAAATGATCGCGATGCGCTCGACGCCGGATCCGCCGATCTGTCGGACGTCCGTATCCTCGTGGTTGAAGATTCCTGGCATATCGGGACCGCCCTGAAGAGCTTGCTCCGAGCGTTGGGGGCAGAGGTCCTCGGACCAGTCGCGACTGCAGCGGAAGCCGAACGCCTGATCGCTGAGCAAATGCCCGATGCGAGCATTGTCGACTTCAATCTCCGAGGGGGCGAACTGGCAACCGGCTTGATCGACAAATTAAGCGAGCTTGGCATCCGCATCATTGTAATTTCCGGCTACGCATCCGTCCCCATTCTCCCGGGAAAGGCAGCCGCCATCCTGCAGAAACCGCTTGTCGAATCGCAGCTCCTCGCGGCCCTGCTTCCCTTGGCCAAGCGAAAGCGGGCCTAGCAGAGGATCGTAGGCAATCGCCCGTTCACAGGCGCTCGATCGGGACCTCAATCGTGCAGCAAAGGCCCTCCGCCCCGAAGGAGAGGTCAACGGTACCGCCCAGCTCGTGAGGGATCAGATCGCGTATCAGGTTCGTGCCGAAG
>DATMNH010000377.1:0-7741 GCA_035568975.1 Casimicrobiaceae bacterium
AAAGCATGTGGTGACCTGCAACGGGCGAACGCTGCCGCTGACCGCGACCGGCGTCGCGCGGGAGTTCGTCGCCGGGGTCCGTTTCCGCGCCTGGAGCCCGTCGTCCGCGCTGCATCCGACCATCGCCGTGCAGGCGCCGCTGACCTTGGATCTGGTCGACGTTTGGGCGGGCCGCGCGATCGGCGGATGCACCTATCACGTCGTACACCCGGGCGGGCGCAACTACGACACTTTTCCGGTCAACGCCAATGAAGCGGAAGCTCGCCGCGTAGCGCGCTTCTGGCCGCACGGGCACACCGCAGGGCCGCTGTCACTGAAGGCCGAGCCGGTCAACCCGGCGACGCCGACGACGCTCGATCTGCGCTGGCAACCGGTCTAGTCGCATGTTCGTCGTCCTCGCCCCCGATTCAAGCATTCGAGGGCAGGCTTCAGCGGGGACCCAGTGGCGTTCGTTAAAAAGACGCTGGATTCCCGTTTTCACGCGAATGACGAAGTTGCGTCCGGTACAATGCGCGCTTTTCCAGCTTGCGTTCGAGTGTCCAGCGTTTCTCTTCCCGTTCGCACCCGATTCGCGCCGAGTCCGACCGGATTCCTGCATCTTGGCGGCGCGCGGACCGCATTGTTCGCCTGGGCGTTCGCCCGACGGCACAAGGGTCAATTCATCCTTCGCATCGAAGACACCGACGTCGAACGGTCCACGCCCGAGGCGATCCAGGCCATCCTCGACGGCATGGCGTGGCTGGGGCTGGACTACGACGAAGGTCCCTACCATCAGATGCAGCGGATGGATCGCTATCGCGAGGTGCTGGCGCAAATGCTCGCGCAGGGACATGCGTATCACTGCTACATGTCTCCTCCGGAGCTGGATGCGCTGCGAGCGGCGCAGACCGCGCGCGGCGAGAAGCCGCGCTACGATGGCCGCTGGCGGCCCGAAAATCTGAAAGAAGGACAGCATCCACCGCCTGGCGTCGGACCCGTCGTGCGATTCAAGAATCCGCTTGCGGGCAGCGTCGCGTGGGACGACCAGGTGAAGGGTCGCATCGAATTCGCCAATGCCGAGCTCGACGACCTGATCATCGCCCGTAGCGACGGCACACCCACCTACAACTTCTGTGTCGTCGTCGACGATCTGGACATGAAGATCACGCACGTGATCCGCGGCGATGACCACGTCAACAACACGCCGCGTCAGATCAACATGATCCGCGCGCTCGGCGCCGAGCCTCCCGTCTATGGCCATCTGCCGACGGTACTGGGTGCCGATGGAACCAAGCTTTCCAAGCGCCATGGCGCCGTCAGCGTCATGCACTACGCGGACGAGGGTTTTCTGCCCGAAGCGATGGTCAATTTCCTCGCCCGCCTTGGCTGGGCGCACGGCGACGACGAAATCTTCACGCGCGAGCAACTGGTGGCATGGTTCGACATCGCGCACGTGAATCCGGCCCCGGCGCGATTCGACGCCGACAAACTGCTGTGGGTCAATCACGAGCATCTCAAGCGAATGCCGGAAGCGGAGCTTGGCGCGAGGCTCACTCCTTATTTGTCCCGTGCCGGATTCGATATCGCTCAGGGCCCGGATCCTGCCGCAGTGGGTGTGCTGCTGCGCGATCGTTACCGAACGCTGGTGGAGATGGCGGGCGCCGCCGCCTACTTCTATCGCGAGCCGTCGTTGACGCCCGGGAGCGTTGCGCAACATGTCGGTGACGCCGTTCGGCCGGCATTGCTGGCGCTCGATGAGAGCTTCGCTGCCATGCCCTGGCAACGCGACACTATTGCAGCCGCGCTCAAGGAGGCTGCCGCGCGCCACGGGCTCAAGCCTCCTCAAGTCATGATGCCGCTGCGCTACCTCGTCGCCGGCACGGCGTCCACCCCGGCGCTCGATGCGGTGCTTTTGCTGCTCGGACGCGAAAAGGTGCGCGCGCGGATCGCAGCCGGCCTCGCTCTGTAGCTCCGCCGGCGCTCTACCGGCTGCAGGCATACGCAACGCGCCATGAGGACCTGACGGTTCGCGTCCGCACGCTAAACACCGGTCGCGGTTTGTGCCGGAAGGAGTGTTCCGGTAGAATAGAAATTTCCAGGACTTGTCGTCCATGACCAAGTTCGTTTTTGTGACCGGTGGCGTCGTCTCCTCTCTGGGGAAGGGCATCGCCGCCGCGTCTCTGGCCGCGATCCTCGCTTCCCGCGGCATCCGCGTCACCAATCTCAAGCTCGATCCGTACATCAACGTCGATCCAGGGACGATGAGCCCGTTCCAGCACGGCGAAGTCTTTGTCACCGAGGATGGCGCCGAGACGGACCTGGACCTCGGTCACTACGAGCGCTTCACCGACGTGAAGATGAGCAGGCGGAATAATTTCACCACCGGCCAGATTTACGAAAGCGTCATCCGCAAGGAGCGCCGCGGCGATTATCTCGGCGGCACGGTACAGGTCATTCCGCATATCACCGACGAGATCAAGAGCTGGATTGCCAACGCCACCGCCGTGAATGGGACCGAGGCCGAAGTCGCCGTGGTCGAAGTCGGCGGAACGGTCGGCGACATCGAATCGCTGCCGTTTCTGGAAGCGATCCGACAGATGGGCATTACCCTCGGCCGCGACAATGTTTGCTACATCCATCTGACGCTGGTGCCATTCATCGCCACCGCGGGCGAGATGAAAACCAAACCGACGCAGCACTCGGTCAAGGAGCTGCGCGAGATCGGTATCCAACCCGATGTCGTGCTCTGCCGCGCCGACAGGCCCTTGCCCGACGGCGACCGACGCAAGATCGCGCTGTTCACCAACGTGCCAGCCGAGGCCGTGATTCCGGCGCTGGATACCGATTCGATCTACAAGATTCCGGTCGCGCTTCATGCCGAAGGGCTCGACGAGATCGTTTGCCGCAAGCTTTCCCTGAGTCCTCGTCCCGCCGATCTCACGACCTGGCGCAACCTGGTCGAAGCGCTCGTGCATCCGCAGCACGAAGTCAACATCGCCATGGTCGGCAAATACGTCGACCTGACGGAATCGTACAAATCGCTCTCGGAGGCATTGACGCACGCCGGCATCCACACCCGCAGCAAGGTCGCCATTCACTACGTCGATTCCGAAGCGGTGGAGCGCGACGGTATCGACTGCCTCAAGGGCGTGGACGCGATTCTGGTGCCGGGAGGATTCGGCAAGCGCGGCGTCGAGGGCAAGATCAAGGCGATTCGCCACGCGCGCGAGAACGGCATTCCTTATCTTGGTATTTGCCTGGGCATGCAACTGGCAGTCATCGAATATGCGCGGCACAAGGCAGGCCTCGCCAACGCGAACAGCACCGAGTTCGATGCCGCGACCCCCCATCCGGTCGTGGCGCTGATCACCGAGTGGCAGAATCGCGACGGGTCGATCGAGCGCCGCGACCACCGGTCCGATCTTGGAGGCACCATGCGTCTCGGCGCGCAGCCCTGCGAGGTGGTGCCCGGATCGCTCGCGCACAGGATCTACGGTGCGACGACAGTCGCCGAGCGCCACCGACATCGCTACGAAGTCAACAATCACTACCTGCCGCGTCTCGAGGCGGCCGGGCTGACGGTCGGCGCATGGGCCAAGAGCGCCACTGCCGGGGACTTGTGCGAGATGGTCGAGCTCGCCGGCCATCCCTGGTTCTTCGGCTGCCAGTTCCATCCCGAATTCACTTCGAACCCGCGCCGCGGCCATCCGCTGTTTATCGCCTTTGTCAACGCGGCGCTCGAGCGCCGGCGAGTCTCGATCGGCGATCCGGTGCGAGCGCGCGCGCAGCTCGTCGCCTGATCCCATGGATCTCTGCGGCTTCGAGGTTGGATTGCACCGGCCTCTGTTTCTCATTGCCGGTCCGTGCGTGGTCGAATCCGAGCAGTTGCAGATCGACGTTGCCGGTCGCCTGAAGGAAATCTGTGCGCGGCTGAAAGTACCGTTCATCTTCAAGTCGTCATATGACAAGGCCAATCGCAGCTCCGCACAGTCGTATCGTGGGCTCGGAATGGGTGAGGGGCTTCGCATTCTGGCCGAGGTCAAGCGGCAGGTCGGCGTGCCGGTTCTGACCGATGTGCACGAAAACGACGAGATCGCGGAGGTTGCCGCGGTGGTAGACGTATTGCAAACGCCGGCGTTTCTCTGCCGGCAGACGGACTTCATTCGTGCCGTCGCGTCAGCCGGCAAACCGGTGAACATCAAGAAGGGCCAGTTTCTCGCGCCGGAAGACATGGCCAATGTGGTCGCCAAGGCGCGCGAAGCGAGCGGCTCCGACAACATCCTGGTCTGCGAGCGCGGCGCGTCGTTCGGCTATCACAATCTGGTCTCGGACATGCGCTCGCTGGCGATCATGCGCGCGACGGGTTGTCCCGTTGTTTTCGACGCGACGCATTCCGTTCAGCTCCCCGGCGCGCAGGGCACATCAAGCGGCGGCCGGCGCGAGTTCGTACCGGTGCTTGCCCGGGCGGCAGTCGCGGCCGGCATCGCCGGCGTGTTCATGGAAACCCATCCGGATCCGGCAAAAGCGCTCTCCGACGGGCCCAATGCGTGGCCGCTCGCTCGCATGCACGAGCTCCTGGCCACGCTGGTCGAGCTCGACGCGACGGTGAAGCGCGCCGGGTTTCCGGAAACCGAATTGATGACCGTCGATGCCTGACATGGTCGCGCCTCTCGGGGAAAGCATAAGATGAGTGCAATTGTCGATGTCATCGCGCGTGAGATTCTCGATTCGCGCGGCAACCCGACGATCGAAGCCGACGTCGTGCTCGAGTCGGGAATCAGCGGTCGCGCCGCCGTTCCCTCGGGCGCATCCACCGGATCGAAGGAAGCGATCGAGCTCCGCGATGGCGATGCCGCGCGCTACGGCGGCAAGGGCGTGCAGAAAGCGATCGAGAACGTCAACACCGAGATCTGCGAAGCGATCATCGGGCTCGATGCCTCCGAGCAGGCATTTGTCGACCGTACCATGATCGACCTCGATGGGACCGAGAACAAGTCGCGCCTGGGCGCCAATGCCATACTCGCCGTCTCGGCAGCGGTGGCCAAGGCCGCGGCGGAGGAATCGACACTACCTCTGTATCGCTATCTTGGGGGCGCCGGCGAGATGATGCTGCCGGTTCCGCTGATGAACGTCATCAATGGCGGGGCGCACGCCAACAACAGCGTGGACATGCAGGAGTTCATGCTGGTGCCGCTCGGCGCGCCTACGTTCCGGGAAGCGCTGCGCTATGGATCGGAAGTCTTTCACGCCTTGAAGAAGCTCATCGATGCCAAAGGAATGGCGACCACGGTGGGCGACGAAGGAGGGTTTGCGCCCAACCTCCCGTCCAACGAGTCCGCGCTGCAATTGCTGCTCGAGGCGATCGACAAGGCTGGCTACACCGCCGGAACCGACATCGCGCTGGCGCTCGACTGCGCGGCATCCGAGTACTACAAGGACGGCATGTACGAGCTCGAGTCCGAAGGCGCGAAGCTGACGCGCTCACAGATGGTCGATTACCTCGTAAGCTGGGTCGACAAGTATCCGATTATTTCGATCGAGGACGGCATGTCCGAGCACGACTGGGATGGCTGGAAATTGCTTACCGACAGGCTCGGCAAGAAGGTGCAACTGGTCGGCGACGATCTGTTCGTGACCAACACCAAGATTCTCAAGCAAGGCATTGCCAAAGGCGTTGCCAATTCGATCCTCATCAAGATCAATCAGATCGGGACCTTGTCGGAGACATTCGCCGCGGTCAGCATGGCCGTGCGCGCGGGCTATACATCGATCATCTCGCATCGCTCCGGCGAGACTGAGGACAGCCTGATCGCGGACATCGCGGTCGGCACCAATGCCGGTCAGATCAAAACGGGATCGCTGTCGCGCTCGGACAGGATCGCGAAATACAATCAGCTCCTGCGCATCGAGGAGGACCTCGGTGACATTGCCAGTTATCCCGGCCGCGAAGCGTTCCATCAATTGAGCTGACCGCTGCCTTGCGACTGCTTGCCCTCATCTTTGCGGCGCTGATCCTCGCTCTGCAGTACCCGATGTGGCTGGGCAAAGGCGGTTGGTTGCGCGTGCGCGAGCTCGATCGCCAGGTCGAGGCGCAGAAGCACGTAAACGCTGAGCTCAAGACTCGCAATGCGGCGCTCGACGCCGAGGTGCTGGACCTGAAACAAGGGCTCGAAGCGATCGAGGAGCGGGCGCGCTCGGAACTGGGCATGATTCGGCACGACGAAGTCTTTTTTCAACTGCCCCACGACGCGGCGGCTCGTGCTCCCGCAGCCAGTGAGCGGAGCGCCAATCCCGATCGCTAGCAGACCGGGCTCTTGCAGCTACCTAAGCAATGCCGCGCGTCAGCTCCCGCGACAACCCTCGTCTCAAGCAGGCTGCGCGATTGGTCGCGTCTTCGCGCGATCGCCGCAAGGCAGGACGCTGTGTGCTCGAGGGCGAGCACATCATCGCCGTGTACTGCGAGCGATACGGCGCACCCGAGACTTTGATCGTCGTCGAGTCGGCGCTGCAGCGCGAAGGCATTCGCAAGCTCCTTGATTGCGTCCCGGCTGCGCGGAGCGTCGTCGTCACCGAGTCCGCGTGGGCCGAGTTTGCCCAATTTGCGCCGGGTCTGGGCGCGATGGCGGTGGTTCCGGCGCCGCGCCCGGAGTATCGGGAGAGCGCGGAATTTTGTCTGCTGCTCGACGGGATTCAGGATCCCGGCAACGTGGGCTCCATTTTGCGTACGGCGGCGGCGGCAGGCGTCGAGCAGGTTTTACTCTCTGCGCACTGCGCATTTGCATGGTCGCCCAAGGTTCTTCGTGCCGGGCAGGGCGCGCACTTCCATTTGCAGATCTTCGAGGACATCGATCTGGTCGAGTGGGCGCGCGCCTACCGGGGAAAGCTGGTGGCGGCGGTCGCGGCCGAAGGCGAGCCCTTGTTCACCGTCGATCTCACGCCACCGGTCGCGATCGCGATCGGCAATGAAGGAGCCGGCTTGTCGGAAGCGCTGCGATTCGCCGCAGCGACGAGTGTCACCATTCCCATGCCGGGCGGCTTCGATTCGCTCAACGCAGCGGCAGCCGCGGCGGTGTGCCTGTTTGAATGCGTGCGTCAGCGAAGCTTGGCCAGATAATTCTGCTCAACTCCGGTTAGGGATCGAATACGCTGGAGCAGCTAATTCGGAACAAAAACGCCGGCGAACTGGGCGTCCTCGCCACAGCCCCCTCCGTACGATGCGCTGAATCTGCCTTCCACGCCTTGCGCCGTTGCCTTGATTTCAGACATGTTCGCTGTTGTATTAGGGCGCCCGTCGGTACATTGATAATTGGCCCCAGTCACGCTGAATAACTGACCAAGCTGCACGAGCGTGCCGGAAAACGTGCAACTGAAGTTCGTATACTGAGGGTAAACAAACGCGAAGGTGACGGTTCCGTCGGTAAGCTGCGTGAGTTGCAGATTGAAGAAAACCGGCTGATAGGTGCCGTTGTTCGCGCAGCCGCTGAAGGTGCCAGTTTGAGCGCCGCTGTACGTGCCGCCGACGCCGATGGCGGTGAGAGTCTGACGCTGGATGGTCTTGGTTACGGTGCCCACGCCGGTAACGGTGTAGATCAGCTTTGCGGTGTAGGGCCCCGTCGGCTGGAACGATACCGTGCCGACCGCGACTGGCGGGGGGCTACCAGCCCAAGGTGATATGTAATACGTTCCGGTCGTTGCGAGGAGCGGCCCATTGTAGTTGCCGCTGGCATCCAGCCTCACCTGCCCGGTGTACCAGGTGGGCTTG
>DATMNH010000378.1:0-10492 GCA_035568975.1 Casimicrobiaceae bacterium
CGCCCACCCTGCCGCCCCAGCCGGTGCGAATAGCCATACCATCGATGAGGCCCTGCCACTCGTTTTGCTGGTCGCTGTGCGAAAAAAGGTTGAGCGGGCGGTCTACTCCCGCCTGGTACTGGGCCTTGGTGAGTGGCGCCAATAACGGGCCGGCATTCACGATCACTGCCAGCTTCCCGGCATTGAACAGCGTTTGCAGCGGACCGAGGTTCGGATGCAAACCGAATTTGGCGCCGGCGCGTGGCGGCGAAATCTGCAGCAATAGCTCCTTTGGGATGTTGATGTTGGATGCGGTCGTCCGGACCGCCGAATAGCTGCCGTAGTCGTCGTACGGTATCACCGTGTTATTGCTGTCATTGCCGCCAAAAAGAAAGACGCACACCAATGCCTTGTAATCGCCCAAGGATTGGGCAGAAGCCGCCCGAATGCCCCATTGGCTGAGATTTCCGACCAGGCCGGCGGCGCCAAGAGCGCCCGCGTGTGCGATGAAATTGCGACGGGAAATAGTCATGTCAGTGCTGAACCTGGAAGTAGTAAGACGAAGCAGTCAAATACAGCGCCATTCGAACTCGTTCGGCCTTGTTGGTCGCCGGGACCGCGGACACGCCCTTCGCGACGATATTATGGGGAAGCGCCGGTAATGGGGCGCCGATCAGTAACGTTTCCACCATGCTCGCGAGTGCGAACGGGTCCGAAGCCAACGCTTCTAACGGCGTCGTCGCGATGTGCGTTCCGGTCGCATTGGGAACCGTGGGATCGCTCGCAATGCCCCCGTACAACAGCGAGTAAACCAGATTCGATCGGGCCACGGCCGTCGACGTGTTGTGGATGCCAAACTCGGGTCCGAACAGATCGGTACCGGGAATGGTGAAATCCGGAGGGTAAAAATTGAATACCGAGGGCGCTGAGTACGGCCGCTCGCCCAATCCGGCGACGCGATCCGCGAGGCCCGCACCGTCGGTGATGCCACCGGTTGCGCGGAGCAGCGCGGTCACCATAAGCACGGGTTCGCGCAGCTGGCCGAAATCCGGGTCGGTCTTGATATCGCCGCGCGCCTCGGGATCGAGGAGGATGGCGCGCATTACGGCTTTCATATCGCCGCGCACGCCTTGGCCATTGTCATTGAACGCGGCAGTCACCCGGCCGACGTATGCAGGGCTCGGATTGCTCGTGACAAGGTGTTCAATCAACTGCCGGCCGATGAACGGCCCCACGTTCGGATGCGTGAAAATGTTGTGAATCGCAGCATCGAGATCTTGTTGCGCGCCCTGATTCGCCGGCAGCGTCATGCCGCTGAGCAGCGTTTTGACCGCCGTATCGTGACCATTCGGATACGGCTCCATCGGGCTTACATAGTTCGGGCTATTCTTGCCTGTCGGCGGCGCACCGCTTGCGGACGGATAGGTCCACCCGGTGAACACGCGTGCAAATTGCTTG
Organism: Casimicrobiaceae bacterium; assembly: GCA_035568975.1. Classification (GTDB taxonomy): domain Bacteria; phylum Pseudomonadota; class Gammaproteobacteria; order Burkholderiales; family Casimicrobiaceae; genus PALSA-1003. The sequence continues at coordinate 1,438 of DATMNH010000378.1, forward strand.
ATCGTCGATTGATCGTAGGTTGGGATGGGATTGCCCGCGCCATCGGTTATCGCCGTGCCATCCGAACGCAGCTTGTTTAGGCCGATCGAAAACAGTTGCAATACCTCGCGCGCATAGTTCTCGTTGGGAACACGGGTGCCGCTCGGCTTGTCGTTATTGGCCATGTTGAGCCAAGTGCCCATGGCAGGAGAAAGCGTGACGCGCTTGAGCAAGGTCTCGAAATTGCCGAACGCCTCGTCGAACAGGATGTTGTGATAGCGAGCGAGCACGTAGGCGACCGACAAATCGGCATCGACCGTGGACACGACCATGATCTGCGCCAGAGCCCACGCGACGCGCTGCCGGAGCTGATCCGGCTGCGTCACGGCGTTGGTAAAGAATTGACGTTGAACTCGGGCGGGCGTGAGGTTGTCGCGGTAGCAGATTGCTTGCGGCGCCGAGGCCGGATACGCGTTCCCCGACGGGTCCTTGTTGTTGCAGTCAGCGCTTGTCCTCAAGCTCAGGTAGGTGTACTGCGAATCCGGGTAGCCGGAGGACGGCTGCGTGAGCTGATCCTCGAGGTAGCCGCGGATACCCAGCGACTGCACTCGTGAAAGGTCACCCGCAGACGGACCGAAAGACGCCTGGGTCAAGAAACGATACGCGTCGCCAGCGGTAGCATTCAGGGGCGCAGAAACGCCTTGGCCGCTACTCGATGAGATCGAAACGAACCCCGACACAAGCAAGGCGGCGACGCATGGGATACGACGCGCTGGCGTTGGACCGAAAAACGTTTGCGTGCGGTGTACACCCGCGAGTGAGCTACGCGGGTTGGCTGAGTCAAGCATTATCGCCTCCGGTGATGACGTCGGGGGCGTCCCACGTGCGACGCCCCTGATTTTTGTGTTCTGTATTTTATTGGCCTCCTGCGTTTGATTGCAAGCAGTACAGCATGTTTGTCAGCATTTTGACAGCGTTCGTCCCGCGGTTGCTGGGCATCGTCTTCGCAGAAGTGCGCGCTCGTCGATCAGATATGCGAACGCGAGCCTTGCATTATTGCGAGGCGCACGAGAAGTTGGCGGCGTCATTCGAATTGCCCGTCCCGTTATAGCGCGGCACCGATGGATAGACGCAGAGCGGCCGGGTTAGCAGAATCGTTCTGGTCGCGGCAGCGTCATCGGTATACTTGGTCGCGATCAATTGGCCGGGCGCGACACCGTGTTCGACCCAGGCTTCGAGCGCCGTTTGGACATCATGTGTCGCGTCGCGAACAGGCGGTATCTGCTGCCCTACGCCGCCAAAGCTCGTCGCTCCAGGACCAAAATAGCAATGCGTCATTCCCGGAACCATGAACAATCGATAGAAGCCTTGCGTCGCAGCCGTTCCGCCCATGACCGAGGCGACCTGGTTGTAATACTCGGGGCTGTAAGCAGGCTGTAGCGTCTGGTCGTTCCAACCGTGGTATTGGATGACCTTCACGCCTCGATTCCTCGCCGTGGAGAGATCCAGCTGGGTGGAGTTGCCGAGAACACCGACCTTTGCATCGGCAAATGCCATGTCGCTATCGAAGTTGAAGGTGCGGAAGTCCCAGCTCGGATTTTCGAAGGTAAGGTTCGGGAAATAGCCCTGCTCGAGGCCCGTCCCGTTGACGTTGTTGACGAGTCCCGACCATCCCGCTTCGGCACCAATCATGAAGCCGGGGAATATTTCGGCACCGGTCCGTGGATTTCTGGGCCCCTGATAAATCTGCTGCAGCGCGGTCAACTGCGGCTGCGTGAGGCACGCGTTCGTCTCGGCACCCTGGCACAGCAACGTTGCCGGATTGAAGCTACAGGCCTGCGGATTTGCGATCACACCATCGACCAAGCCATCGTTTGCATCGCATGCTGCGAGAACCGCGGCCGTGATCGCAGGAAGCTTCGCGGGTGCAATTGCCGCGCCCGGAGCGATCAGAGCTTGCGCATTCCAGACGAAGCCGGCGTTGGAATGCGATTGGAAATTCCAGGGCGCGCCGACGACTACGCCGTCGTAATCCTCCGGATACCGCTGTATTTCCATCAGCCCCTGGCGGCCACCGTTCGAGCACGAATTGAAATACGAATGCGTGGGCGCCTGGCCGTAATACGCGGCGACCAGACCCTTGGCTGCGACTGTCACCAAGTGCTTGGAACGATATAGGTAATCGATCGCTTTTTCGGGATGGCCGATCGCCCAAAAAGTGTTGGAGGAAACGTGACCCGTGTCGGTCGAGGCCGTCGCGTAGCCGCGCCGCAACAACTCGTCGAGCCCGCCGTCCAAACCCAGGCGCGTGTAATTGAGCGCCCCGGCATAACCGCCTTCGCCCGACGAGAGGAACTTTCCGTTCCAGGTCGTTTGGGGTAACCACACCTCGAAGTAAATGTTCGAGTCGCTCGAAGGCTTGCTGAGCGCTTGCACCCGGCAGAACGCGGGCAAGTTCGTGAGCGTTTGATTGGCGGGGGTCACGAGCGTGCCGGAAGTGACGAGCGTCGCAGCGCTGATCGTGGTGTTGCCCTCGAAAGTCAGGTTGGCGAGGCTGCCGCAGTCGGCTGCAACCGAGCCCGCGAAGACGAGATTCTCGGGTGCGGGGCCGAACGAGGCCCACGGCACTACGCCCGTCTGATTTACCCCCGGCTTCGACCAGTCGCATACGCCGTTCGGAAAAATGCGGTTGAGGCGCAAGACCTCGGCGGCCGATAACGATACGCTGTAATCGCCGGGATTAACGGGCTTCAGCTGGCACTTGATGATGTTCGCCGCCACTGGACCGCCGGCGACGTAGCGCGGAAACGCGTAAGACGGATACAGCGTGTTGCAAATCGAGTTGTTGGTGCGGGAGAACGTCTGCCGTTCGCGCCAGAAGCCGATCGTTGCCGTTTTCCAGCAGCCATCGGTTGCCATCGCGGGCTTGTTGCGAATAGCCTTATCCCGTTGCGACAGGTTCGACGTGTCCGCGGCAATCGCTTCCATCCACTGCTCGAACGTCGTCCATGCCTGATCCGCATTGACGGGGTTCCCGCGCCACATGACGTGGTTGTCCGCATTGCCGTTGGCTTGAATCATGCGTTCGCGCATCGCGAAGTGAAACCACTGGTAGTGATAGCCGCCGTCGTCGTTGTAGATGCCGCTCACGTCGAACACCGGAATCGATGCCAGGCCGCCATTGCCGCCGAGTTGCAGTCCGCCTTCCTGCGCGCGTACGATCGCTCCGGGATCGCCGGCGACTCGGTTGGGAACATAGTTGAAATCCTGGTCGTAGCCGCCGATGGACTCGTTAAGGTTCAGGAACTGGGTGGTCGTGATCTGTCCGGCATTCAAGGCCGCAAGGCCGTACTGTACGCCGACGTTGTCGAAGGGCCGCAGCGCGAACCCCGTCGTCCCATTGACGCCGTAGATATTCCGCCCCCAATCGTACACAGTCGGGCGCAGCCCGCCCGGATTGGTCGTCGGGTTGTAACGCGACGCAACTGGAACCGCCGCGTTCCACACCGCCGATGCGTAACCCGGAATGTCGACTCGCCCGGGAACGGGATCGGTCCGTCCAGACTGGTTCGCCGCGTCGATGAATGCCTGCAATCCCTTGTATCCCGACACCGCGACCTGCTGGGCAACCGAGAATCCGGCGGGATCGGTCACGTTGAAGTAGTGTGTCAGCAGATGTCCGTCCGAGCCCGAGAACGCGATGCCTAGCGGATCCGGGAACGTGCATGCGATCAGAATGCCGTCGAAGAGTCCAGGCAACGCGTCGGCTAGCTGTGAGCTGCCGTACGAGCCGCCCGAGCAGCCGTAGCTCACCGTATACACAGGCACACCGAAAGTCTCGATGAAGTGCTCCTTGCTCATCATCGCGGCTTCACCGGAAAGCACCGAATTGCAACTGTTGGACGCGTGTTGCAGCGTATTCGAAAAAAGCGCGTAACCCGCCCCCAGCCGCGCCGGGCTCAGCAGGTTGAAGTCGAGCCCGGCAAGCGAGAGGCTGCCGATGCTTGCTCCCTGGATGTACCAGCCGCCAGGACAACCGAATCCTTCGATCGCGATGAGCCGCTTGTTCCACCCCCTCGGCGGCGCAAACCATGTCGGCGCCGGATCGACCGTGGGATCGTGCAGGACTGCGGTTTGATAGATTCCGCGATTGATAGTCGCAGTCTCGACACGAACCACGAAATTGACCGTCGCGCCCGTCGTCGTTGTCGTCTGCGCAACGTTCGGCGGAAGTGTAGTAGTGCTCGGCAGCGGCTGGAACGCGGTGCCGCCAGTGGGCATATACAAGTACGTAATCTTGGTCGGCGCGGAGCAGTCCGCATCGGTCGGAAGACCGAACTTCGTCCCGTCCGGAAGAGTGAAGTCCTGCGTCTGGCAAAAGAACGGAACGTTGTGCGGCCCCGAAGTAATCGGCCCGGTGATCGGGTAGTTGTGGATCTGCAGGCTAACGCTGCCGGAGCTCAAATTATTCGTTCCGACGATGAGCCCGGTCACGAGTCCAACGCGCGTATTCGGCGCCGATCCGGCGCGAAACGCGGTCGTCACATCCGTGCCATTCAGCAACACCGGTGTCGCCGCATTGTTGTCCTGCGTGATCTGTACCAGCACGTCGCCGCCGCTCACGCGATCCGGCCTCGTCGACAGGGTCTTGATGTCGAGCACGGCCGCGCTGACACTCGCTGCACACACGATTGCGAATGCGGCAACGCCAACAGACAAGGCTGTCGAAAATAGCGAAGCGCCATGGCTCTCCGAAAAACCGGGGGCAGCGCCGGCTGCGATCCATTGTTGCAGGGGTGACTTCATCTTCTCCTCCTGAGGGCATGCTTGTTTAGGGTCAAGGCAATGACCACCGCTTCTCGTAAACTCGTAGCTGCAAAACGAGTATCAAAGAATGCGCGAGCCGTAACACGCTGAAACCTGCAGACGCTAGCCGATCACGGTTGGACGGCAAAGCCCTGGGTATCAAAGGCCTGCGTATTTTTTGCGGAGTGTCGAAGAATCGAGGGGGGCTGTCAAGTTGTGCTGCACAAACCAGTCGTGACTTCTAGGGAATAAATTCGAGGCCTCGTGTTGACCGGAGTTCGAACAGTTCTGTCTCGGCAACCGGTGGGGGTTCAGCGCAGCGAGACGGGCGATGGTGGCTCCGCTGTTTTTGTCCGGGGTCTTTCGCATAGCGGACTTCGTCTCGGACAGCTGCTCGTTTTACGCCGGTATGTCCGGGTTGGTCGCACCCCAATGCCAATGGCGGATTTCCGGCAAATCCTCGCCGTATTTGTCGATGTATTGCTTGTGCTCGATCAGCTTGTCCAGGAGCTGTTGCTTCAGGTAGACGCCCGTGTCGCCGGTCTGCGGCAGGCGGTCGACGGTGTCGATCACGAGGTCGAAGCGGTCCAGATCGTTCAGCACCGTCATGTCGAAGGGTGTGGTGATGGTGCCCTCTTCTTTGTAGCCGCGGACGTGGATATTGTCGTGGTTGGTGCGGCGGTAGGTCAGCCGGTGGATCAACCACGGGTAGCCGTGGAAGGCGAAGATGACCGGCTTGTCTTTGGTGAAGAGCTGGTCGAAGTCGACGTCGCTCAGCCCGTGCGGATGCTCGGATTGCGACTGCAGCTTCATGAGGTCAACGACGTTGACGACGCGGATTCTCAGCTCGGGCAGATGCTCGCGCATGATCGACACTGCAGCGAGCGTTTCCAATGTCGGCACGTCGCCACAGCACGCCATGACGACGTCAGGCGCAACGCCCTGGTCGTTGCTCGCCCACTGCCAGATGCCGATGCCCTCGGTGCAGTGCTTGACGGCGGCGGCCATCGAAAGCCACTGCGGTGCCGGATGTTTCCCGGCGATGACGACGTTGACGTAATGGCGGCTGCGCAGGCAGTGGTCCATCACCGACAGCAGGCAGTTTGCGTCCGGCGGCAGGTAAACACGCACAACCTCGGCCTTCTTGTTCACAACGCTGTCGATGAAGCCGGGATCCTGGTGGGTGAAGCCGTTGTGGTCCTGGCGCCAGACATGCGAGGACAACAGGTAGTTCAACGAAGCGATCTTCCGCCGCCACGGCAGATTCGACGTGACTTTCAGCCACTTGGCGTGCTGGTTGAACATCGAATCGACGATGTGGATGAATGCTTCGTAGCAATTGAAGAGTCCATGACGCCCGGTAAGAAGGTAACCCTCGAGCCAGCCCTCGCATTGGTGCTCGCTCAGCATCTCCATCACGCGGCCGGTGGGCGCGAGAAATTCATCGGTCACTATGGTCGCGGCGTCCCATTGGCGTTGGGTCGCTTCAAAGAGGGCTTCCAGGCCATTGGAGAGCGTCTCGTCAGGGCCGAAAACCCGGAAATTCCGACGCTCACCGTTCAGCTTCGTTACATCGCGCAGGAAGCGCCCCAGCACGTGCGTATCGCCGATGCCACACACTCCGGGCGCGGGCACGTCGACCGCGTAATTGCGGAAATCCGGCATCCGCAGGTCGCGGAGCAGCATGCCGCCGTTGGCGTGTGGATTCGCGCCCATACGTCGCTCGCCCTTGGGCGCAAGTTCGGCCAGTTCCGGCTTGAGGCGACCGTGTTCATCGAAGAGCTCTTCCGGCCGATAGCTCCTCAACCAGTCTTCGAGTTGCTCGAGATGCTCGGGCGGCGTCGTTGGCGATATGGCGAGCGGAACCTGATGCGCGCGGAACGTGCCCTCGATTTGCTGACCATCCACGATCTTCGGCCCTGTCCAGCCCTTTGGTGAATTGAGAACGATCATCGGCCAGCGCGGACGCTCGGAATTGCCGCTGGCGCGCGCGTCGTTCTGAATTTTTTTGATCTGCTCCACCGCCGTGTCGAGCGTCGCGGCCATGGCTTCATGCATCAGTTCGGGCTCGCGACCTTCGACAAAGTAGGGCATCCACCCATAGCCACGGAGTAACTGTTCCAATTCCTCGTGGGTGATGCGGGCGAGGATGGTCGGGTTCGCGATCTTGTAGCCGTTGAGATGCAGAATCGGCAGCACCGCGCCATCGGTGACTGGATCGAGAAACTTGTTGGAATGCCACGCCGTGCCCAGCGGTCCGGTTTCCGCCTCGCCGTCGCCGACGACGCAGCCGACGATGAGATCCGGATTGTCGAACACCGCGCCGAACGAATGGCTGAGCGAATAGCCGAGCTCGCCGCCCTCGTGGATCGATCCCGGGCACTCGGGCGATGCGTGGCTGGGAATGCCTCCGGGAAACGAAAACTGAACGAAGAGCCTGCGCAGCCCGGCCTCGTCCTGGCTGATGTCGGGATAGATCTCGCTGTAAGTGCCCTCGAGGTAGGTGTTGCCGACGACCGCAGGACCGCCGTGCCCGGGGCCGGAGACGTAAATCATATCGAGGTCGTACTTCTTGATCACCCGATTCAGGTGCACGTAAATGAAGTTCTGCCCGGGCGTCGTGCCCCAGTGCCCGAGCAACATGTGCTTCACATCGTCAAGCATCAGCGGCCGCTTGAGCAGCGGATTGTCACAGAGGTAGATCTGGCCGACCGACAGATAGTTTGCGGCCCGCCAATAGGCATCCATCTTGTGGAGCAGCTCCGGCGTGAGTGTGTGGGGTTTCATGGTCAGTTTCCCGAATTTGAGCCGAGATTGCGGACGGGATGACGGAGCTCGCCATCATGAGCTCCTCGTCGGTACGGCATCCTAAGCCTACGCAAGGTTAACCTGACAATGCCCTTGTCGCTGTCCGAGCGAAGTCCTCGCGGCACCTAGTCTGCAGCATCGTTCCAGCCGAATGTTGCTTGACCAAATCGGAAATCCGTCACACCATCATCGAGAGCTACCGCACGTCATGCGAGCCGCTGTTTCGTCACGAGTGTTGCGGGCGCAGCGAGCGCCGGCCTGGACTAGGAACGAAAGCATCTCGACCGATTAATAAGATGGAGGAAAGATCCATGCGCAGCATCATGCGATTTGCGCCCTTGAAAGCGCTTGTTCCGACAGGAATCGACATGCTTGGCCAAACCAGGACCCGAGTGCTCGTCATCATGGCGCTCCTGGTGACTGCCTGCATCGGGGCTGTCCACGCAGACAGCCTCGATCCGTGCGACCCGCTCACCTACGGAGCCGTAGCGGATGGCCTGACCGACAACACGGTTGCGATCCAGACAGCGGTCGACAACTGTGCGGCGAACGGCGGCGGCATCGTGCCGTTCAATAGCGGCACGTTCCTCACCGGTCCGTTCACGCTGAAGAGTCACATCACGCTCCAGCTGAATGCGGGCGCCACTATTCTCGGCACGACCGATCAGTCACGGTATGTCGCCGCGTACATCGGGACACCTTATCGCCCCAATCAGGCGCTTATCTCGGCGGCCGACGCGACTGATATTGCCATCGTTGGCAACGGCACGATCGACGGGCAGGGCGGCGTAACTCCTCCTGGTGCCGGCGCAAAGAGCTGGTACGACTTGGCCAGATCGGCGACGTTCCCCTATGCGAGTTTCCCCTTCGCGCCAAGCAGCAACGGACTGCCGCGCCCATGGCTGGTGGAGTTCTGGAATTCGAGCCACGTCACGGTGCAAGGCGTTCACTTGCAGAACTCACCCATGTGGGGCCTCGCTCTGCGGTACGTGACTGAGGCAACGATCAACGGCATCACCGTTACCGCTCCATCGAATTCTCCGAACACCGACGGCATCGATGTCGTGTCGTCCAATGTTGTCGTTATCTGGAATGTCAATATCGCGGGCGGCGATGATGACGTCGCGATCAAGTCCGGTCTGCCGCCGATCTATCAGGATCCCGCAACGCCAATGCCGCAAGCGGCTACGCAGAACGTCAAAGTGGTCAACGCCACATTCGCGTCCGGACATGGCATCTCCGTCGGCAGCGAAGCAATCAACGGGGCGCACGACATCTACCTCGCCAACATCGCCATGAGCGGCACGACCAACGGTTTCCGCATCAAGACCGGACGCGATCGGGGCAGTAGGATCCATGACATCATCGTCCAGAACGTAACCATGACCAATGTCACGCAGCCGATTGTGCTGAACTCCTACTATCCCGCTAGCAGCCCCCCTGCGTGCTGTACCGACCCTCC
>DATMNH010000379.1:0-7038 GCA_035568975.1 Casimicrobiaceae bacterium
CGCAGGGTCTGTCGGTGTTCCAGGACGGCGTGCGGATCAACGAGGCGTTCGGCGACGTCGTCAACTGGGATCTGTTGCCACCATCGGCAATATCGAGCATGCAGCTGATTCCGGGCTCGAACCCGGTGTTCGGACTCAATAGCCTCGGTGGCGCGCTGGCGATCTATACCAAGAGCGGCGCGCAGTACCCGGGTGGCGCGATCGAGCTCTCCGGCGGATCGTTCGGCCGCAAGGCAACCCAATTCGAATATGGCGGAACACACGATCGCCTCGACTATTTCGCGACCGGCAACTTCTCGGAAGAACGTGGCTGGGCGGAACACAATCCGAGTCGCATCAAGCAATTTTTCGGCAAGCTTGGCTACCAGGATGAGGTCACCGATTTCGACCTGAGCCTAACGCTGGCCGACAATACGCTGCAGGGCACGCAGACGCTGCCGCAGTCGTGGCTCGACACACCCCGGCAGCCGTACACCTTCCCCGACACCAACGAGAACCGGCTCACGTTCGTTACCGCGAAGGGCAGCCGGTTTCTGAGCGATTCGGTCCTGCTCAGTGGCAACGCGTATTACCGCCACTACCGCAATAACAACGTGAGCAGCAACGTCAACGGCGATTTTGGCAGCATCGACGCCGGTACCGGGATGCCGCAAACCAATCAAGCGACGAACGACCAGTCCGTGATCGATCAGCGGAGCTGGGGTCTTGGGTTGCAGTTGACCATGACCGGCGACATCGCCGGGCACAAGAATCAGCTCGTGGCCGGCGCAAGCGGTGACTTCGGCGATACAGGATTCACGCAGCGATCGCAGACGGCCGATTTCACCGCCAACCGTGACACGATCGGCATCGGACCCTACCTGCCGGAGACCGATGTCGGCAGCACCAACCACTATCTAGGCGCATATCTTGCGGACACACTCGCACTCGCCGACCGATGGACGCTGACCCTCGCCGGCCGCTACAACCATGCGCGAATCGCCATTGCGGACCGCAGCGGAGAGGACCCCGGGCTCGACGGCAGCCACACCTTCTCCCGTTTCAATCCTGCGCTGGGAATCAACTTCAATCCGACGCCCGCGCTCACGGCGTACGCAGCCTACAACGAAGGGATGCGCGCCCCGACGCCCATCGAGCTCACCTGTGCCAACGCCGCAGCGCCCTGCAAGCTGCCCAATGTGTTCCTCGCCGATCCGCCGCTGCAGAAAGTGGTGGCCAAGACGGTCGAGACCGGCGCGCGCGGCAAGATCGGCGCCGACCTGAATTGGGCCGGTGCGTTTTATCGGACGGATCTGAACGATGATATTCAATTCATCGCCAGCGGCGCCGGCGCCGCCAACGTCGGCTATTTCCAGAACGTCGGTCGAACGCGGCGGCAGGGCGTCGAGCTGATGGGCTCCGCGCGCTGGGGCGACCTGCTGCTGACGCTGCGTTACAACCACATCGATGCGACGTTTCGTTCGAGCTTTCTTGCCGCGAGTCCCAACAATACGACCGCGGACGCAAACGGTGCGATTACCGTCAATCCCGGCGATCGGATTCCGGGGATACCGGCCGACTCGGCGAAGCTGCGCGCCGAATTCAATGCGAGCGATCGCTGGACGCTCGGTGCGACGGTCGCCTATGCGTCGAGCCAGTATGCGCACGGCGACGAGAACAACCAGGACAGCCATGGCCGCGTGCCAAGTTATACCGTGACCAATCTCGACACCCAGTTTCAGCTAGCTAAGAACCTGCAGCTCTTCGCTAGCGTTGCCAATCTGTTCGACCGCCGGTATCAGAATTTTGGGCTGCTCGGCGCGAACGCATTCACAGGGCCCGATCGCACGTTCGGCCCGGCGCTGGGGATCGAGCCCGTATCCGAGCAATTTCGCGGCCTCGGGGCGCCGCGCGGCTTCTGGATCGGTTTGCGTTACGCTTTTGCCAACACCGACCGCGGCTAGCGAACGAGGTTGCGAGCTTCGGGAACGAGAGCTCCCCCCGGATCCTTCAAGATCCTGTAACGGCCCCGATAATCAGCAAGACCGGCTTCGCCCTTTCCAGCAGACTAATAGCGATGAGGTGATCGATGGATAACGCGAAGGACAAGCTCGACCGCCTTGGGGACTCCCTCGTGAGCGGCTTTCAGCTCGCCGCCCTGTTCGTGATCGGGGCAACGATCGTCTGGTCGGCGGCGCACGACTACCTCGAGATGGTCAGCGTCGGGCATGCCCGACTGGACGACATCCTGCTTCTCTTTATCTACCTCGAGCTCGGCACCATAGTGGGGATCTATTTCAAGACCGATCGCCTGCCCGTGCTGTTCCTTCTCTACGTTGCGATCACCGCGATGACCCGGTTCCTGGCCGTCGACGTCAAAGCCCTTGCGATCGAGAGTCTCCTCGTCGTGACGGGATCGATCCTGGTGCTGACGCTGGCAGTCCTGGTGCTGCAGATCGCGACGTCGAAATTTACGACATCCAATGGGCGCGACGAGGCTGATCTGGATGTCGACTCCGGCTCCGACAAGGTCAGGCGCTCGCCTGGCGTGTCCTGACCGCGTGCGCGGTATCGGATTGCTCCGGGAGATCGCCTGCCATCCGCATCAACGCCATCACCAATATGCCGGCGCAACCACCGCCGACGAATGCGACTAACAACCACAACGCTGAAGTCATTTCACTACCTCCTTCGATGGCGCGTCGCCTGGTGCAAGCGCGTCGTCGTTGCTACGCGAATGCCACCGCCGGCGGCGCTCCGGCGCCGCGTGGCATGCGCGTCTGCCGGGATTCGCTGCGGCCCGACAGCGTCGGTGGCGGTGATCATTGCGGGTGAACATGCGCCGCCGCGAAAGCAGCTCGCTGCCCCCGCATCGACACCAGGTTGGGATCGATCCCCGCCATCGCGGTGTTGAAATGCGGCAGGCGTCGCTGGCCCTCTCGTGCCGAGCCACGAAATGCTCCGGGCGTGGTCCCGAGGTGCTTTCGGAATAGTGTCGTCAGATGACTCTGGCACGAGCAGCCGACCTCGAGCGCGACATCGGCGAGCGTTAGCTCATCGCGCGCCAGCAGTCTCATCGCTCGTCTCAAGCGGCAGCGGATGATGTACTGGTGTGGCGTCATCCCGGTGGCCAGCTTGAAGCCGCGGCCGAAGGTGAACGGATCCAGGCCGAGGGCGATGGCGATCTCGCCCCATTTGAGCTTGGTGTCCAGGTTGTCATTGACGAAGCGGATCGAGCGTCGCAACACCTCGCGCGTCAGTCTCGGGTCGCGCTCCGGCGGCTTCTGCGCGGCTTGATCCGCAGTTTGTCGGATGCAGGCGACGATCGTTTGTGCCAGCTCCTCGGATCGATCGTCGCCCCAATCGTTTTGCGCAGCACACTCGACGAGATAGATACGCATCATGCCCAGCGCGTGCTCGACTTTGCTTAGTGTCATTGTTTTCTCCGGTCGTGTTGGACGAGCCCACCTCCTCCAAAACGTGACGGTGAGGGATTTCCTCGTCCGCAATGTGACACTAAGGGAATTCAATGTGACGGTTGTGATCTCACCGTCATTTTTTGTTGAATTTGGCGTTATGACTCTGGTTTTACGGTCATTTCCTGGTGGAGAAGGCGTCGCCTTCCTCCGGCGCCGTACGGTTACGCGTCAAAAAGCGGCAGAAGCGGCGGAAAGCCTGGGAACGCGCAAGCAGGCTTAGCTCCGTGATTGGGGCATTGATCGGGCGAGTTGCGCAGCCGCCCAGCGCTGGCAGCGCGGAAAACGTCTGGAACGCTGAAACGCGAGAGCAGCTCATCGGCTGCCTCGCATTTGCGATCTCCGGCTCGACAACCGGCGTGCGCAGCAAGCTGCAACGCTGCCACGCCGGCGGCCGAGCGCCGGAGCGCTTACGATCTCATCGAGCTAGGGCAGTGAAAAGATGATGATCGCCGACGTGCCGCTCCCGCCGAAGAATCCCGAGACCACACCCGACGTCGTCGCAACGTACTGCTTGCCTGCGATCTCGTAGCTGATCACGCCGCCGCCGACGGTGCCGCCGGTGTTGAAGTGGTAGAGCGTCTTGCCGTTGCTCGCGTCGATGGCGAGAAAGTCGTTGTTGAGATCGCCGGTGAAGAGCATACCGCCCGAGGTTGCCGTGACGCCGGCGACCAGCGGAGTCGGCCATTGTTTCTTCCAGCGCACCGTCCCGGTCGCGGCGTCGATCGCCTGCAGCCAGCCGCGTGCCTGCTCGCGCGGGTCGGGGGTGACCGCACCGCCGTAGTAATGGGCGTGCTCGGTGAACTCGGGCGGCTTGTCGTTCTTGGTAAACGTCCCGCACCAATCGACCGTGGCGACGTACAGCGTCTTGGTCGGCGGGCTGTAGGCCGGGCCGTTCCACTCCATGCCGCCCAAGAGTCCCGGGCAGCCGTGCACACCGCCGACGGCCGGCACCTTGTCGAAATCGGTACGGGTGGTGATCGGCAGCTCATAGAGCACGTCGTGACTGTCGCGGTCGACCATGCGCAGCAGGCCGTCCTTGCCGGAGACGGTGAGCAGGTTCCGCGGCTTGCCTTTCACCGTCGCGCTGAACAGCGGGCTCACCTGGCTCAAGTCGCGGTCGTTGGCATCGTTGGGGCCGAACTGCTTGTACCAGAGCAGCTTGCCGGTCTTGACGTCGAGCGCGACCGCCGAGTTGGTGTACAGATTGGTGCCGGGCCGCGCGTCGGGGTAGAAGTCCGGCGCGGGATTGCCGACCGGGACGTAGAGCACGCCCTTTTTCACATCGAGCGACAAGGGAGTCCACAAGCTGCCGCCGCCGTGCTCGCGCGAGGCTTGATTGGTCCAGCTCTCCGCGCCCGGCTCGCCGGTATCGGGAATGAGATTGAAGCGCCAGACCTGCTCGCCGGTCGACAGCTTGAAGGCGCCGATCCAGTTCTTCGCTCCCCAGTCGGCGCCGGCCGGGCCGTAGATCACCAGGTCCTCGTAGATCAGCGGCGGCATGCTCAGGTACTGGCTGGTCTTCGCATCGGCGATCTTCTGGCTCCACAGCAGCGTGCCCTTGCCCATGTCGAGCGCGATCAGGTAGCCGTCGGCCGTGCCGCGCACCAGGCGGCCGTCCTTCAATGCCACGCCGCGGTTGGCGGGCGAAATGACGGACCCCTTCTGGTCCCAGTTGTAAGTCCAGCGTTCACGGCAGGTGGCGGCATCGATCGCGACGGTGGCCTTGTCGATGGTCAGGTACATCACGCCTTTGTAAACGAGGGGATTGGTCTGAGTGGACCCGGCGGTGTTCGAGCGGAAGATGCAGGTGGCCCGCATTTGGCCGGCGTTCTTTGGCGTGATCTGGGCGAGCTCGACGAAGCGCGCTCCGCTGTAATCCTTGCTCGCGTAGAGCCAGTTCTGCTTGTCCTGTGCCGCATGCAGCAGCTCGTCCTGCGTCGGACCTTGAATCGAGGGCATAGCCGATGAGGCAGCTGCCGCGGGTGCGCTCGCGGCGGCGCTGGCCCGTCCGAATGTTTCGAGATAGGCGATCACGTTGGCGCGGTCGCTCGCGCTCGGCAGCTGCACCGGCATCGACGTTCCCGGAACCTTCGCGGTCGACGAGGTAAGAAACTCGTCGAGATTCTTCTCGTCCCAGACGAGGCCTGCTTGCGCCATCGCCGGCGAGTAGGTGAAGCCGGCCAGACCGCCGGCCTTGCGGCCGAGGACGGCGGCCAGCGACGGGCCGAATCCGTTCTTGCCGACCTCGGTGGTGTGGCACGACGCGCACTGGTTGGCGAACACCGTCTTCCCTGCGGCGGCGTCGCCGGCGGCATGAGCACGACCACCTAAGAGATAGAGAGTAACCAGCATGAACATTGCCAGAACGGCGCGGGTGCGAAATTCGGAGCGCACAGGCGATGCTTTTTTTGCAAGGCTGGCGAATGGGGCGACTCGTGTGGCGATCGAAGAGGTCTTGCGCAGATCATTCATGGGAGCTCCCGAAAGAAAGAGGCGTCCGCTAAAGCAATGGCGGACGGTTGTGTACTCATTGAGACGCAGCCGATCACGTCTTCTTCCTCGACTGAACGGTGCGAGCTGGAGCATGCGGTGCTTCGGCGAACTTTCTCCGCAGGCGTATCAATCCCAGCAGCGCCTCGTCTCGCTGGCGAGCGAGTTGCGCGACGGAGCGATTCCCGGCCTCTTGCAGCGCTCCATCGATGATGGTTTGTTTGAGTTTCGGGGTAAGTTCAGGGTTGCCGAGATTTTTCCACCAAGTGGTCATGGGGCCGGCAAGGTGCTCCATGAAGTGGTGGATCCCATCCGCCCCTCCACCGAGATGAAACAGCAGATTCGGGCCCATGACTCCCCAGCGCAGCCCGGGCCCCCAGCAGACAGCAGCATCCGCGGAGGCGACGTCGAGCACCTCCTGGTCGATGAGATTGGCGACCTCTCGATAGAGCGCCGCCTGCAACCGGTTCGCCACATGGCCGGCGACTTCCTTGCGGACATGGATCGGCTTCTTCCCGATCGAGGAATAGAAGGAAATCGCCTGTTGCACGGTCTCCGGCGAGGTCTTCGCGCCTCCGACCACCTCGACCAGAGGAATGATGTGCGGAGGATTCAAGGGATGGCCGATGACGCAGCGCTCAGAGTGCCTGCAGGCAGACTGGATGATGGTCATGCTCAGCCCCGACGAGCTCGATGCGATGATCGAATCCGGAGGAGCGGCATTATCCATTTCGGCGAACAACTTGACCTTGAGCTCAATTGCTTCCGGCGCGTTTTCCTGGACGAAGTCCGCGTCCGCCGAAGCCTGTCTTACATCGGCGGTGAACCAGAGATGTTCGGGCGATGCTTTTGGGGAAACGCCGAGCGTCGCAAGCGCGGGCCACGCGGTATCGACGAAGTGACGCAGATTCGCTTCGGCGTTCGGCGCGGGATCCGTCGCGATCACGTCGAACCCGCGTGCCAGGTAGAACGCTGCCCAGCTCGCGCCGATGACTCCGGTGCCAACGATTGCGATTCGGCGTACCGGCTTGCTCAAAGGCATGATTCCTATTTTCCTTTCGTGTGCGCATGGTCATTCCCTGCGAACTGG
>DATMNH010000380.1:0-6422 GCA_035568975.1 Casimicrobiaceae bacterium
GATCAACGGCGCGACAGCCGCGACGGGCACGCCGTACTTCACGGAAAATCCCGGGCAGAAACTTTTCCAGTGGGATACCCAGCTGAATCTGCAATACATGCCGAACGACTGGATCACATGGTGGACGGAAGCGACGTTCCGCCACTCGAACGTCCCCTACTGGACCGGGTCGGGAGGCATCACGCCGCCGACCGGCAATACCGGCTCGCCGGCATCGTTGACTTGCAACAACGGCAGCGTCGCCGGCGCCGATAGCTGCGCCTCCGAGGGGGGCATTTGGAACCCGGACCTGCGCACGCGCGAGATCGTCTATGGCGCGGGGGTATTGGTGAAGTTCTAGACATTCCCCCGACAAGGTTGGGGAACGTGACGCGGCCGCTACTGGCACGAATCACAGTAGACGGCCGCGGTGGCGGCGCGGATCATTGAAATGTGGCGCTACCTAAGAAAATTCTGTGCGTCGAAGATGACCTCGAAACGGCATCCCTCATCGCCGAAGAGTTCGAGGAGCGCGGCTATGAAATGATGCTGGCGCACGACGGACAAGCCGGGTTTGCCGCCGTGCTGAAGCACCAGCCCGATATCGTGCTCTGCGATGTCAGCATGCCGCTGATGAGCGGCTTCGAATTGCTCGACCGCCTGGTCGAATTGACGCCGCGCTTTGCCTCCATGCCCTTCATTTTCCTGACCGCATTGGGGGATCGGGACAATCAACTCAAGGGTCGCCGTCTTGGCGCGGATGACTACATCGTCAAACCGATCGATTTCGAGATCCTCGATACCATCATTCGCGCACGCCTCGCCAAAGTGGCTCGAACAGAAACCTGGTCGCGCCAGGTCGATCTCGGCGACCGGGAAGTCGAGTGCCTCACCTGGGCAGCGCGCGGCAAGACCTCGGCGGAGATCGCGCAGATCATCGGCACGAGCAAGCGCAACGTTGATTTTCACATCGAAACCGCGTGCCGCAAGCTCAACGTTGCCACCCGTGTGCAGGCCGCGGTCAAGGCCGTTTCGGGCCGATTGATCGAGCCTTGAACGGAGCAATCCCGTGCCGGTCTTGAGGGAAAGCAACGCTCCTCGCTCGCACGCACCGCGTGCCATTCGTATCCTGCTGTCCGCCGCGTCGCTGTTGTTTCTGTCGCTGATGATCGGGCTGGGGATCTTCAGCATGCAGCGTCTCAGCGACGTCAATCGGGTGTCCGACGAGATCCGCAACCGGTGGCTGCAGGACATTCGTTTGATCGGCGATCTGAACAACTATATGTCCGATTATCGGACCGCTGAGGGTACGCATCTTCTTTCGAACACGGCTGAGGAATTCACCGCAAGCGAAAAAGAGATCGTCGGGTTGGACGCGCAGGTTGCGCAGGCACAGCGCGCCTACGAGGCGTTGCCGCACGAAGCTGCAGAGAGCCTGCTCTACGATGAGTTCGCGCGGCAGTGGGCGGCATATAAGGTCATTGCGACACGGGTGCTCGCACTATCGCACTCGGGCGTGAAATCCGATGCCATCGTCATGTACATGACGACCTCGCGGCGCGCCTTTGACGGGGCAAGCGACACCTTGGGGCGGCTGACCGACCAGACCGTATCGAAGGCCCGGCAGGCGAGCGAACGCGCCGCCGGCACCTACGTGCACGACAGCCGTCTCATTGTGGCGGCGATGATCGTGGCGACTTGCCTGGTGCTCGCAACGATTATTTACATCACGCGGTCGGTATCACGACCGCTGCTCAATCTTGCGCGGCGCATGCATGCCCTGGCTGCCCACGATACGAATATCAGTATTCCCGGCACGCGCCGCGATGACGAGATCGGGGAGATGGCGCGTTCGGTCGCGGTGTTTCGCGACAATGCAATCGCGCTGGTCGAGAGTCAGCAGCGCTTGATTGAACAGACCGCGGCCCTCGAGACGACCCTGGAGAACGAACGGCGCGCCACCCTGCAACAGCGCAATTTCGTCACCATGACCTCGCACGAGTTCCGCACGCCCCTGACGGTGATCGACGCTCAGGCGCAGCGGCTGATCAAGCTCAAGGACCGGCTGACTCCCGCAGACTTGCTGGAGCGCGCCACGCGGATTCGCAGTGCCGTGACGCGACTGACGGGCATCATGGACAGCTTGCTGGGAGCTTCATTGCTTTTGGACGGACAGGCGGTATTCCAGCCCAGCGACTTCGAGCCCGCCGCGCTGCTGCATGAGGTGTGTCAGCTGCATCGTGAAACCACGCGCCGCGCGGATATTCGCGAGGACTTCGGCGCGCTGCCGAGGGTCGCGCGGGGCGATCGAAAATTGTTGTTCGCCCTGTTCAGCAACCTCTTGTCCAATGCGCTCAAGTATTCGGCACCGGGCGACCCGGTCGAGGTGACCGCCTATGGCAACTCCGGCGACAGCATGTCGGTGCGCATACGGGATCGCGGCATCGGCATTCCAGAACGGGATCGGGCCCACTTGTTCGAGCGCTATTTCCGCGGCGCCAACGCCGTCGGCATCGCCGGCAGCGGCGTCGGGCTTCACCTGGTGGCCATGGTACTGGAGCTGCACGGCGGCACGATCGAGGTCGACAGCAGCGAGGGCGCCGGCTCCACGTTTGTCGTGCATTTGCCCGCGTCTGCGGCCACCGCAGTAGAACCTGAGCAACTCAACCTCGGCGCAGCCTGATGAGCGAGACTTCAGGCGAACCCGGACAGCCCGGGAGCGGCCAGGACGCAATCAGCCGCCGCGCCTGGTCGCGGGAGAAGCAGTTGCTGGCGGCCGGCATCGGTGTTGCCGCGGTGATCGTGCTGACCGTGGTGGTTTGGCTGGTCGGCACCGTTTTCGCTCTGCGCCCAACGCCCGCCCCCGCGTCGCCGCCGCCCGGCACCTTCCGCGCGTCGCCGGCGCAGATGAAGACCCTGACCGTCGCATCCGTCGGGCTCCACGGGTTCGTCAGCGAGGAACTGACCGAAGGAAAGATCGCCGCCAACGGCGATCGCGCGACGCCGGTGTTTTCGCCCTATTCGGGCCGCATTACGCGGATCCTTGCCGGCCTCGGCGATACCGTGAAAGTCGGAGCGCCTCTTGCGACACTCGAAGCGGCGGAATTCGTGCAGGCGCAAAGCGATCTTGCGACCGCCGCCGCCCAGCTGAAACTGGCGCGCATCGCCGAGGCACGCAAACATGCTCTGTACGATGCCAAAGGCGGCAGCCTGCAGGATTGGCAGTCCGCGCAGACCGATCTGACTGCGGCAGAAACCACGCTCAGCGCGGTTCGCAATCGACTCAGTATTTTGGGTAAATCGCCGGCCGAAATCGCGGCGCTGGAACGTAAGCAGACAACCAGCCCGGTCGCCACGCTGTCGGCGCCCATCGCCGGCGTTGTCGTCGATCGACAAGTGGGGCCGGGCCAATATGTGCAAGCCGCCAGCGCCACGCCGCAGTTCACCATCGCCGATACCTCGAGCGTATGGCTGCTTGCCAACGTTCGCGAGACCGACGCCGCCCGCGTGAAGCTGGGCCAATCGGCGGAGGTCCATGTGCCCGCTTACCCGCAGCGGGTATTCAAGGCGCGGCTCACGTATGTCAGCGCGGTGCTCGATCCGGTCACGCACCGCTTGCCCGTGCGCGCCGAGATCGGCAACCGCGACGGTGCGCTCAAACCCGAGATGTTCGCGAATTTCCGCATTCTCACCAGCGATGCATCGGAGTCGCCGGCGGTGCCGCAAAGCGCGGTGGTTTATGAAGGCGCCGGCGCGCACGTATGGGTTGTCGGCGCCGATGGACTCTTGAGCTTCAGGAGCATACGCACGGGGCGCAGCAATGACGGCTTGATCGAGGTACTGGACGGCCTGAAGGCGGGCGAAAACGTCGTCACGAAAGGCGGTCTCTTCATCGATCAAGCGGCCGTTCCGAGTTCTTCGTGAACGCCATCGTCAGCTTCGCGCTGCGTCAGCGCGTGCTCATGATCGTTGTCTTGTGTACGGTGCTCGCCGCCGGCGCCGCCAGTTTTCTCAAGCTCAACATCGAGGCGTATCCCGACCCCGTGCCACCGCTGGTCGACATCGTGACGCAAAGCACCGGGCAATCCGCCGAGGAAATCGAACGCTACATCACGATTCCCCTCGAGATACAAATGGCGGGCATCCCCAATGTGCAGGCCATCCGCACGATTTCTCTGTTCGGGCTTTCGGACGTCAAGGTTCAATTCACCTACGATTTCACCTACACGCAGGCGGAGCAATGGGTCACGAACCGCCTCTCGCAGCTCGGCAGCCTGCCAAACGGCGCGCAGCCGCAAATATCGCCCACCAGTCCCATCGGCGAGATCTATCGCTATCGAGTCGTCGGACCGCCGAACTATTCGGTCACGGACTTGAAGACTTTGCAGGACTGGGTGCTGGAGCGGCGTTTCAAAGCCGTGCCCGGTGTGATCGATGTGACCGGCTGGGGCGGCAAGACCAAGACTTACGACATCGCGATAGACCCGCGCAAACTCATGGGTTACGGCCTGTCTGTGCCCCAGGTCCTACAGGCGCTCGGCAACGCCAACATCAACGTGGGAGGGCAAACGGTCAATTTCGGCGCGCAGTCCGCAGTGGTGCGCGGTGTGGGTCTCATTCATTCGGTCGAAGAAATTCGCAACACCATGATTACGGCCAATCAGGGATCGCCGGTGGTGATCGGCGACGTGGCTGAGGTGACCATCGGCAATATGCCGCGTCTAGGGATCGCGGGCTACGACGATGTCGATGACATCGTTCAGGGAATCGTGCTGATGCGGCGCGGGGCGGAAAGCATTCCCACTATCAGGCGTGTCGAAGCGGAGGTGGACAAGGTCAACGGCAGCGGGATCCTGCCGCTCGGCGTCAGCATCCAGCGCATCTATGATCGCAGCGACCTGATCCACGTCACGACCCGCACGGTACTGCACAACATGATCGCGGGCATCGTGCTGATTTTTTTGCTGCAGTGGGCGTTTCTCGGCAACCTGCGCAGTGCCGTCATCGTGGCCATGACCATACCGTTCGCGCTGTCCTTTGCGATCGGGCTCATGGTGCTGCGGGGTGAATCGGCGAATCTCCTGTCGGTGGGCGCGATCGACTTCGGTCTGGTGGTCGATGCGACGGTAATCATGGTTGAGAATATCTATCGGCACCTGGCTGAAGCCTCGGCGCACTTGGGCCAAGGTCCGAGCGCCTTGCACCGCATGCGCGTGCGCAGCGGATTTCGCGGCAAGACCGGCATCATCTCGGTCGCCGCCGCCGAGGTCAGCCAATCGATATTTTTCGCCGCGGCGATCATCATCGCGGGTTTCGTGCCGCTCTTCACGCTCTCCGGCATCGAGGGACACATCTTCGGGCCGATGGCGAAAACCTACGCCTACGCCATCGCCGGCGGCCTGATCGCCACGTTCACGATTGCGCCCGCTTTGAGCCTGCTGCTGTTCGACGTGAAAGTTCAGGAGCGTGAAACGCCGGTCGTGCGCTGGCTGCGCCGCGCCTATGAGCCGGCGCTGGAATTCGCGCTGGCAAATCGCATCATCACCTTCGCGGGACTCGCCTCGCTCGCGCTGCTGGCCGTGATCGCCATGCGATCCCTGGGGTTGGAATTCCTGCCGAAGTTGGAAGAAGGAAATCTCTGGGTTCGGGCAACTTTTCCGCAGTCGATTTCTCTGGAAGACAGCGATGCCTATGTCAATAAAATGCGGTTGGCTATGGCCGCATACCCGGAGGTGGAATCGGTGGTCTCGCAGCACGGCCGGCCCGACGACGGGACCGATGCGACCGGTTTCTTCAACGCCGAATTCTTCGTGCCTCTGAAGCCCTCAGGCAGCTGGCCCCGCGGGGTCGACAAGGAAAAGCTCACGCAGGACATGACCCGCGCACTCGAGCAGCAGTTTCCGGGCGTGGATTTCAATTTCTCGCAATACATTCAGGACAACGTCGAGGAGGCCGCGTCGGGTGTCAAGGGCGAAAATTCCGTCAAAGTCTACGGCAACGATCTGGAGACTCTGGAAAAGACCGCCGACAGCATCGCGGCCGTGCTGGCCAAGGTTCCGGGAATCACCGATCTCGCGGTGCTCCACTCGCTGGGCCAGCCGACCATTCGCATCGACGTGGATCGGGTGCGCGCCGCGCGTTACGGGCTGGCGCCCGGCGATGTCAATGCCGTCGTGCAAGCGGCGATCGGCGGCCAAAGCGCAGGCGATCTCTACGAAAGCGCGAGCGACCGGCATTTTCCGATGATGGTGCGTCTCGCGGCGCCGTTTCGGCAAAATCTGGACTCCATACGGCGCATTCCAATCGCGGCGCCATCCGCAGGCGGCGGGGTCATACAAGTTCCGCTCGAGGATGTTGCGAGCGTGGGCTTGGTATCCGGCGCGGCCTTCATCTATCGCGAGCAACAGCAGCGCTACGTGCCCATCAAATTCAGCGTGCGCGGC
>DATMNH010000381.1:0-11547 GCA_035568975.1 Casimicrobiaceae bacterium
GCTGCTGTTCTCGGCGTTCGCGCTGGCCGCGGTCAATATCAACACCGCGACCAAAGAAGAGCTCGACGCTTTGCCGGAGATCGGTCCGGTCAAGGCGCAGGCGATCATCGACTACCGTAACGCCAACGGCCCGTTCAAGACGCCGGAAGACGTCATGAAGGTCAACGGGATCAAGGAAGGCACCTTCGGCAAGATCAAGGGGATGATTTCGGTGAGCGGCACGTCGACGCCGGTCGCCGCGCCGGCAGCGTCCAAGGCCGATACCAAGGCCGCGGCGCCGTCCAGTATGCAACCGGCGGCGCCAGCCATGCAGCCTGCGCCGGCGGCCAAATCGGCGGCACCGGCGGCGCCGGCTACGCCGGCCTCGGCAAAGAGCGCCCCGGCGACACCCTCAACCATGCCGGCGGCATCCGCCACTCCAAAAGCTGCAACAGGCGCCGCCGCGCCGAGCGGGTCGGCGTTCAAGGACGCCAAGACGATAAAGACCGAAAAGGCCGCGGCCGACAAGGCGGCTAAGGCCAAAGCCAAGGCGGAAGCCGATGCCGCAGCCAAGGCCAAGAAAGACGCCAAAGCCGCCGAAGCACAGGCGAAGAAGGATGCCAAAGCCGCCGCCGCCAAGGCGAAGAACGATGCAAAAGCATCCAAGGAGGTGCCGATGAAGGATGCCAAGGCGGACCAAGCGGCTGCCAAAGGCGACGCTGCAATGAAATCGGCGGACAAGGACGAAAAGGCAAAAAAATAAATCGGGCAGCGTCGCGGTGGGTCCGCGGCACGTTCGGAGCAGCACCCTGGAGCCCCGCGTTTGTCGCGGGGCTTCCTTTTTGTCTCGGGTAAAATGACACGTAACGACGCGCCTTGATCCCCATGTACAAAACCATCGAAGATACCGTCGGTAACACGCCGCTGGTGCAACTTCGGCAATTAGTCGGCAAGCCGAGCAACGTGATGCTCGCCAAGCTCGAGGGCAACAATCCTGCCGGCTCGGTCAAGGATCGGCCCGCCTTGTCGATGATCGTCGAGGCGGAAAAACGCGGCGACATCAAACGCGGCGACACCCTGATCGAGGCCACCAGCGGCAACACGGGCATCGCGCTCGCCATGGCGGCGACACTGCGCGGCTACAAAATGGTGCTGGTGATGCCGGAGCATCTGTCGCTGGAGCGGCGCCAGACGATGGCCGCGTTCGGGGCTGAAATCATCCTGACACCGAAAGCGGGCGGGATGGAAACCGCGCGCGACGTCGCCGAGAAAATGCGCGCCGAAGGCCGTGGCATCATCCTCGATCAGTTTGCCAATCAGGACAATCCGCTCGCCCATTATCGCGGCACCGGGCCGGAGATCTGGAATGAAACCGGCGGTCGCATCACGCATTTTGTCTCGAGCATGGGCACGACCGGGACGATCATGGGGGCGGGAAAGTTTTTCAAGGAAAAGAATCCCGCGGTGGTCATCGTGGGATGCCAGCCCGAAGAAGGCTCGCAGATCCCGGGAATCCGCAAGTGGCCGGTCCAATACCTGCCCAGGATCTACGACGCCAGGGGCGTCGACCGCGTCGAATTGGTGTCGCAAGCCGACGCAGAGGAAACCGCACGGCAGCTTGCGCGAGTGGAAGGAATCTTCGCCGGCATATCGTCGGGCGGCGCGTGCGCGGTCGCGCTGCGCATCGCGCGCGAAGTCGAGAACGCGACCATAGTGTTCATCATCTGCGATCGGGGCGACCGGTATTTGTCGACCGGCGTATTCCCCGGCTGACAGTGATGCTGGCGCCGCATCGCCCGCGCTGCTTTCCCACACTCCGCGCAGCATGACGCCGACGCTGGCCTTCGATATCGAGACGGTACCCGATGTCGCGGGACTTCGCCGCCTGCATCGCGTGCCAGCGACGCTCTCCGACGCCGACGTTCTGACCTGGGCGGGCCAGCAGCGCCGCGCCGCGATCGGCAGCGATTTTTTGCCGTTGTACCTGCAGCGTGTGGTCGCGATTGCCTGTGCGCTGCGCGAGGGCAATGCCTTTCGGGTTTGGTCGCTCGGTGAATCGGCGGACCCGGAAGCCGAGCTGATCCGTCGATTCTTCGACGGCGTCGACCGCTATACGCCGCAGCTCGTTTCCTGGAACGGGAGCGGCTTCGATCTTCCGGTCTTAAGTCAACGGGCGCTCATTCACGGTGTGGTTGCGGCAAAATTCTGGGACTGGGGCGACGACGACCGGGAATTCAAGTTCAACAACTATCTCGGCCGCTATCACACCCGGCATCTGGATCTCATGGACGTGCTGTCGATGTACCAGCCGCGCGCTGCCGCGGGTCTCGATGCCATGGCGCGCCTGTCCGGGTTTCCGGGGAAAGTGGGCATGGACGGCAGCGAGGTGAGCGCGGCGTATCGCGAGGGAAGGCTCGAAGCGATCCGCCGCTACTGTGAAACCGACGCGATGAACACGTATTTGGTCTATCTCAGGTTCCAGCAGCTGCGCGGAGCGCTGACGACCGGAGAGTACGCCGCCGAAGTATCGCTGGCGCGAGAAAAAATCGCGTCTTACCGAGAGCCGCATTGGCAGGAGTTCATCGCGGCGTGGGACGCGAATGCCATGAATCGCAACCCGGAATGAATCGCGAAGGTGACCGACATCGAAATGGACCTCAAAAAATCGTCGGAGTTACGCGATTGCCTTTTAGGTTCGCAATATCGGTAACGGTGTGAAACTGCCGCCGAGAAGTCTGCTCGATGGCACGCCCCACCAGCGGTCGAGCGCGGTCGCGTAAACGCGGCGAAAATCAATCGCGTACCCCGGATTGCCGTCATCCGAAAGACGGTCGAGCGAGGCTTGCTCGCCATACAAGCCGCCGGCGACGCGCCCGCCCAGCGCAAAATGCGCGCTTGCAGTGCCGTGATCGGTGCCGTTCGACAAATTCTCTTTGGGCCGGCGCCCGAACTCGGCATAGGTCAGCACCAGCGTATCGTTCCACTTGCCCAGCTCTTCCAGGGCGCTCTTGAGCGCGACCACGCCGCCCGCGAGGTCGCTTAAGAGCCGCGCTTGCGTGCCCGGCTGGCCGCTGTGAGTGTCGAAACCGGTGAGAGTGACGCGCACGACGGCGACGCCGGCCTCGTTGGCGACGATCTGACAGGCGGTCTTGATCGCATTGCCGAACCCGCCTTGCGGAAATTCGGTCTTGAAAGCGTAGTTGGCGTTGAGACGCGACGCGGCCTGCATGATGTCCGCTTCGACTTTCAAGATGTGCGAAAGAGCCTTGTTGCGCGATTGGCCCTCGGTCGTTGCGAGTCGCGCCTGACGCAGAAACTGCTCGGTGCTGGCGAGCGCGATGGCGCGCGTGCCGCCTCCGGCAAGGGGTCCCAAGTCGGGTGAGCCGATAATCACGCCATCGGCGGCAAAGCTCTCTGGCGTGGGCGCCGCGCCGAACGCACGTGTCAGCCACCCGTCCTGCAAATATTGTTCGCTTTTGGACGCGGTATCCCAGATCTCGATCGAACGGAAATGGGAAAGATTGGGCGCCGGATAGCCCACACCTTGCAAGACCGCAAGTTCGCGGTTTTTCCAGAGGGGCAGCAACGGCTCCAGCGCGGGGTGAAGCCCGACGCTGTCGCTCAGTTGCACGACCTGCGCGCGGGGAATTCCAATCTTCGGCCGCAGCGCGTAATACGTCGGGTTGGCGTACGGCACCAGGGTATTGAGCCCGTCATTGCCGCCCTTCAATTCGATCAGCAGGAGCAGCTTGCGATAGTCCGCACCGGCGGTTGTCGCGCCCCAGGCAACCTCGGGCATGAACTCCGGCGCCAGGGCGACCAGCGGAACGGAGCCCGCAAGTTTGAGAAAGTGACGGCGATCCATGAGTTCTCCCCGCATTCACTTGAGCTGGTAGGAGGCGTCGAGGACCAGCGCGCGAAGCAGCGCCAAGGACTCGCTGCTCGCTTCGGGCACTGACTGCGGCGCCGTCGCGAGCAGCAAACGCGCTGCAGCGCCGCTGCGGCTTTCCGTCCCGGGCGACGCGTCGAATTGGGCCAGCCATACGCCACTTTCGAATGGGACGCCGCTAACCCCCCGCTCCATCGTCCGCATAAAGCGAACCTGACGCACCTTCTCCGGGTCGAGCGCGCCCTGTGGCTGAATGGCCTGTCTGGGAATCGCGTCCATCGTCCCCGCATTGGCGGCGACCATGCCTTGTGCATTGCCGCCCGGGAGCACGCGGGTCGAAGTCTCATCGCCGCGAAGAAGGCGTTCCAGAAATTGCTTGCGGGCGAGGAGCGTGCTGGCATTGATCCACGTCTCCTGGCCGGGCCAGCCCTTGACGTTCGGTGGAGCGAAGAGGTTCTGACCCATGCCGGCCGCCGCGACGGCAAACGGTGTCGCCTCGCCCGGCTTCATCTCGAATTGGCGCAAGGTGCCGACGACCAGATCGATCGGCGACTTGACCAGCACGGCGCGGTTCTCGCTGGCGTAGAACGCGTCGGAGGTGAATATCCCGTACAGCGCGACCTTGATGTCGTAGCGCGAATCGCGAAAGCGCTGTGCGATGCGCCGAATTGCCGGCTCGTCAGGATCGGGCGAGACGAACTCGCGCCACAGCTTGCGGGTGATGAACTCGGCGGTCGCGGGCTCTCGCAGCAGGATGTCGAGCACCTGATCGCCGTCGAGGTTGCCCGTTCGGCCGAGCACCGTCTTCACGCCGTCATCATGGATGAAGCGGCGAAAAACGAACTGGCCGGTTTGGCGATCGAGACTCCAGCCGGTAAAGGCGCGCGCGGCCTCCTTGATGTCCTGCTCGCTGTAGTGGCCTTCGCCAAGGGTAAACAACTCCATCACCTCGCGCGCGAAATTCTCGTTGGGCGAGCCTTTGCGGTTTTGCGCGTTGTCGAGATAGATGACCATCGCCGGGTCGCGCGCGATGGTGTGCAGCAGGTCCGCGAAATTGCCGAGCGCGTTGGCGCGCAGCGTCGCGTTCTGGCGGTACATGAGCTCCGCGAGCTTGACCTTCTGCTGGCTGGAGACGAAATGGTTGTGCCAGAAAAGCGTCATCCGCTCGGTCAACGGAGAGGGTGTCGACAACATTTCGCCGACCCACCAGCCTCTCAGCTCCAGCCCTTCGCGGATCTGCTCCTGCTGGAACATTTTCCTTTCGGCGTCGGTTGCGTCCTCTCCACGGCGCGGGTAGCGCAGCGCTCCGGTTTCGGCGGTCCATGCCGGCGGTGCAGTGACCGGGCTGGTGCGTGCGCTGTCGAGCAGCTTTCGCGCCGCCTGCTCGCGCGTCAGGCCAACGGTGCGCTGTATCTCCGCTTGCGTTGCGCCGAATCCCGCGCGGTTCAGCAAATGC
The DNA here is from genome assembly GCA_035568975.1 of Casimicrobiaceae bacterium. Lineage (GTDB taxonomy): Bacteria > Pseudomonadota > Gammaproteobacteria > Burkholderiales > Casimicrobiaceae > PALSA-1003. The sequence goes on from DATMNH010000381.1 coordinate 5,325, forward strand.
CGCGCATCGTCGTAAGTGAGCACGTCGGCGGCGGAAGCGCTCGCCTTCGGGATCACCACCAGTGACAGCGTCATCGCGACGGCGATCGAGGTAAAGGCGAACGCGTTGCGCATGGGAAGCGTCAGGAGCTTCATGGAGAAGCGGACCGGGATCGCGGGGAAAAGTACTGCAACAACGTGTCAGTGTAGCGACATGTTGACTGCTGCGTCGGAACCGGTTGTAACAGCGTGTTGCTGGCGCTCTCAGGTCACCCCGCTGTGCTGACTATAAGCTGACTATGCCTCGCCCCAGCTCGATGACGTGCCCCGAAACGAAAATTCGCCCGCCGGAGTCCACCGCGAGCCCGAGCTTGCAGCGCCGGCCCACCGCTTCGCCTTGAGCGATGGACCATTGCTGCGGAAGCGCGGCACCCGTTGCCACCAGCCAGCCGCCCAGATTCGCGCACGCCGAGCCCGTCCCGGGGTCCTCGACGATCGCGCCGTGTTTGGGAAAGAAAAACCGCGCCAGTATCGATTGCGGCCCGTCCTCCGCCCACACGTAAGCCATCGCGCGGGTGACGCCCGCGCCGAGTTGCACGCTGCCGTGGCGCGAGAGCAAAGCCGCGTCCGGCGAAGCGCGGCGCACCGCGTTTGCGCTGGCAAGCGGGATCACCAGCTGCTCACTTCCGGTGTCGACCCACAGCGGCAGTGCGCCCAGGTCCGGCTCCGCCAACCCGAGCATCGCGGCGAGTTGCTCGCGCGATGCATCGACCTCGCGCGTCGCCGGCGCCTTCGCTTCCAGCGTCCAGACATCGCCATGCGCGATCACGGGAATGGTCCCGGCGAGCATCTCCAGCGCCAGCGCGTCGCCCGCACGGCCAAGCGCACGCACGACGTGGGCGCTTCCGAGCGTCGGATGCCCGGCAAAGGGCATTTCGAAGGTCGGCGTGAAAATCCGCACTCGCGCATCGGCGACTTGCGAAGGCAGAATGAACGTCGTCTCCGACAAATTGAACTGCAGCGCGAGGGCCTGCATATCCGCGTCGGAAAGTCCTCGCGCATTCTCGAACACTGCGAGTGGATTGCCCGCAAGCCTTTCTTCGGCGAACACATTGACGATCCGAAAAGCGAATTCGCGCTTGCCGTTGCTGTCGTTCAAGGTAACTCCACCAGCATCGGAGGTCGGGATTCGGTCATTGATAGTACGTCGGCCGCCAAGGCCACGAACGCCGCGGCGGACGCGTCGATAACTTCGATCGCCTCGCCTCCGGAGGCGCTGCCGGCAGAAAAGTGCCGCTGCAGCGAGCGGCTGTATAGCGGATCGTAATGAAGACAGAGCAATTCGCCGATGAGCGCATCCCAGTTCTTTTCCGCGGCGAACGCCTCCCAGCGATTCAGCGCGGCCTTGCCGACCAGCGGTGCCAGGGGCTCCAGTCGTTGCGCCAGCGTGGCCGGATCGTCCATGCCAAGACCGTACTCTTCCTTGATCAGCGCCACCCGCAGCGCCAGCGCCGCGACCAGCGTGAGGCTTCGTCCGCGACGCATCTGGTCGAGCAGAGTCCCGGGTAACTGAAGCCTGCCGATACGTTTGCTCTCCGACTCGACAAAGACGACACGCGTCGGGTCGAGCGCAGCAAGCGTCGCTGCAATGGCGGTCTCGAAGGCTTTTTGCGAGGGCTGCACGATACCGGGAAATTCGCCCAGCAAGGAGCCGCGGTGACGCGCGATTGCCTCGAGGTCGAGCGTCTGTGCGCCTGCCGCCGCGAGCGCAGCGAGGAGCCGGCTCTTACCCGAGCCGGTGAGGCCGCACAAGACCACGAACCGAAAGCGCGAGGGAAACGTCTCGAGCTGGCCGACGACATGCCTGCGATACGCGCGATAGCCGCCGTCGAGCTGCATTGCACGCCAGCCGACCTCGTTCAATACGTGGGCGAGCGCACGGCTGCGCTGTCCGCCGCGCCAGCAGTAGACCAGGGGCCGCCAGTCACGCGATTTATCGGCGAGCGCGCCGTCGAGCATTGCGGCGATGTTTCGCGCGACGAGCGCCGCCCCGAGTCTGCGGGCCTCGAATGCGGAGCCGACGTACAGGGTGCCGATGCGGGCGCGCTCCGCATCATCGAGCACGGGGAGATTCACCGCTCCGGGAAGATGATCGAGCGCGAATTCGGCCGGGCTTCGTACATCGACGCGCTCGGGAAAGGCCTCGATCGCATCGACGCTTACGCGCGAGCTCACGGCGTGGCGCTCGCTCATCGGGATTTGCCCGGTTCGCCGAGCAAGGGCTTGAGCTCTCGCCACACGTTGTCGAGCAATCTCGCTTGCGCGGCCTGCACCGGATGGATCCGGTCGGGTTGGAACATGGCATTGTCTTCGGCAAAGCCCTCGAACAGAAAAGGCACCAGCGCCGCCTTGCGCTCGCGGGCAACGTCTGCATAGGTCGTTTCGAAGCGACCAACATACGCCGGCCCATAGTTCGGTGGGAGGCGCAAGCCCACGATCAGCACACGCGAGCCGCTCTTTTGCGCCGCGCTGGCCATCGCGTCGAGGTTCGCGCGCATCGCGTCCAGGCTGCCGCCGCGCAGTCCGTCGTTGCCGCCGAGCTCGATCACGGTTACCGCGGGATGATGCTCGACGAGCAGCGCGTCGAGGCGCGCCCTGCCGCCGGCGGTCGTGTCGCCGCTGATGCTGGCGTTGACGACGCGGTGCGGATAGTGCTCGGCGGCAAGACGCTGCTGCAACAAGGTCGTCCAGCCCGTTTCCGCGGGGAGTCCGTAGCCGGCGGAGATGCTGTCGCCCAGCACCAGCACCACCGGCGCTGCGGCGGCGCAAGCGCTCGCGGCAAGCGCGGCGAACAGCGCGAAAAACAAGCGTATCAACGGACGGCGCGACATTCATACTCCCCCGGATGACGGCACATTCTAGCGCGGCGCGCGGGGTGCCCAAACGCGTGCGTTTCGTCGCCCGGTACAATGCTCGCGCCGCAACGAAGCTAAAGTCCTTCGCCGCACTTGTCCTGGACGCCGGGTTGGCAATGCGGATTGCGGCCCAACCTTGTCCTCATCGCTTCACGACTCCGACCCATGCCTCCCACCGTCATTCGCGCCCGCAAACTCTCCAAGCAAGTGCAAAGCGGTTCGTTGCCACTGATGATCCTCGACGACGTCAGCTTCGATGTGGCTGCGGGCGCGACGGTGGCGATCGTCGGCGCCTCGGGCTCCGGCAAGACCACCCTGCTCGGTCTACTTGCCGGGCTCGATCGACCGACCTCGGGCGAAGTGTCGCTCGGTGACACGGCGCTCGATCAACTGTCCGAGGACGGACTCGCCGCGCTGCGGCAACGCTGGCTCGGGTTTGTTTTCCAGTCTTTTCAACTCCTGCCCGCCTTGACCGCGCTGGAGAACGTCATGCTGCCGCTCGAGCTTGCCGGCTCGCTCGATGCCGCGCCGCGAGCGCGCGAGTGGCTGACGCGCGTCGGTCTGGCGGCCCGGGTCGGGCATTACCCCAAGCAACTCTCGGGCGGCGAGCAGCAGCGCGTAGCGATCGCGCGTGCCTTTTCGGGCGAGCCTCGCGTGTTGATGGCCGACGAGCCGACCGGAAATCTCGACGGTGCGACCGGATCCGAAGTCGCCGATCTTATGTTCCGTCTAAACCGGGAGCGAGGCACGACGCTGTTGCTGGTGACGCACGACACGATGCTGGCGTCGAGATGCGGTCGTCGGCTGTCGCTCGCCGGGGGCCGGCTGGTCGAGGATGCCGCGCTGACCGATGGGCATTTGCCGGCGCCGAAATCGGCGACGCCGAACGCATGAATACGCTCCGGCTGGCACTGCGCATGCTGGGTCGCGACTGGCACGCGGGCGAGTTGCGGGTGCTCATTGCCGCGCTTGTCCTGGCGGTGGCGAGCGTCGGCACGGTCGGCTTTTTCACCGACAGGGTCAAGGTCGCATTGACCCGGCAGGCCAACCTGCTCCTGGGCGGTGATCTGCTACTGTCCGCCGACCGGCCGCTGCCCGACGACTATGCGCGAGAGGCGCGAGCGCGCGGTCTCGCCGTTGTCCCGGCGATCAAGTTCAACAGCATGGTCCAAGCCGCGACCGGTCCCGGCGCCGCCGACGCGGTACTGGCCGACGTCAAGGCGGTCGCGGCGGGCTATCCGTTGCGGGGCGCAATCACGCTTGCCGATCCTTCCTTGCCCGAGGGAATCACCGCAGCCGGCATTCCGCCACCGGGCGAAGCCTGGATCGACGGTCGCCTGGCCGCGAGGCTCAACGTCGGCAAGGGTGGAGAGCTCGCAGTCGGTGACAAGACCCTGACCATCGGTGCGATCGTGCAGCAGGAGCCGGAAGTCGCGGGAGGCCTGCTGTCGATGGGGCCGAAGCTGCTGATGAATCTCGACGATGTTCCTGCAACCAAGCTGCTGCAGCCGGGCAATCGCGCGTCGTATCGGCTGCTCGTGGCGGGCACGGCTACGGACGCGTTTCGCGACTGGGCCCGTGCCCGGCTCGACCGCGGCCAGCGGCTCGAGTCGATTCGCGATCTGCGCCCCGAGGTGCGGCAGACGCTCGAGCGCGCCGAACAATTCCTGGCGCTGGCGGCGCTGGTCGCGGTGATGCTCGCCGCGGTGGCGGTCGCGTTGGCCGCGTCACGATATCTGCGCAGGCATCTCGACGCCGCGGCCATGATGCGCTGCCTCGGGGCGCCGCAGCGGCAGATGCTCGCGCTCTTCGCGCTGCAGTTCCTGGTCCTCGGATTGGCAGCCAGCGTTGTCGGCTGCGTCGTCGCGCTGGGCGGCCAGCAATTACTGGTGATGCTGCTCGGGGCGATGGTCAGCGCCGATCTGCCGCCGCCCGGCCTCGCTCCCGCCGTCGCCGCTATCGCCACCGGATTGCTGATGCTGCTCGGCTTTGCTTTGCCGCCTTTGTTCGCGCTGTCGAAGGTGCCGCCGCTGCGCGTCCTCCGCCGCGACATCGGCATGCCGCGTGCGGGCGGATCGTTCGCGTATATCCTCGGCGCGGTGACGGTGGCGCTGCTGATCGGCTGGCAGGCGCAGGACGTCAAGACCGGTGCCATCGTGGTTGGCGGCATCGCGGCGATGCTGATAGCCGCGGCAGTGATGGCGTGGTCCATGATCGCGCTCCTGCGTCTCTTACCGCAGCGCGGATACAGCTGGCGCTATGGCCTTGCCAATCTGCGGCGCAGGCCGCTCGGATCGAGCCTGCAGATCGGCGCCCTCGGTTTGGGGCTGATGTCGCTGCTGCTGCTGACGCTGGTGCGCGGCGATCTGATGCGTAATTGGCGCGCGAGCCTGCCTGCGGACGCGCCCAACGCGTTTCTGGTCAACGTGCTGCCGGATCAGGTCGAAGGCGTGCGCGCGATGCTGAAGCGCGAGCTGGGCGTCGATGCTCAACTGTCGCCGATGGTGCGCGGCCGTCTGGTCGCGATCAACGACAAGCCGCTCGATACGACGCGTCTGTCCGACGTCGGCGCCCGGCGCCTAGGTGAGCGCGAATTCAACCTCTCGTGGGCCGATACGTTGCCGCGCGCCAACCGGGTTGTCGCCGGCGAGTGGTGGAAGCCGGGTGGAAGCGAAGGCGTCTCGCTGGAGGAGGGCATCGCGCAGACGCTCGGTATCAAGCTCGGCGACATGCTGACCTATGACATCGTGGGTACCCGCGTCAGCGCCAAGGTGACGAGTCTGCGCAAGGTCGATTGGGACAGCTTCCGGGTCAACTTTTTCGCCTTGTTCTCGCCCGGCGTGATCGACGCCATGCCTCGAACCTATATTTCCGCGGTGCGCGTCGGGAGCGCAAGCGCCTGGCTGACTCCCCTGCTGCGCGAATATCCCAACGTGCTGGTGATCGACGTCGGAGCGATCCTGCAGCAGGTGCAGGCCATCATCGAGCAAGTGGCGCGCGCGGTCGAGTTCGTCTTCCTTTTCACGCTGCTGGGAGGAGTGCTGGTGCTCGAAGCCGCAATCGCGGCGACGCAGGACGAGCGCCGCCTCGACGCCGCCATTTTACGCACGCTGGGCGCGAGCCGACGACAGCTCTCGGCGGCGCAGGTGGCGGAATTCATCGCGCTCGGCGGATTGGCCGGCCTTGTTGCCGCCGCCGGTGCGACGGCGATCGGCTATGTGCTCGCCGACCGCGTGTTCCTGATTCCGTTCGGATGGAATCCCTGGTTGTGGCTGCTGGGTGTGGCGGGCGGTGCGATTGGTGTCGCCGCCGCCGGCTGGCTCGGTACTC
>DATMNH010000382.1:0-5061 GCA_035568975.1 Casimicrobiaceae bacterium
AGATCACGCCGGAGCGTCACGGCTGGACGCGATTTGTACCCGGACTCGGCTTTTTGTCCGATCTCTTTGCTGCGCCGTATCTTGTCCACTGGAATCTCGAGAACGATTGGGCAACTTCCCCCTCGCTTCCCGGCGTACGCATTCCGAGTAGCGCATTCATGGGCACCGCGGGACTGGCTCCTTCGCACGATCAGTTGCGGGAATGGACTCGCCGCGAAGGCGAGTTATCCGACCGGGGAGGTCTTGTGTTTCTTCCCGACGCGAGTAGCGCAGTGCCAGCTGACGAGCCGATTGCGAGCCATGGTCTGCGAACGATTCCGCCACGCGAGAACGGCGGCAACGGCGATATCAAACAGATTACGCAGGGCTCGCGTTTATTGATTCCCGTGAACGTCGAGGGCGCGCTTTATTCCGCCGGCGATGCGCATTTCGCCCAAGGCGATTCAGAATGCTGCGGCACCGCGATCGAGACCGGTGCCACGGTCGTCGTGCGCTTTCGCATCCACGCCGGCGAAGCGCTGCGGCACGCGATCCGCTGGCCCAGATTTGCCCATCCGGGGTTTTTCACCGCGCCCGAATGGGCCGCTCCCCGCGATTTCATCGCTACGATGGGGATGCCTATCCGCGAGGACGGCACCAATGACGGAGGCAACATCACGCTAGCTGCGCGCAATGCGGTGATCCAGATGATCGATTTGCTGGAAGAGCGTGGCTGGACGCGTGAGCAGGCCTACATCATCTGCAGCGTTGCTGTGGACCTTAAAATCAGCAACGTCGTCGATGTCCCCAATGTCGTGGTCTCGGCGGTTTTGCCTGAGGCGATCTTCGAAGGCTAGGTCGAAGACAAGTCCGACAAGCTCGTGGCTCCCATGCCCGCAACCCGAGCTCCGCCGGTCGGCATGACAGGCGACGGCGCTACAATTCACAATTCGTCCCGCTTGCTCAACCATCAGCAACAACACGGGGGTGTCATGAACAACATGCGCGGAGTTAAGGTCGGATTGGTCGGCGCTGGCGCAATCGGCGGGGTGGTCATCGATCGACTCGTGAACGGCGCTGAAGCCCAGGCACAGGATATTGTCGCGTGTGAAACGAAAGACGCGCGACGCGAGGAGATTGCGCGGCGTTTCGGCGTGCGAATCACCATCGATCCCGCCGACGCAGCCGCGGCAGAACTGGTCATTTTGGCGGTTCCCCCTCTGGAGGTGGGCAAAGTACTCGATGCCATTCGAGACCGCCTGCCGCATCGTCCCTTGATCGTGTCGTTCGCCGCAGCAGTTCCGATCGCCTTGATCGAGTCCTTGCTCCCGCCGGCGACGTCGGTCATCCGCATCAACCCCAATTCGCCTTCATTGGTAGGCGTCGGGTTCAATCCGGTCACGTACGGCTCGAACGTTACCGGTCAAGCCCGCGCGCTCGCCGACCGATTGCTCGCCGCACTCGGCGCGACGGTGGAGATTGACGACGCTGCGATGAATCTTTACACCGCGCTGACCGCGGTGGGCCCAACCTACTTTCTGCCTGTGCTCGATGCGATGATCGCCGCGGGCGTAGAGGGTGGATTGAGCCGCGAGGCAGCCGTTGCCGCGGCGACTGCCACGGCCCACGGCACTGCGGCACTCGCTGCGCAGCGGACCGAAGATCCCGAACAGCTGAAGCTTTATACCGGCTTGCGTCCTTTGCGGGACGCCGAAGTGCGCGACCTCGTCAAACAGGCCATTACCGATGCCGGCGGGCGCATGACAGCGCTGCAACAAAAGATCACGGATGCAGCGCGCACACCATCATCCTGAGGTCAGGGTCGCACGATCAGATCGATCTCGACCGATGCTCCTGTCGCCAGGTTCGTGACACCGACCGTTGTGCGGGCGGGAAAGCGACCTTGCTTGAAGTAACTGCTATAGATCTTGTTCACGGCAGGATAATCGGCAGAGAAGTTCACGAGGTAGATTCGGACCATCACCGCGCGATCCAGCGATGTTCCGGCGCCCCGCAAGACGGTCTCCAGGTTGCGCATGATTTGCTGCGCTTGCTCCGTGGCTCCGCCCGGCACCAGCGCACCGGATTTGGGATCGACGCCGAGCTGTCCGGTCACGAAAAGAAAATCTCCAGCGCGTACGGCGTGACTGTAAGCTGCGGTCGGCGGCGGGGGTGGCGCGTCGGAGATGTTGAGGAATTCGAGGTCCATTACTGTGCCTCCTTCAGTAAGACGCTGCTCGATTAGCGATAGCGCTCCAAAAACTGCCGGGAACGCTCTGTGGCCGGACGCTCAAAAAACGCGTCCGCCGTTGCGACTTCGACAATCTTCCCCTTATCGAGGAAAACGATGCGGCTCGCTGCATCGCGTGCGAAATTCATCTCGTGAGTGACCACGATCATCGTCAAGCCAATATGGGCGATGTCCTTCATGACCGCAAGCACTTCCCCGACCAGTTCGGGATCGAGCGCGCTCGTCGCCTCGTCGAACAGCAGCACGTCCGGACGCATGGCTAGAGCACGGGCAATCGCGACTCGCTGCATCTGGCCGCCGGAAAGGAAAGCGGGATAGGCATCGCGCTTGTCGGCGAGCCCAACCTTTTCGAGCAGTTGTTCGCCCTCGGCCAACACCTCGCGGCGTGGTCTTCGCAGGACGTGCAGCGGGCTCTCGATGATGTTCTCGAGCGCGGTCAGATGCGGCCAAAGATTGAAGTGCTGGAACACCATTCCGATGCGCGTGCGCAGCATTGCGAGCTCGCGGTCGTTCATCGGAACGCTGCCGGTGGCCGTGAAACGGTAGCCGACCCGAGTACCGTGCAGAAATACCAACCCTTGATCGGGCCGCTCCAGCCAGTTGATGCAGCGCAGCAGCGTTGATTTGCCCGATCCGCTGGGACCGAGGATGCAGACCGTCTCACCGGGCATGATCTGCAGATCGATGTCCGTCAACACCTCGTGCGCGCCAAAGCGTTTCACCACCCCGCGCAATTCCACGGCAGGAGTTGGCGCGGTGCTAGTCACGGGGGAGCCGCACGATTGACGCGTATTTTTCTCCGCGGTGGACGAGCCACTCGACGCCCCCGCACAGAGCCCAATAAAGCAGGGTGGCGAAAAGGAAGGACTCGAATGGCACAAAATAATACGACTGCACGGCATTTGCCGCGAAGGTGAGCTCGGGAACCGTGATAATCGACAGGAACGCCGAGTCCTTGATCAGCTGAATCAATTGATTCCCGATCACGGGTCCGACGGCGATCAGGACTTGCGGCAGGATGATCCGTCGGAACAGCTTCAACCCGGTAAAGCCGAACGCGTGCGCGGCGTCCGTCTGACCGGCAGGAAGGTGTGCCCATCCGCCACGAAGAATCTCGGCCATGTATGCGGTGTTATAAACGACGAGCGTAATCAGTGCGGCGCTCCATTTGTCGACGGTGAGTCCGAGCGAGGGAAGCGCGAAGTACACGAGATAGGTCAGCAGCAGGAACGGAACGCAGCGTCCACCATCGACGATCGCCTGCGCCGCGCCTCTCACCACTCGGTTCCGCGACATCAGGGGAACCATCAACAAGCCGCCGAGCACCAGCGACAGCGTCATCGAGACCGCGCAAAGCCATACGGTGTTGCCCAATCCGATGGCGAACTGGGGAAGCTCGTGCCAAATGACATCGAGACGCACGTTCATAGCCTTCCGATGCGGACGCGCAGACGTCGTTCCAACGTGCGCGCAGCGATGACAAGGAATAGCAGTGCGAGCCCATAGAGCACTGCTGCGGCAAGGAAGGGGGGCAGCGGCTCGTAGGTCGTCGCGGCGATCTGCCGCGCTTTCCGGGTAAGATCGACCACGCCGATGATCGCGATCGCAGGACTCGCCTTGATGAGAAGCGTCATCTCGTTGACGAGCGATGGAAGGCTCGCTCGCCAGATCTGCGGAAAAACGATGCGCCGGAAGGAAACCGGGCCTGTCATGCCGAATGCCCGAGCCGCCTCGAGTTGCCCGCGTGGGAAGTCGGCAATGGCCGCCCGCCAGATCTCGCTATTGAACGCGGTGGTGTTGAGCGTGAGGGCAATGACCGCAGCCGGGAGAGGATCCAACGACATCCCCAGGGCGGGCAGGCCGAAGAAAATCAGCATGACGAAAGTCACCACGGGGACGGCGCGCACGAAGCTCGCGTAGATCGCGCACGCCGCGCTTAGCGTGCGCACCTTTGCGCCGCGGCCAAGCGCAAGCAACAAACCGAGCGGAACACCGGCCGTGATCGCAATGGCCGAGACGGCGACGGTCGTTGCGACGCCCGTCAGAAGGTCCAACAGCATCGATGCAGTCAGCATCGCCGAACCCCTAGAACAGCGAGCCGACGGCGTCGTCCCGCGACTGCAAATCCTCGCTCAATCAGCCGTGACGGGTCGAGTCGGGACCGCGCACGTCACGCGTCACGGCATCGGTCGATCGCCAGGCAGCATCGGTTTATTCGGCAGGTCGTCGAAGCTGATCTTGAGCCATTGCGTTTGCAGCTGCTTCATCGACCCGCTGGACTTCTGTTGCGCAAGAAAGGCGTTCAGAAAGTCGACGACACTCTTGTTCCCCTTCTGCACAGCCCACGCGGCGTATGACTTCTCGCCGACCCGCTGCCCCAGATCGAATACGTCCGGCTTCTCGCTGACGAGAGTCGAAAGCGACACGATGTTGTGGATGACCACATCGAGGCGCTTGTTCACGAGATCCTGGTAGGCCTCCGAGAAGGCGCCGTACTGGACCACTTTTCCGAGCGTTCCCCCGGATTTCTTGAGATCGGCCTCGAGGTAGGGAAGCACCTGAAAGGACGCACCGCCCTGCTGAACGCCAAGCGTCTTGCCGGAGAGGTCCTTGAGACTGGTGATCGATGAATCGCCCTTGCGCTTCACATAGGCCATCGTCGATTCCGAGATTGGCATCGTGAAGTCGAGTGACTTGGCGCGCTCGTCGGTGATGACAGCGGCGCTGAGCGCCACATCGTATTTGCCCGATGCAACGCCGGGAAGGATTCCCTGCCATGGCAGGATCTCCTGTCGGATTTCAAACGGCGCCGACTTTTTCAGTATCGCCAG
>DATMNH010000383.1:0-4207 GCA_035568975.1 Casimicrobiaceae bacterium
AGACTTCTCAGCGAAAGGCTATAGGTGTAGCTCAACTCCCACTGCTCGCTCGCGGTCCCGGGTCCCTTCGCCAATGCGCCGACCTGGGTCCCGTCGGGCGCGCTGCCCTTGCCATCGTTGGCGCGCCCCCAGAAGGCGTAGATCTGCCCTCCGCCGGCGGGCACCGTCGCCGAGATCCCGTAGAAATCGCGTGTGATATCGCCGCCCAGCGTATCGTACTTGAGCCGCTCGTAAATGCCGGCCAGGCGCACGTTAAAGGCGCTATTCGCCGCGCCGAAATCGTAGCCGCCGCTGACCGAGAACGCGTCGTCGTACTTGCCGATTGCGCGAACCTTGTAATTGCGCTCGTAGGCCACGCCGAGTTCCACCGGGCCGTTGTTGTAGAAGCCGCCGAGGCTCAAGACATTCGCATGCCGAAGCTCGGAAGTATGGTCTCCATTGTCACCGGCTGCCCCGTCGGCGTTGCCGGAAGAATCTCGCGTCGAGTACTGGAGCTCAGCGCTCCAACCGTTGACGGTCGGTGACTCGTAGCGGATCGAATTTCCCAGACGGGCATCGAAGCCGCCCTGGCCCTTGGTCAGTGATCCTTGGGCCCACAGGGCAGCGGTCGACAGCACCGATGTCGTGAGGGTCGGTGCGTTGCCGAATATGGGATGGATGTCGTCGTAGGGTGTAAGGAACTTGCCGAGCTTGAACGTCCCCCACTCGCCTTGCAGCCCGGCAAAAGTCTCGCGCGTTCCCAGCGCCGAGCCCCCGGTGTCCGCCTGGACGGAGGACTCGAGCTGATAGATGGCATTCCAACCGCTACCTATGTATTCGACGCCACGCAAACCAAATCGTGAAGAATTGCTGCTGACGCGGTTGACCGTCGGGTTGGTCCCGTCGCTCTGCCTGCCGCTGATCAACTCCCAATCGAGATTGAGGCTGCCGTAGAGCTTGAAATTGGCGAGCTGTGCGTGCACCGGCGCGGCCGCCGCGACGGCAACGGCGGCGGCGAACCTCAGCGCGGCGAAGCCGCGATGCATCGAGCGTCTCCGCGGGTGATGCCCGCCGCTCATGCGCCGCCCGCCTCTGATGCCGTCGGGATCGAAACATTCATGCGATGTACCGCGGGGCAGTGAGCCGAGCCTAGACGCGGTACGCGATGACCGTCATCAGCTTCGCGGTGGCGCGCATCAACGCGCGAATCGGGCCGGGAAGCTCAGCCGCGCCCGCGTCGCGCGCGGACGCACCGTGCCGCGCTTCGTCGTCGCGCATCGCGGCGACGATAGCGCGGCTTCGCGCGTCCGATTCTGGCAGCCGGTCCATATGCTCGGTCAGGTGCTCTTCGACCTGCCGTTCGGTCTCGACGACAAATCCAAGGTTTCTCCGGTCGCCGCCGATACTGGCGACGAGCCCGATCGCGAACGACCCGGCGTACCAGAAGGGATTCGTGTAGCTGGTCCTCGAACCGAGCTCGGCGAGACGCTGCTGCGTCCACGCCAGATGGTCTTCCTCCTCGCGCGCGGCCAATGCAAAACGGCGGTGGATTTCGGGATCGCGCGCGAGGAGCGCCTGCGCGCTGTAGAGCGCCTGGGCACAGACTTCGCCGGTGTGATTGACTCGCATCAAGCCAGCGGCATGACGTCGCTCCTCGGGAGAGAGCGCTGTCTCGGGACGATCTTCCGCAGGACTGGTTCGTTGCGAAGTCACGGTGCTTGTCAGCGTGCGCAAGGCACGATCGAAACCGGTGATGAGGTCGTCAGTCGTCAAGGAGTCACCACGCAATCGGGTGCTTCAGTTTGGCACAAAGCGGTAACGCAAGCGGTCGTCCGCGCGGCGATTCGCGCTCTCAGGTTTCCGATCATACGACATGCAAAAAAAAACGGGCGTCCAAAGGACGCCCGCATGATCACTTAAACCCAGTCGGATCGAACTTGCTTTGATACGTCTTAGAACAGGTGCACGAAACCCAACACGAAACCGCCCGGCCGGCCGCTGCAGAAGTCGCCAGCGCTGCCGGGGGCCGCGTTCAACTGTCCGATGGCGATCGGGTACGGATTGATGTTGAACGTGTACGCCGCCTTGCAATCATTCTGCAGCTTGACATAACCTGCATTGAGCATGGTCCGCGGCGACAAGTTGTAGCTATAGCTCGCTTCCCACTGCTGGACGCCGGTGTCGCCACCCTTGACCAAGTAGCCGACATTCTCGCCGTCGACCGCGCCGCCCTTGCCGTTTTCGCCTTTGCCGTAGAACAGGTAGATCTTGCCGCCACCTGCAGGGATAGTGCCCGAAACGCCCCAGAAATCGCGCTTCAGGTCGCCGGTCGGCGTCTGGAACTTGGTGTGCTCGTAGACCCCCGCGATACGCAGGCCGAAACCCTGCATGATGGTGCCGAAGTCATACGCGCCGGTGATCGTCCAGTCGGTATCGTTGGCGTTGAACGGATTCGCGGCACTGGTCCCGGCCGAGCCCGCGGTCGCGAAAACATCGGACGTGTATTGGCGTACCTTCTGATTTTGCTCGAATGAAAGGCCGGCCTGGATCGGGCCGTTGGAGTAGATGAGGTTGCCGCCGTACACGTAGGCATGACGCATCACGGAGGTATGGTCGCCGTTGTCGCCGCCGAACGGTGTCTGCGTCGTGTTTCCCGTATCGTCGCGCGTCGAAACCTGGAACGCGGCGGTGAAGCCCTGAAAGTTCGGTGAATCGTAGCGCACGCTGTTGCCGAGGCGCGCGTCGAAGCCACCCTGGGCCTTGTTCAGGTTGCCAAAGGCCCAGACGTCGGCGGTCGACAGGATCGACGTCGTCAGCGTGGGCGCGTTACCGAAGATCGGGTGCAGGTCGTCCTGGGGCGCCAGGAACTTGCCCATCGTGACCTTGCCCCAGCTGCCTTGCAGGCCGGCGAAGGTTTCACGGCTGGCGATACCCGAGCTCGATGAGTTGCCGCTGTCCCAGCTGACGTTCGACTCGAGCTGGAAAATGGCATTCAGGCCACCGCCCAGGCTCTCGGTTCCGCGCATCCCGAAGCGCGAGGAGTTGCTGCTTACGCGCGTCACCGTCGGATTGCTGATCTGGTCGGTCGCCGCAGCGTTGGACAGGGCCGAACACGATCTGAGAACGGTGCCGCCACCTTGGCCACCCGCAGAATTACCACCCTGGCAGGTCTTGCCGTTGACGAACTCCAGGTCGATGTTCGCGCGACCGTACAGCGTCACATTCGCGGTTTGCGCTTGCACAGCCAGCGGCGAAGCGAACGCGCCGGCGACGGCAAGAACCACGAGCTTTTTATTCATGGAATCTCTCCTCTAACACGATTAAGTTGGCAAGCGGCAGAAAAGGCGTTTGCGCCTGCCGTCGGAAACCTTCTCACGAGGTAAACGAGAAGTTGACCCAATTGTGCCAAAGCGGCGATTCCATTGGCAAGCTAAAACCCGCGGCCCCAAAAACCCCCGACAACCCTGTTGCTTAATTGCAACAAGGCAGACCTCTCTGCCGCAGCATATTTCGAGCCTTGGGGTGGGTATAATTCACTCTGTCGCGGCCATTCGGCATGTGATACGCGGGTCGGCCGAAAAATGGCCGCAAACAATAGCTTGCCGACAACGTGGCGAAAGCGGGTGCTTCAACGCAAACGGAAACGATGATCGCTCTCTCGCCCGCGGTGTCAGTACTACCGGCGCTGCTAGCGGCCGCTGTCGCGTCAATAAGTCTGATCCTGCTGAAGAGCCCCGGGTGGCTACCCACTGCGCATCCCAACGTACGCTCGCTGCACCATCGGCCCGTTCCTCGGGGAGGCGGGTTGGCGGTATGGTCGGGATGGCTGGTTGGCACCGCGTGGCTCGCGTCTCCGCAGCCCTGGCTCGCGCCTCTGGTGCTGACCATCGCGGTGTCGTTCTGGGACGATCGTTACGGCGTGCCGGCGTGGACGCGCCTGCTGGTCCAAACCATGGCGGCATGCGCGTGGGTCTGGGTGAGCGAAACGCCGCTCAATCCCTTTGCTGCGGTGCTTGCAATAGTGTGGATGGCGAACCTGTTCAACTTCATGGACGGGAGTGATGGACTGGCCGTTGCGATGGCTCTGATCGGTTTTGGAGCTTACGCGGTGGCGGGGTCGATGGCGGGTGCCGGCGATGCGCCGATCCTCTGGGCGCTGGTGGCCGCAATCGCTCCCTGTCTGGTCATGAACTTGCCGCCGGCCAAAATTTTCCTGGGCGATGTCGGA
>DATMNH010000384.1:0-3463 GCA_035568975.1 Casimicrobiaceae bacterium
CAACAAGCACGATGACCGATGCGGTTATGGCAGATCCTGTCATGTGTTTTTCATTTTTACGAGGTTCCGAGACAAGAAGGTTGGATGGGCGATGACTGAACGATACGAACCCGTCTGACATCCACGACAAAGTCGCCGGGCTAAATCGTAAGCGCGCCTTCCGCACGTAGGCAGGCGCACGACTCAGCGCCATTAAATTGGAAGTGACGAAGCATCACGTTAGATTGAGAAACGCGGGTTTGATTCGGTGCTCGGAACTCGTCGCGTTACTCGCGACTGCCGATGAGGTGATCGAATAACGCGACTCTTCTCTGCGCCGCACTTTGTCTGAAGTTGGCCCTTCGTCATTTTGCGCAGGCTAAACCTCAGGTCGCTTTGGACATCAACTGGCTCACGGGATCGGCTGGCTCGATCGAAAATGACCCGCAGCCGACAACGAAGGCTGCGCCGCACCGACAAAGGCCTTGCGCGTCACGGCGCCGCGCGAGCCAGCAAGTGCGCGGTGCGGCTGCAGTACGCCTGCAACTGGTCGCGAAGGGCCACACCAAAAGTAACTCCGTCACCTACACTGAGCTGTCATCGGTGTGGGCTCAGCGCCGTCGCCGCGGTGTTCGCGATCTCGGCGTCGATCTCCTTGCTCAGGCCGGCCACACCGACTGCGCCCACGACTGCGCCGTTTACTAGGATCGGCACGCCGCCGCGTAGCGCCGGGATGCCGGCAGTGACGAAGGCCGTTCGGCCGTGATTAATGTTGTCCTCAATTTCTGCCGTCGCCCGTTGTAACCGTGCAGCCGTTCGCGCCTTCTCGATGGCGAGGTCCGCGCTTGCCGGCCGAACACCATCCATACGCCGGAAAGCAAGCAGATCCCCGGCGGGATCAACTACTGCAATTGCCGAGGGTTCATTGCGCTGCCGCGCGCTCTCGTTCGCTGCTTGCAGGATCGTCTGGGCTCCGTCTTGATCGAGAGCCGTGACGTTGATGGTCTGTGCCTTGACTGACAAGCAGAAGACCGTTGCCAAGATTCCAGCGCCAATTCCAAGTTTCGTCATTGTGAGGTTCCGACGAGTAAAAAATTAGCCGCGCGGATGCTCTCGCCGAGAGCTCGCGTCGCCGAGCTGTGAAGTGCCTTTGGTACGAACCAGATAGTCCACGATTGCCTTGGCGTCGTCAGGGCTAATGGGGGCCCTGTAGGCCGTGATCATCTTGTTGACGACTTCTTTCCAGGCTTCCCTGGACAACGAAGGCTGGTTCAACACGTGGTCGGCCGAGTGGCAGGCGAGGCAGTTGTTGTTGATCGCGTCCGAGCCCGCACCTGCGGGGAACATCGCGGCGCTGGTGGGGACCTCCAGCTTCGGCGACTTCAATGTGGTGACGGTTGCAGCCTGGCCGGGATGCAGCAACAGAACCAGTCCCAGAACGGCGGGCATCGGGAAAGCGGCACGTAGCATTTTTGGTTTTTCCTCAGGCGGCGACCACACGGGTGGTTTCAATTGTATTGAACAGATAGCCGGCCGGATTCCATATCCGGAAGTCGGGCTGCGCCTCATTCTTGCTGTTGGTGCAACGAACCATCAAGGTTTGCGCGCCGCGCGCAGGCAGCGTGAATTGTGTCTGCCATTGTCGAAAGCCGTATGTGCCCTGGTCGGCACCGAGCTGGGTCGGCTGCCAAGTCTTGCCGCCATCGATCGACAAATCGACGCGTGCAACGCCGCAATCGCCGCCAAAGGCGATGCCCCGCGCCAAAGCCGACGCCGCCGCGGGCACGCTATCACCGTTGCGGATGTTGGTGATGAACGACCGCGGAAGGTTGCGGGTCACCGGCACCATCTTGAATCCGATCTCGCCCGGCTTGACGGTATTGTGCGCCGTGTCGGGCACGCGGTAGCCGGTCGCCGTCCAGTAATTGGTGTCGGGCTGATCCAGCACTTCGATGTCGTTCAGCATCTTGACCCAGTAGACTCCGCACCAACCGGGCACAACGAGCCGTAGCGGAAATCCGTTCAGCAATGGAAGCTGCTCGCCGTTCATGGCGAAAGCAATCATCACCTCGCCGTCGCGAGCGTGATCGATGCTGAGCGACTTCAGGAACTTCGGTGCGCCCGACATCACCGGTTCATCCAGGCCGCCGAAGCGGACCTGAATGGCGCTAGGCTTCACACCGGCGCGGTCAAGCACATCCTTGAGACGCACCCCTGTCCAGATGGCGTTGCTCATCGAACCATTTGCCCATTGAGCACCGGCTACGCGTGGAACGGCGTAGATGCGCGAATTGCCGGCGCATTGGTTGACCGCGGCGATGTCAAATGTCGGCAATCCCTGCAAAATATCCTTGAGCGACAGCGAGAGGGGCTGGTTGACCCGACCCCGGACCGTCAGACGAAAGCTGTCCACATCGATGTCGCCCGGAAAATTCGCCCAGTGCCAGCTGACGTAGTGCTGATCGTTTGGAGTGAACACGCCTTTGTCGAAGACTTCGAATGGCGTCTCAAGCCATGGCGGGCTCGAACGCTGCAAGATCATTCGGCCCTTTTGCGGATAGGATGTGGTGATCATCCGCGTACTCGGACCGCCCGGCACGCGCAGATCGACCGTCTCTTGCGCTGTTGCCGCCGAGGACATTAGCGCCAGGCTCGCCACTCCCATCCCGCCCAGCACGCGCCGTCGCGTCAGCCCCAATGGCAGCAGGTCGTGATCCCGCATCAGCTGCTCCTGTCCTGTGCCCTTGCGGCACGTCAATTCCCCCTCGTTGGAACGCCAACTAACGGCACCTTCGTCGATGTAGGAAGAAACGAGCACGATGCTCATCACGCTTGAGTGTACGGCGACGCGGCGGTGACCGACGCCCAGCGCGCTTCGGTGCTGTCCGGTCGCGATCGAGGGCGGCGAGGTGGAGGCCCTTACGTTGCTGAGACCCTTTCCGGTGCGTGTCGAGGACAGCTGACCGTGGAAACACAGGGGTCGCGATGGCGAAGTGGCGGCATCTCGAAAAAATTGACCTCGGCGCGGAACCGCGCTGAGGTCATCTCATCCATTCGAATTGTTTAACCAGTCAGTTGACGTTTCAGACCGCGTTCAACGTCAATCCGCGACGGTCGATCAACCGCATACCTGGCGCGGTTGCAGACGCCGGCCATGCGCGGTGTGCACCCGTCGCTGAACGACGTAGCAACTGCCGTTGTCGTCGTACGAATCGTAGTATGGATAGTCGTAAGCGTAATCGTTCCAGTAGCCATACGGCCAGTAGCCGTAGCGGTGGTGCCCGTAGTCATGGCCATGAAATCCTCGAACGACAGGACCGGGGCCAAAACCGTGGAAGCCGCCATTATTGAACCCTCGAACAACGGGGCCAGGGCCACCGTGAAATCCTCCAGCCAAAGCGCCACCGTGGAAGCCGCCGCCAAAGCCGCCGATGCTGCCTCCGTGGAAACCGCCGCCGCCACCACCAAAGCCGCCACCACCAAA
>DATMNH010000385.1:0-3688 GCA_035568975.1 Casimicrobiaceae bacterium
CACCAGCACGACCAGCGCGATCGCCTCGAACAGCGTGTGAATGACGGCCGCGATCGATTCTCGCACGAAGATCGTGGCATCATAATCCGATCGGTAGCTCACGCCGGGCGGGAACTGCCTGGCGAGTTCGTCCATCTTCGCGATCACCGCGTCCCGCGTCGCCAGCGCGTTGGCGCCGGGCGCCTGGAACACGCCGATGATGGACGTGTTGTAATGGTCGAGTTGGCCACGCAGGGTGTAGTCGCTGGCGCCAAGCTCGATGCGTGCGACGTCGGAAAGCCGCACGACCTCGCCGTTCGAGCCGGTTTTCAGCACAACATCGCCGAACTCCTGCGCCGTGCGCAGGCGGCCCTGCGCGTTGATCGCAATCAGGAAATCGCTGCCGCCCTTGATCGGTTCGGCGCCGAGCTGGCCGGCCGAGACCTGGATATTCTGCTCCTGGATGGCCCGCACCACGTCGCCCGCGGTCATGCCGCGGGAAGCGATCTCGTTCGGATCGAGCCAGACGCGCATCGCATAGTCGCCACCGCCGAACAGCCGTATTTGGCCGACGCCGGGAATGCGCGCGAGCTGGTCCTTGACCCGGATATTGGCGTAGTTGCGCAGGTAAAGCGCATCATACTTGCCGTCCGAGATCAGCGTGATCAACGTGAGGAAGGCCGGTGACTGCTTCTGCGTTGTCACCCCGAGGCTGACAACTTCCGACGGCAGGCGCGATAGCGCCTGGGAAACGCGATTCTGCACGTCCACCTGCGCCTTGTTCGGATCGGTGCCGGGGGCGAAGGTGATCGTCATCTGCAGTACGCCATCGGAGCCGGCTACCGACTTCATGTACATCATGTCCTCGACGCCGTTGATCTGCTCCTCCAGCGGAGACGACACGGTCTCGGCGATGACCTTGGGGTTGGCGCCCGGATAGGTCGCCTGCACGACGACAGTGGGCGGAACGACCTCGGGATATTCGCTGATCGGCAATAGCGGGATCGCGATCGCACCGGCGACGAAGATCACGATCGACAGCACCGCCGCGAAGATCGGGCGATCGATGAAGAACCTGGAGAAGAAGTCCAAGGATGCGTCTCCTTGCGGGTTACGACTGGGGCCGAGCGCTCATCGCAACTAGGTTGGGTTTGACCTTGGTGTCCGGTGCGAAGATCTTCTGGAGACCGGCGACAATGACCCTGTCATTCGCATCGAGGCCGGACTGCACTACCCGCAAGCCGTCATGGACGCTGCCAAGCACGATGTCCTTGCGCTTGATCTTGTCCTCCGGTCCAAGGACATAGACGTATTTGCGATCCTGATCGGTCATGATGGCCTTGTCATCGATCAGCATCGCCATGTATTCGGCGCGCCCTTCGAGCTGCACGCGCGCATAGAGGCCGGGCACGAACACGCCGTCGGGGTTCGGCACCGTCGCGCGCACGTTGATGGTGCCGGTCGCCGCATCGACCTGGTTGTTGACGAAGTTCATCGTGCCCGAATGCGGAAAGCCGGTTTCGCTGGCGAGGCCCACGCGCACCGGGTTGTCCGAGTTGGCGCGTTCGCCCTTGCGGGCGAGCTCGCGATAGCGCAGGAAGGACTGCTCGTCCGGCTGGAAGTAGACATAGACTGGATCCTGCGAGACGACGCTGGTGAGCACGGTCTGGTCGGCCTGGACGAGGTTGCCGAGCGTCAGCAGTGCGCGGCTGACTCCACCGGCAATCGGCGAACGCACCTCGGTGAAGTCGAGATTGAGCTTGGCGGTGGCCAGCGCCGCTTCGGCCGCATGCACGTCGGCGCTGGTCTGTCCCAGCGCGGCGCTGCGCGTGTCGTAGGTGTCGATCGAGATCGCGTCGGTCTTGACCAGCGATTCCGCGCGCTTGTGCTGCGCCTCGGCGAGCTGCGCCGATGCGTGTGCGCGTTCGAGCTGGGCTACCGCGCTGTTATAGGTGGCGCGGTAGGGACGCGGATCGATCACGAACAGAAGGTCGCCCGCTTTGACCGTGTCACCCTCCTTGAAGGCGATGCGGTCAATATAGCCGCTGACGCGCGGACGTATGTCAACCGCGCCGATGGCCGCGATTCGCCCGCTGAATTCGTCCCACTGGCGTACGGATTTGGTTGCGACCTGGGCCGCATCGACTTCGGGCGGCGGAGGCGGGGCTTCCGCCTGGCTGTTGCTGCAAGCGGTGATGACGGCGGCCATGACCACGATGGCAATGGCGGAAAGACCGGCACGCAGCGACACGAGCAAGTAATGGCGGTGTGGCACGAGTGTCCTCTTGACTGGCGGGATCGGATAGGCGGTAGCTCACGCCTTCGGGCTTCTTATGCATTTCGACATTCACCTCGGCTTGGCGGGGACCGGCGGCACTAGTAGTGATGTCTTTTCAAGCTGAAGCTAACTTCAACTTAAAAAAAAGCAAGAGGAATATTTGCGCCGATCCACTTTTGTGCTACTGACGATTTTACCGCCAGTGCATTAAACGGGGTTTTGCAGTCCATGGATATTCCCAACCGATCGCGAGCGAACCACGCGGTCCGGTACGTGTGCCCGGAATGGACTTGGCCCGCCGATGAGCTGATCCACATCCGAGAGATGTCCGAGCGCACCTCCGTGCCGGCATCGTCGCTGCGTTACTACGAGAAGCTCGGCCTGATCACTTCCGAACGCGAGACGAGCGGGAGCCAGCGCCGCTACAGCAAAGCGACCTTTTACAAGATCATCTTGATCACGCTCGCGCAGAGCGCGGGCTTCAACCTCGATGAAATCGCCGAGCAACTGAGGAACCTACCGGATATCCATCCGTTACCGCCGAAGGTCTGGGGGCCGCTGCACAAGCTATGGGAGCGGCGCATCGATCAGCGCGTCGCCGAGCTCAAGCAATTGAAGATCAATTTGAGACGCTGCACGCGCGACGCCTCGCGCTGAGCGCTGCGACCGCTGGCCACCGGTTCAGCCAGATCTAGTCGATCAACTTCGAAGAGAAACCGGATAGACTTACATCTAAACGGAAAGCAAGCGGCACGGCGATTTGCCCTCAGCGCTAATAATACGGCGGGCTCGATCTCTGCGCTTGCGCAATCATCATATCCAGCATGTCTCCAACCGCGCTGCCTGCAACCTCAAGGCTTCTTTCCACGTCGGCTATCAGGGGGTAGACCGGAAATGACTGGCCTGCGGCTCGCAAGCAGGCTTTGGAAACTGTGCCCCGGCAGGCCGTCGTCAGCATATATTTGGACGCAAGGAGGTGCGATATGGCGACAACAGCTACCCAAGGCGTTCTTGACACGACGGCGGCGGAGTTCCGGCTTCCGGCCACCGATGGCAAGACTTACGCACTGGACGACGTTGCGGGCGAAAAAGGCACAGTCGTCGTCTTCATCTGTAACCATTGCCCCTATGTCAAAGCGGTGATCGACCGCATGGTTTCGGACGCCCGCGTACTGATGTCGGAGGGCGTAGGCTTTGCAGCGATTTGCTCGAACGATGCGGCGAGCTATCCCGAAGACTCATTTGAGAATATGAGGCGTTTCGCGAAAGCTCATGATTTCCCGTTTCCATATCTCCACGACGAGACCCAGTCAGTCGCTCGAGCGTTTGGAGCGGTCTGTACGCCGGACTTCTTCGGTTACAATGCCGACCGCAAGCTCAAGTATCGCGGCCGGCTCGACGAAGGCCGCACAACTCCGCCTCGCGCGGGGG
>DATMNH010000386.1:0-5595 GCA_035568975.1 Casimicrobiaceae bacterium
GGGGGGATGGCCCGGTAACGGGCTGTCCCTACCCGACAAAGCGGCTTTCGACGGAAACCCGCTCGGCGGCAGCTGAACGGGTTTCGTGTTTTTGGAGCCGGAAAATGAACGAGATTATCGACAAGACAGCGCTGCTGGAGAGCCTCTTGAAGCAGCGCATCCTGATTCTGGACGGCGCGATGGGCACCATGATCCAGGCCTACAAGCTGGGAGAGGAAGGCTACCGCGGCCCGGCGGTATGCGGGCTGCACGATCACGCGCATGACTTGAAAGGCGACAACGACCTGCTCGTGCTCACCCGGCCCGAAATCGTGCGCGAGATCCACAACCAGTTTCTGGAAGCCGGCGCGGATATCATCGAGACCAATACTTTCAATGCGACGCGGATCGCGCAAGCCGACTACAAGCTCGAAGGCCGGGTTCGCGATATCAACCTCGCCGCGGCGAGAATCGCGCGCGAATGCGCCGATGCCTGGACGGCGAAGACACCCGACAAGCCTCGATTCGTCGCCGGAGCGCTCGGGCCGACCAATCGGACGGCGACGATTTCGCCCGACGTCAACGACCCGGGCTTTCGCAACGTGAGCTACGACGAGCTGGTCGCCGCGTACACGGAAGCGATCGACGGTTTGGTCGAAGGCGGCGCCGATCTGCTGCTGGTCGAGACGGTGTTCGATACGCTCAACGCCAAGGCGGCGCTGTTTGCGATCGAAACCTACTTCGAAGAGCACGCGATCCGACTGCCGGTCATCGTCTCGGGCACGATTACCGATGCCTCGGGACGCACGCTCTCCGGCCAGACGCCGGAAGCCTTCTGGGACTCGGTGCGACACGCAAGACCGCTGGCCGTGGGTCTCAACTGCGCGCTCGGCGCGGCGTTGATGCGTCCGTACATCGAGGAGATATCGCGAGTCGCCGACACCTTCGTCTCGTGCTATCCGAACGCGGGCTTGCCCAATCCGATGAGCGATACCGGCTACGACGAAACGCCCGAGACGACCGCCAGGCTGATCGAGGACTTCGCCAGGAATGGCTTCGTCAATATCGTCGGGGGCTGCTGCGGCACGACGCCGGCGCATATTCGGGCGATTGCCGACGCGGTCGCGAACCTGCCACCGAGGAAAGTGCCGAGCGAAGACGCCACGGAGCCCGTGCCTGCCTGACCTCTTTTCGCGTCGCACGCCGCGGCTCTCGGGGTCACGGCCCTAAGTACCCTTGACCATCTCTCACGCACTCAAGCTTGCCGGCCTCGAGCCGCTCAACATCGATGACGATGCGCTGTTCGTCAACGTCGGCGAGCGGACCAACGTCACCGGCTCGCGCGCTTTCGCCAAGCTCGTTCTCGCCGGTGATTTCGCGGGCGCGGTCGAGGTCGCACGCCAGCAGGTGCAAAACGGCGCGCAAATGATCGACGTCAACATGGACGAGGCGATGCTCGATTCGAAGGCGGCGATGGTCAGGTTCCTGCACCTGATCGCCGGCGAGCCCGACATCGCGCGCGTGCCGGTCATGATCGACTCCTCCAAATGGGAGGTGATCGAGGCGGGACTGAAATGCGTGCAGGGCAAACCGGTCGTGAACTCCATCTCGATGAAGGAAGGCGAGGCGCAGTTCCTGCATCACGCGAAACTGGTCAAGCGCTACGGCGCGGCGGCGATCGTGATGGCGTTCGACGAAAAGGGCCAGGCCGACACCTTCGAGCGCAAGGTCGAGATCTGCCGGCGCGCCTACGAGCTCCTCACGCGGCAGGTCGGCTTTCCCGCCGAGGACATCATCTTCGATCCGAACATTTTTGCCATCGCCACCGGCATCGAGGAGCACAACAACTACGCGGTCGATTTCATCAATGCGACCCGCTGGATCAAACAGCATCTGCCGCACGCCAAGATTTCGGGCGGCGTCTCGAATGTCAGCTTTTCGTTCCGTGGGAACGATGCGGTGCGCGAGGCGATCCACACCGTGTTCCTCTATCACGCGATCAAGGCCGGGATGACCATGGGCATCGTCAACGCGGGGCAGCTCGGCGTCTACGACGAGCTCGACCCGCAGTTGAAAGAGCTGGTCGAGGACGTGGTTCTCAATCGCACGCGCGCGGACGGCGAGAATCCCACCGAGCGCCTGGTGACGTTTGCGGAGACGTACAAATCGAAGGGCAGGCAGGTTACCGAGGATCTCGCATGGCGCAATGAGAGCGTCGAAGAGCGCCTCTCGCACGCACTGGTCAAGGGCATCACCACCTTCATCGTCGACGACACCGAGGAAGCGCGGCAAAAGATCGAGCAGCGCGGCGGCAAGCCGATCCAGGTGATCGAAGGGCCGCTGATGGCGGGCATGAACGTCGTCGGCGACCTCTTCGGCGCCGGCAAGATGTTTCTGCCGCAGGTAGTGAAAAGTGCGCGGGTAATGAAGCAGGCGGTCGCGCACCTCATTCCCTACATCGAGGCCGAGAAGGCGAGGTCCGGCGTGGCCGGGAAGCCGAAGGGCACGATCGTCATGGCCACCGTCAAGGGCGACGTGCACGACATCGGCAAGAACATCGTCGGCGTGGTGCTTCAGTGCAACAACTTCGCGGTCATCGATCTCGGCGTCATGGTGCCGGCACGAAAAATCCTCGATACGGCGCGCGAGAACAACGCCGATATCGTGGGGCTTTCCGGTCTCATCACGCCGTCGCTCGAGGAAATGGCGCACGTGGCCCACGAGATGCAGCGACTCGGCATGAGCCTGCCGCTATTGATCGGCGGAGCCACGACCTCGCGCGTGCATACCGCGGTCAAGATCGCGCCCAACTACGCAGGGGTAACGGTCTATGTCCCCGACGCGTCGCGCGCCGTCGGCGTGGCAAGCAACCTCTTGTCCGAGGAGTTGAGAGCCGCGTACGTCGCCGAAGTCGCAAGCGATTACGACAAGATTCGCGTGCAGCACGCGAGCAAGAAAGGGCCGGCATTGATATCGCTTGCCGCGGCGCGCGCCAACGCGTTCAAGGCCGATTGGGAACACTACACGCCGCCCGTCCCAGCGCTCATCGGCCGCCGCGAAGTGAGAAACGCCGACCTGGCGGAGCTCGCCGGCTACATCGACTGGGGGCCATTCTTCCAGACCTGGGAGCTGTCGGGCCCGTTCCCGGCGATCCTCGAGGATGCCGTAGTCGGCGAAGCGGCGCGCAGTGTCTATGCCGAAGGACAAGAAATGCTCGAGCGTGTGATCGACGGCCGCTGGCTCACCGCCAGTGGCGTGATCGCGCTCATGCCGGCTGCGTCGATAGGCGACGACATCGAGGTCTACGGCAATGCGTCCCGCACAGACGTCGCGTTGACCTGGCGCAACCTGCGCCAGCAGAATCAGCGGCCATCGGGCAAACCGAATTACTGTCTGGCCGATTTCCTCGCGCCCGCGGATTCCGGCGTCGGCGATTACATCGGTGCGTTTGCCGTGACCGCGGGATTGGGCATCGAGAAAAAGCTGGCCGAATTCGAGGCAAAAAAAGACGACTACAGCGCGATCATGCTAAAGGCGATCGCCGATCGCCTGGCGGAAGCGTTTGCCGAATGGCTGCATCAAAAGGTACGGCGCGAATACTGGGGCTATGCCCGTGACGAGGCGCTCGACAGCGCGGCGATGATCCGCGAGGAATATCGTGGCATCCGGCCCGCGCCCGGCTATCCTGCCTGCCCCGATCACGAGGTCAAGGCGCCGCTCTTCGGGCTGTTGCAGGCGCCGAAGATCGGCATGTCGATCACGGAAAGCTACGCCATGCTGCCGGCGGCATCGGTGTCGGGATTTTATCTTGCACACCCGGAGGCGACATATTTCGCGGTCGGCAAGATCGGCGACGACCAGCTCGATGATTTTGCGCGGCGAACCGCGATCAGTGTCGACGATGCCCGAAGGCGATTGGCCGCGAATCTCGCGTAGCCGCACGGAAGTATGCTGTCGAGATGGCCCTTCGGGTCGTCGTTCTTGGCGGTCTTATCGTGGTCCTAATGGTGACTCGCGCCGGCGTGGCGACGCCACTTTCTATGGGCGCTCCCGCGCACTAATGCCAGGCACCCACCGCCTGGCGCGCGACGAGGTTGAGCGGCCTCGCCACCAGGCCGCTCTGAGAGACCTTGACTTCATAGCGCGCGCCGTCGGCCATCGGCATGAAGGCGGCGCTGCCATAGAGCGTATCGACCCACGGCAGGTAGTGGTGATAGCGCTGAAGCAGCGTCCAGACGTCGACCCGCTGAGGGGGATTCAATGCGTATACGGTGCGGATCGCGTCGCGCTCGCGGTCGATATCGGCATAGCGGCCGCCGATGCGCTCCAGCCGATATGCGGTGTCGAAACCGAGCACATTGGCCGCGCCATGCCACTTGAGAACCCGGGCGTCGATTTGCCAATCGTCCCCGCGCAGAGCGTAGCGCTGCGTAACGCCTGACGGATAGGTCAGTGCGACGTCGAATTGCTGCTCGGCGACGCGGGTGAACTGGACCTCCAATGCCGGCTGCTCACGGGTCAGGCGCTCGTAGCTCAGGAGGTCGAATCCCAGCAATGCGGCGCACGCCGCGGCCAGAAAAAATACCAGCGAGGACAGGCCGTGCAGAGCGCAGGATCCGAGGCGCCGGCGGCGGAAGCGGCGACGGGCCCGAAGCAGAAATATCAGGCCGACCAACGCGCACAAAGTGGTGACGGCGGCGACGATCATGGACGCTACGGATGTTGGATTCGATCCGGATCATTATCGCAGGAATCAAATCGCGGTTTCGTCGTAAAGTACGCATCGATACGCGTATCGTGACGCGCATCGGCGCGATGCTTGCGACGCGCTCCAAGGTCCCGATCAGGCAATCATGCGCGCGGATCCGATTCCCCGCGCCTTCCGTTTGACATAAACGATTTGGGGTGCGGTTTTGGGGCGTTTGAACGCAGCACGCGTGGAAAATAAAGGGTAGAAAACGCTACCAATTCGTTAGCGGGGGGTATAAGCTTTGGATCAGGGGTAGATAGAAACCACCCTGAAAGCGGGACCGCGAAGTGCTGAAACACAACGCGGTCCCTAACTCACACAGCGAAAGGAACTTCGCAATGAAAGCTACCGAACAGCATAGCAGGCTCGCATCATGAAAAAGATCGAACGATTGACCGATGAACTGATCCACCGACTCAAAGCTAAAGAGACGGACCGCAAGTATTTCGATGGCGATGGTCTGCACGTTCGCGTGTTGAAAAAGAACCCGAAACACGATCAACCACAAATCTATTGGAACCTGAAATACAAACAAGCGAACGGAAAAGACACTCTCAAGAGTTTGGGGAAGTGGGGGTTACGGTATCCCGGCATTGGGTGTGACGAGGCTCGCGAACGGGCGGCAAAGTTCCGCGTCAACATCGCCAACAGCATCGCCCCCGACAAGTTAGAAACGATACGGGTGTGGCACGACGATACGTTCAACCTGATCGCGAAAGAATGGATCGCCGAGTATGGCTCGAAGTGGACCCAAAAACATCGCGAACAAACCGAATCACGCCTGTTGCGTTTCGTGTCGAAGCATATCGGTCACACGTCGATTAAATCAATTTCGATTGCCGATATTAACGCCATCGTGAAGGGAA
>DATMNH010000387.1:0-31104 GCA_035568975.1 Casimicrobiaceae bacterium
CAGCAGCCTGGCCACGAACCGCAGGCGCTCGTCCATCACCGAATACTCCTTCCACGGCATACACACCTCCCCGGATAGCCCGGGGAAAGTGTTACCTATGTATCCGGTACGTTCTGTAACCTATCTCTCAGACCGCTCAAAAGGGTTACCCCTCTCTCAGGAAGCAATCTGGCAATCGGCGCGCTCAACGAGCTCGCGCCCGGGCTCGCGGCAGCGAACGCGTGGGCTGCTGCGACAGCGCCTCCGCCAGACGAGTCGCCGCGCTCTTCAAGGCGGGTAGAAATCCCCGTAGGCGAGCTTTTCCAGCGCGTACGTCGGGGGCTGCGATCGAGACGGCTCCGAAAAAGGTCCCATTCCTGCCGATCACCGGGACCGCCGCACCGACGATATGGAGCACGTATTCCTGGCTCGTCATGGCATAGCCTTGCTCGCGCACGCGGCGAATGATGACCAGGAGTTTGCGGAGATCGGTTACGGTATAGCGCGTGAATGCCGAGCGCCGGGCTGCGCGCAGGTAGCGCGACAGGGCCTGATCGTCGAGCCGGGCGAGAAACAACCGGCCGCTCGAAGTGCAGAAGAGGGGCGCCTTCCTGCCGGCCCGGAAAGAAAGCGTCAGTGCGTGCGGCGATTCGACGCTTGCGACGTAGAGAACTTCGTCGCCGCTCTCGACCGCGAAGCTCGAGACCTCGCCGACCTTTTCACTCAGCTCTCTGAGGATGGCGTTCGCGGTCAAGCTGTCGACAGCGGCTGTCAGCGTGTTTGTGGCAAGGCCGACGAGGCGATGAGCCACTGTCCACAAGCGCGTGCCGGGAACGCGTTGCAGATAGCCGAGCCGCTCCAGCTCGCTGCATATGCGATGCGTCGTCGCGATGGGCAGCTCGAGCCGCTCGGCCAAGGTAGAGACCGAGACCGTGTGCAATCGCGCCACCGCGGCCAGGACGGCGAGGATCCTGGCGGAAGGTGAGTCCGCGCGGGA
The DNA here is from genome assembly GCA_035568975.1 of Casimicrobiaceae bacterium. Taxonomy (GTDB): domain Bacteria; phylum Pseudomonadota; class Gammaproteobacteria; order Burkholderiales; family Casimicrobiaceae; genus PALSA-1003. The sequence continues at coordinate 977 of DATMNH010000387.1, forward strand.
CCCGGACGCGTTCGCCGCCACTAGCCTGCCAGATAATCGCCCTGATACCGGCGAAGAAACAGCTTGAGCCGGCCCGCGGAGGCAGTCGATAGAATCCGCTCCGGCGTTCCTTGCTCGACGATCACGCCGTCATCCATGAAGATGATGCGATCCGCGACGTCCCGAGCGAAATGGATCTCGTGTGTGACGACGATCATGGTCATGCCTTCCTGCGCGAGCTGGCGAATCACGCGCAGGACCTCGCCGACCAGCTCGGGGTCGAGCGCAGAGGTCACCTCGTCGAACAACATCACCTTAGGCTGCATCGCCAGCGCGCGCGCGATCGCGACGCGCTGCTGCTGGCCGCCGGAAAGCTTGGCCGGATACTGATCCGCCTTTTCCGCGAGTCCGACCTTGTCGAGCAGCACCTGAGCCTGCGCCCTCGCCTCCCGCTTCGCGACGCCGCGCACGTGAACCAGGCCCATCATGACGTTCTCGATCGCGGTGCGATGGGGAAACAGGTTGAAGCTCTGGAAGACCATGCCCACCTGCTCGCGCAGCCGGGCATTGATGGTCTCCGAATGAGCGCTGCGTCCGTGCGTTCCGGTGTTGTAGCCGACGGAGGCTCCATCGATCCGGATCTCGCCGCTCTCGTAGTCCTCGAGATGATTTATGCAGCGCAGCAGCGTCGACTTGCCGGAACCGCTCGGACCGAGGACCACCACGACCTCACCTTTCTCGACGCTGAAGCTCACGCCCTTCAGCACTTCGAGCGGCCCGTAGGATTTCCGCAGATCGTGCACTTCGATCATCGGAGAGGAGGAAGCGGAGGCCATGCTGTCGGTCTAGTGGGCGAAGGATAGCCGGCTCTCGCTCCAGCGGGCGGCGAGCGACAGGGGATAGCAGATCAGGAAATAGATCACCATCACGCCGAGAAAGATCTGGAATGCGGCGAGCGTTCGCTCCACGACTTCACGCGCCGCGTAAGTGAGCTCCCATACGCCGACAACCGACGCATAGGACGTCTGCTTGATGGCGGTCAGAGCGCTGTTGAGCAGCGGCGCAATCGCAATTCGCGCGGCCTGGGGCAGGATCACCTGGCGCAGGATCGCGGGCCGGCGCATGCCGAGGCTCCGCGCCGCATCGATCTGGCCCGCAGGAATCGATAGGATCGAGCTCCGAGTGATCTCGGCGACGAACGCCCCGAGATAGACGATCTGGGCTAGGCCGACGGCGACGTAGGCGTTCACGTGCAAGCCGAATGCGGGAAAGGCATAGTAGCCGAGGAACATGACGACGAGCACCGGGATGCCGCGCAGGACGAAGATATAGCCGGTGACGAACGCCCGGGCAAGGCGCGACCGCGTGGTCGCGAGGATTCCCATCGCGCTCCCGAGAAGCGTTCCGAGCCCGACCACCGCCACGGACAGCCACACGGTCATCAGCGCGCCCTGGAGCAGATAGGGTAGGTTGCTGTCGAGCACCGTGAACATCTAGGTTCGCTCCGCGACCCGGCGCTCGATCAACCGGAAGACGCCGCCCAGCAGACTCGTGAGCACGAGGTAGAAAAGCGCGATGGTCACGAAAATCTCGACCGATGCGGCGCTGCGCTCGATGATGATTTTCCCCGTCATGGTCAGCTCGGCGACGCCGATCGCCGAGACCAGCGACGTATCCTTGATGAGGACGATCAGCTGATTGCCGAGCGGACCGAGGATCCGCATCATGGCCTGCGGGAGGATCACGATGCGAAAAGCCTTGAACCGCCCCATGCCGATGGCGCCGGCGGCATCCCACTGCCGCCGACTGATTGACTCGATTCCGGCACGGTAGGTCTCGACCAGGAAGGCCCCGTGCTGGAGCGCGATTCCGGCCACGCCGCAGCTGAACTCCGATGGATAGAAGCCGAGCACCGGCAGGCCGAAGTAGATGAGATAGATCTGCACGAGCAGCGGCGTGTTGCGCATGAGATCGACGTACCCGACCGTCAGGCTGCTGATGAGCCGGCTGCGCGCCATCCGCGGCGCGAGCAGAATCAGGCCGAGCGCCAGCGCGAGCGGAATGGCCGCGGCCGAGATGCCGACGGTGATGAGGAACCCGGCGAGAAGCTTCGGGAACTGCGCGATCAGAAAGAACGCCGTTTGCGCAGCGTAGTCCATCGCACCTACCGGAAACCGAGTGCCGCACCGTGCGCTTCGCCACGGCGGGACCGTCCTCCTTCAGCCGAGTCGTTCGAACTCGGGCGCGCCACGAAGCGCGCCCGGACCGCGTGCGCAGGCCGCCGCGATGGCACCGGCGTCAGCGCCCGGACTGCGAGATCCGCGTGCTGCGCGGCTCGACGCCCAGCCACTTCTTGTAGATCGCCTTGTATTCGCTGAAGCGGCTGCCGCCTGTGATCTCTCCGACGACGGTGTCGAGGAACAGCCACCATTTGAAATCGTTCGGCCGCAGGAAGATCGCATTGCCCGTCACGTCGGTCAGCCACTGGTCGAGAATGCGGATGTCCGGGTTGTCCTTGACGTACCAGAGCGCGACCGGCGTATCGAGCTGGGCGGCCGTGGCGCGCCCCAGCTTGACCGCGTTGAATTGCGACGAGATCGAATCGAAGGTCAAAAACCTCGCCTTCGGATAGAGGCGCTTGCCGCGCTCCTCCTGGACCGGGGCAGTAAGGTGGGCGACGGTATTCGCCGCCGTATTGAGATCGGCCACCGTCTTGATCGGACTATCCTTCTTGACGACGAGAACGATGCCGCTGTCGACATACGGGCGCGTGAACGCGACGCGGAGCGCGCGATCCGGGTAGACGGTCGTCACCTGGGCGCCGAAATCGACCGTGCCGTTCTCCACGTTGGGCCAGCGCGCAGCGAAGCCCTGCTTGAACAGGTCGATCTTGTTCTCGTCCCCGAAGATCTCCTTGGCGATCAGCTTCGCGATATCGATATCGAAGCCGACGAGCTGGTTCTTGTCGTCGATGAAGCCGAAAGGCGGCGCCTCGCTGGTCACGCCGACCATGATCTTGCCACGCGCGAGAACCTCATCGAGCTTCGACTTGCCGCCCGCCGCGGCGCTTTCCTGGGCTACGGCCGGGCCAGCCTGCGCAACGATGAGGCCGGCAGCACCGGCGACAGCACTCGAAGCCTTGGTGATGAAATCTCGCCTTGAGCCCATTTTGTCCTCCGTTCGGTAGAGTCCTTGTGCGTCAGTCATCCGCTGTATAGGCAATCTGCGGGTCGAGCTCATCATCGGCGACCGGGCGGTTGCCAACCGCAAGCGAACCCGAGCGCCGGAAGTCGACGTCCTTGGGAAAGCCATCCATCGCGCGTTTGATCGCGATGTCAAGCCGGCCGACGACGTCCTTGATCTCGGCCTCGGTGATGATAAGCGGTGGGCAGAAGCGAACGTAATGCTTGACCGCGATGGTGACGACCCCTTCGAGCAGGGCATTGTGGCGAATCCGCTCGGCCATGATCGGATCGGGGGTACGGCTCGTCGGGTCCTTGACGATGTCGAGCATCCGATAGAGACCCTTACCCCGGATATCGCCCACGACCGGGTACTTGGCCTTGAGCGTGTTGAGTTCCTGGATCGCGATTTCGCCGAGTTTGTCGGCCCGCTCCGCGAGCTTGTCCCGCAGGATAATTTCCAGCTGCTTGAGCGCCACGGCCGCGACGAACGGGTCGCCCGAATACGTCCCTGCCCAGGGCAGACCTGCATCGCCGCGCACCTTCTCTGCGATCTCGGGCGTCGTGATAGTGCCGCAGACTGCGAGACCCGCGGTGAGCCCTTTCCCGAAGGTCACGATGTCGGGCGTGACGCCGTAGTGCTCGAGCGCCCACATCTTGCCGGTCCGGGCGGGCGCCAACTGCGCTTCATCCAAGATCAGGAGCGCACCCCAGCGCTTGGCCATGTCCGCAAGCCGCGGGAGCCACTCCTGCGGAGGAACAATCATGCCACCGGCTACCGGGATCGTCTCCTGAAGAATCGCCGCGATGTTCTGGCTGGTGACGAACTCGAGCATCTCCTCGCTGTGCTTGAGGCAGGCGATGTCGCAAGCGGGGTAAGTGTTGTTCACCGGACAGCGATAGCAGAAGGGTGGCAGGATCGCGTTCGATTTGGCCGGAAACATGAGCGGGCCGAGGTTCTTGCGGCGGTTGCCGCCGACCGTGGTGAGCGCCTCGACCGCAAGCGAACCGCCATGCAGGCCGCGAATCATCGAGACGATGTCGTACTTTCCGGTCGCCGCCAGCGCCATGCGCATCGCGACCTCATTCGCCTCCGAGCCGGTGACCGCGAAATTGACGACCTTGAGTTTGCCGGGAAGGGTACTGCCCAACAGCTCCGCGAACTCGATGATCCACGGATTGGAATACCACGATGAGGTGTGAACGAGCTGGCCGGCCATTTCCCGCATCACCTCGGTGAGCTCCGGATGCGAGTGCCCCAGCACCATGGACATCATGCCGGAGGTCAGGTCGTAGTACTCGTTGTCGTCCACATCGACGAGCTTGGTTCCCTTGCCCGCCTTGAAGATGAGGCGCGGCGTGAAACGCCATCCGAACACGGACTTCGCGTCGCGCGCCTGGTAATCGGCATGGACTTTCGAGAAGCGGATGGTCTTTTCTTCCATGGCTCTTGGTCTCCTCAGCGCCGGCGGCTGGCTCGCGCCCGGACGTCCTTGACGCGCCGCCACAACCGATTCCATTATACAGAAAGTAGATCGACAAAAAATGAAAAAGAAGCGAGCGTTCTCAAAGGCGTCCGCCTGTACTATGATCGCGGTGCGCTCTCGGGCGAAAGCTTGCCCACCCACGCTCGGAGGAGTCATGACTGGCCTCGTGCGGCCGCAGCTTCCTTCTTCGATGACGATTTTGCTCCGACCATCAAGTTCGCAGCTCCAACCACTGATCAAGCCGCGCCCATGGACCGCAGCGCGTGCGGATATAACGCCGACTTACAAGACTGGCAATCGCACCAAGCTCAGGGCAGTCGGGATAGGCGATCCAACCGGCGACGAGATTAGAGACGCCAAACCACACGGCGGTGATCGCCAGCGGCCACGCAATCTCTGGAATCGGAACGCGAGGCGATGCACGCGCTCCTCGGAACGAGTGCTGCCACCCGTGGACATTACGGATAAGCACGCCCTCATCGCGAAGGGACTGGAGTTGCTTGGCGACTTCGTAATGCCACGATGCCTCGCGCGTCTCGTCAATGCTCAGTTGGACGACCGGGGTATCTGCCGCTGGATACATATGGACTAGAATGGACCAGGTACCGTCATCGAGTCCCCAGTCGCGGTCGATTCGAACCGAGATCGGAGAAAGTAATTCCCGAACGCGATGAGCCAGCTCTGGCGAGCCCGGGGCCGGATATTCCACTTCGTGAAGCGGCTTTGGAAAACCGCCAAAATCGTGAATCGTCCTTGGCCGGCGATCCAGAGATTCGCGAGTATCTTCAGCTTGTCGACTAGCAACGGCATCGGCCCCCTTTCTCAGCGTCTTTGTTTCGGTCCAGAGACCGTAGGTGTACTTAGCAAGAAGCGCAGTGACAACAAAAATGCCAATGGTTAACGCGGCGAGAATACCGTCTTGGTTGCTGTCAATGAAATGCCAAATGCGTGCGCTCCAGCGCCAAATGAAGAGGAAGACAGGGCCGCCGAAAAGGGCATAGTGTTCTTGGTAACGCTCGCCGCTGGCTTGATATTCCTCTCCTTGATAATTAACAAAGTGAAGGACGAAAGCGAAATCGGCAATTGACCAGAAAGGCAAAGGCGGAAAGAATGAATAGAAGAAACCGCCTTCTTGCTTTCATTGTCAGCACGCCAGAATCGCCGCGCCAAAGATGTCTGCATTCTTGCGATGTAGGTTTCGTGCACTTCGACGCAGCCGATCAACTGCTTGAACTCGACGTTGCCGAGAGCAACCCGAATCTTGTTGCTCATGAGCAGCGCGGTATTGTAGGAACCGAAACCGAAGCTTGTTATGCGCATGGCACTGAAGGAATGTTGTTCCCTACAATAGAGATGACGTTTTTCTCATCAACCAAACGTAAGAGCGTTGAGGCTTTGTTATCGCTTTGGTAGTGTCGGTTAGGGTGGAGTAGCGCGGTTCTGGAGATGGTGCGGGCATTGCTGGGTACGCCAGTTCGCGAACGCATGAGACCTGGATGAGGATGATGTCCAGGCTCGTGCATGCGACGCTGCAGGTGACCAGGATTCCACAAGACGTTTTCGAGGAGGAATGATGGATTTTCGCAGAGGTCTACGAGCGGGTGCGGGACTCTTTGTCGGCATTGCCGCCTTGCTCGGTGCAGCCTGCACTTGGGCCAGTCCGATCGTCGTAAAACCATTGTCGGCCAACAGCGGATCGCCGGCGGCCGTTCAGATGCTTGTTTCGTCATTGCTCGGCGGCGGCATTACCGTGGTTCCGGGGTCGGTCCAGTACACGGGTGCGACGGCCGCGTCCGGACTATTCATAAACGGCGGCACCGATCTCAACACCACCGTCGGAATCAATTACGGTGTCGTGCTGACGACAGGCGATGCTCGATTCGTTTCGGGTAGCGCAATTTCTCCGGACGATTTTCCCAATAAGACGACGGCGTTCGGTGCAGGGATCCTCAACACCCTTACAAGAAACACGTCTCCGGGAAGCTCGCTGTTTTCGAGCCTCACTTCTGCGCAGACTTTCAACGCGTCGATTCTAAGCTTTCAATTCATCCCCACAGGAAGCTCGATTACGCTCAAATATGTCTTTGGTTCCGAAGAATATGGCGATGTGGTGAACACCGGATTTCCACCCGACGTGCTCGGCATTTTCGTCAATGGCGTCAACTACGCGCGCGTGCCCGGCACCAGCGTTCCGGTCTCCACCGTCAGCATCAATTGCGGCGGCCCGACCAGCGGCGCCGCGAGCGGCGTGAACCCGCAGAACTGCAGTTTGTATCGGGACAACCCACCCTTCTTCGGAAAGATCGAGACCGAGCTCGATGGCCTTACCGTCGTACTCACGCTGACGGCGCCCGTGCTGGCTAACCAAGTCAACACTATCCAGTTCGGCATTGCGAATTCGTCCGATTCGTACGCGGATTCGGCAGTGTTCATACAAGCGGGAAGCTTGCAATCGGCTCCGTGATATTCCGACGATAACGAGACAGTTTTTCCATCATACGCACTAGAGGAGGATAGTTATGGACAGACGTGATTTCTTGACGGGTGTCGCAGCCGCGACGACGGCATGGGCGGTCAAAGACGTGGGGTTCCCGACAGAGGCTTCCGCCCAGACAGCCCCCGGTCAGCAACTGGTCACGCAACTCTGGTCGCGCCATCTGCAATGGGTCAGCACCCAGGCCCAGGCGCAGTCCGACCCCTTGGGCACGGGCGTCAAGGTGGGTCAAGCCTGCCTGGCTTCGGGATTCGCCGCTGTCGACCTCACGGTGCGCTCCGACGGTCACGTGCTGCCGCAGAACGTGGCCACGGTCCTGCCGCCGATGCTTAGTGGCATTCGCAGCACGGGCTGCATCTGCAACCAGATCGGAAACAACATCGCGCCGTCGAGCGACCCCACGGACACGTCCTGGATCGCGAGCCAGTTTGTGAACGAGATACTGTCGGTAGCGGGCGCCAACGGCATCACGAAGTACCGCTGGTACAACTCCGGCGGCCCCAGTTTCCCGGCCAACACGTTTGGCCAGACGATGACCACGCAGCTCGATGGCTTCCGAATAAACATGCGTCGCCTGGCGGCGATCAATGCGCAGAACGGTCTGTGCGGCGTGGCGCATACGCATTCCGGCAATCTCGGCACTTCTGTGTACGACATCCTCTATGCGATGCAAGGCATCGACCCCGCCCAGATCGGCATCAATCTCGCCATTGGCCACACGGCAGACGCTGCGCCGGGAGTGACGTGGCAGTTAGAGATGCGTCGCGCCATGCCGTATATCAAAGGCACGGCGCTGCAGGATCTGAAAGGCACAATCAACGCCACCACCGGCGCGCTGACTACTTCCACCGTTCAAAGCACCGGCGCGACCGGCACCGGCGGCGGCATAATCAACTGGGCGACGTTCTTCTCGCTGCTGCGGCTCGGCGGTTACAGCGGGCCGGCCGAGGCGCAGATCGAATACACCATCACAGGCGCAAACGGCACTTCGGTCAGTCTCAACAACGCTTTCTTCGCGGATAACGCGCAGTTCACGAGCGGGAACCTGACGCCGGCGATCATGGAAGCGACCATGAAGATCGAGTCCGATTTCTACCGCCAGCGGGCCCTGGCCGGCGGTTGGACAGCGGCGCAGATTATCTGACTTTCAACGGCGCATGGCGCGCGACTGGCACGCCATGTTTCGGTGAATGGGCGCACGCTTTCCAGGCGGGCGCCCTTCTTGTTTCGTAGTGAGCCAAGGGTAACGACGAACTGTGCTGCGGCGTCGATTTCTTATCGGGGGCGTTGCCGGGCTGGCGATGGTGCTGCTGCTGTTGGCCCGGCTGCCCGCTGACGACAAGGTTGTCGATGTGGCCAGCGGCAAAGCCAACGCGAAGCCGGGCCTGCCGTCAGCAGGTTCATCCGCCTCTCGCGACTGGCGGACGCCAGCAATGCCAACAACGCCGCCGCCTGTGCCGTTGTTGGCGCGGCCATCCGCAACGACAGTCTTTGCCGTGTCGATCACGGTGGCGGGACCGCAGAAGCTGCTTGTCGGCGAAATGAACGACCTGGTCGTCGGCGTGGGTGCGAACGCTGGCGTCAGCGAGATCAGCTTCACTGTGCAGTTCGATGCCAATGTGCTGCAGGTGCGCGCCGGCACGGAAGGGGGCTGGGCGGAGGGCGCCGGCCTCAACGCACATTTCGCGGCCGAGATCTCCGGCACGGAAGACCGCCTGCAGATTCGCAGCGCAGTGTCAGGCCAGCCGGTAGGCTTGGCGGGCGGCAGCGTGGCCATCGTGCAATTCCAGGCCGTTGCACCGGGCAAAACGTCGGTGCTGATCACCGACGTGGCGGTCAAGGACTTGGCGGGGAGGTCGATAGCGTCTGCAGTCTCGCCATCGAATCTGCAAATGACGGTGGACTCCGTGCCACCGCCACAACCCGAGGCCCGGCACCAGCGCCGCGCCGTCGCCGTGGAACCGCTCACCGAGACCACCGAAGTCGGCGACTGAGGCCGAACGCAATTCAACGCCGCCGTGTCAGGTGCTCGTCGCAGCGCCGCTCTTTGTCAGTTCGACGATAAGGACCGCCGCTTCAGGCGCTGAACTTGATCGTGTAGCCCCACGAGTCCATTCCGCCAGGGATGGCGTTGAACGACAGCGTGATGCGGCGCTCGCCCTGGTTGGGCGGCACGGCGTGCATCACATAACTCGGAAACAGCACCAGGTCGCCCGGCGACGGCGCCGGGCTGATCCATCTGTCGGCATTGAACGGCGTCGGCGTTATGTTGGCGTGTTCGTGCTTGAAGAGAAACTCGGTACCTCCGGACGACTTCATGAACACGGTTTGTGAACCCGGGTGCGTGGGTGTCAGGTAGACCACGCCCGAGATGAAGCTGTTGGCGTGGTTGTGCATGGCCTGGAGGCCACCGGTGTCCAGTACATTGACCCACATCTCCTTGATGGCCCAGTCGAGTCGGTCGCCAAACATGAGCGCGCCCATGTCGACGATCTTGGGCGTGATCAGCTTCGCCGCTTCCAGGAGCAGCGGGCTGTCGCCGGGACGCAGCATCGCGGTGTGCGACAGATTGTCGGACGCTTTGTTAGGGTCCAGCGCGAGCGTGCTGAAGTGCTGCACCAAGCCATCCACCAGGCGCGCGCTCAGCGTGCCCGGCGCGCGCAGGAAAGGGATGGGGAACAGGCCGAACACTTCATCCATGGCGCCCATTATCACTGCGTCGGCGGGTACTGGTCTAACAGTACCTGTTTTGCCGATGATGATGCCGCTGGCGTTCAACGTGATCCGAACGTCGCACCGTTGATCGTGTTCCCAAACAATACGCGGTTGATAGTTTGTTGGTCGAAGGGCAGAGTCAACTTTGGAGATAGAAGCCGCAGGCAAGGCCGGAGCCGACAATGGCACGGGCCGCCGACGGCACCAACCTGCTTCCTTCCAAGACGGAACCACGAAGAGGAGATCCTGCATGAAGCTAACTCATACAGCCTTGGCGGCGTTCATCGCCATGGCAGCCACGGCAGCACCGACGATGACATTCGCGCAGTCAACGTGCTGCGACGCGACCACCAACGACTGGCCCCAGGTCAACGGCAACCTTGGGGCCTGGCAATACTCGTCGCTGACGCAGATCGACAAGTCAAACATCAACACGCTCGGCCCGGCGTGGGTGGTTCACACTTCCGCCGAGCCGGTGACCGCGCCGGCCGCCGCTCCCGCCGATAACTCCTCGGGGAACGCGGAGACCACGCCGATCGTCGTCAACGGCATCCTGTACGTGGACACGCCGGCAGGCGGCGTGATCGCGATGGACGGCGCGACCGGCACGGTCAAATGGAAGTGGCTTCCGTCGGTCGCAGCCAACGGCTACGGTCCGGCGACGCAGCACCGCGGCGTGACCGTCGGCGGGGGTAGGGTCTACACCACGGCGGGGGGCAACCGTGTCGTTGCCCTCGATCAGAACACGGGTGCAATCGTCTGGGCAGTGCAACCCACGCCTCCGGCAGGCTCTGGCGAAACGACCTTCGGCGGCATCGCCAAGGCCCATACGATGTATTACGACGGCCTGGTTTACCAGGGCGTCACCGACAGTGCTCGCAACGCAATGTTCGCGCTGAACGCGAGCGACGGCTCGTTGGCGTGGTATTTCTATAGCGCCTATCCCCACGGCTCGGTGTTCACCGACGTGAACGGCAATACCTTCGATGCGGGCGACACCTTTACCACGAAGGTCACGCCGAACGACACGCCCAACAACTGCTATGCAACCGCCGGGGCGGCGCCGTGGCAGCACCCCACCATCGACCCCGCGCTCGGGATGGTCTACGTCACGTTCGGCAACGTGCGCAGCTGCACGGGCGCGCAGGACGGCTCGACGCGCTACGGCACCAACCTGTTCGGCTCCTCGATCGTCGCTCTCGATCTCAAGACCGGCAAGTACAAGTGGCACTACCAGACGATCCGCCATGAGCACTGGGACCAGGACGCTGTCCTGGTGCCGCAGATCGCCGACATCACGGTCGGCGGCGTGACCAGGAAGGTCATCTACGTCGGCAGCAAGGCAGGCCATCAATACGTGCTCGACCGCACCAACGGCACGCCGGTGTTGCCGGTCGTAGACCGTCCGGTGCCGATCGACACCCGCACCTTCGCTTGGCCGACGCAACCCTTCCCCGTGGTGGGCGCTTTCATAGAGCAGTGCGTCGCGTACCAGAACTTGGGTTCGGACGTTCCGGGCCTGCCGAACCGCGCGGTGCCGAACTGGAATGGCTACCAGGCCCAACCCGATCCGGCCCACCCCGGTCAGCTGCAACTCGTCATTCATGAGCCCAATTATCTGGACCCCGAGGCTCCGTTCATGCAGGGTCCGCCGCGCGTAGGCTGCATCGAAGAGGACAGCCTCTTGCCATGGCTCTCGATGTCGAGCAGCAACGGCACGGCCGACATGTCGGTGCCGGCGTACAGCCCGCTGCTCAACATGCGCTGGATCCTGTACAACTACAGCCCTGCCGCGCACCCGATCGCGCAAGGCGGCAACAGCCTTCGGCAGATCGGCGGATACCAGACGGGCGGTATTGCGGCGCTCAACGCGTCGACGATGCAGGTCGTCTGGAAGAAGCAATTGCCGCTCGACGCGTCGCGTCAGAACAACCCAGTCGTCACGGCGACGGGTCTGCTCTTCTTCAGTGGAATGGACGGCTGGCTCACCGCCGTGGACGCGTCGACCGGCGATGTGTTGTGGCGGTTCCAGACGGGCTTTCCAAGTCAGTCCGGGACGATCACTTACATGATCAATGGCGTGCAGTACGTCGCAGTGGCAGCGATGGCCGGTAGCCAGCCGTACTCGCAAACGCCGAACGGAGACACGATCTGGGTGTTCAAGCTCGGCGGCAATGCGACCTACACGACGGGTCCGCAGTCGAATCCGGTCGTGGTCTCGGGCAGCGCCGAGGCGCCGACGCCCAAGTCGATCCCACAGCGTCGACCGGTGGACAACGCGGCCGGCACCGGCGTTCCGGCCAACACGATTTACATGGCGCGCTCGAACGGCACGGCCACGGCCACCAAGGACAACACGGCGACCGCGTCGATGATTCCGTCGCAGCTGACGGTGGCGGTCGGGACCACGGTGACGTTCACCAACCCGGGTGACGCCACTTTCGGTGTTGCGGGCAGCGGGAACCTGCTGGAGCACTGCGCGACGCAGTTCTTCGAGGGCAAGTTCAACTTCCGCCTGCAGCCGGGTCAGTCGGCGCAGTACACCTTTACCAAGGCAGGCGAGTACTTCTACAACGACTGTACGGACCCGCGTCCCTCCGGGAAAGTGATCGTCACGTTGACTCCGCAGCCTCCGCCCAGTCCGGCGACGGTCTTTCCGAGTACGCTGGATCTTCGGTCGCCGACCGGTGTCTTTACCGGCGTGAATGGCATCTTCACGATGACAATGAGCGTCCCGGCCGGTTGGACGTTGGATCAGGGCCCGGTGGGCAGCTCGGTGATGGGGATCGGCCCGGTGATCGTTCAGACGCCGCTGACGACGGCGACCATCAACGCCGCGTTTTTCTCTGAGGCGAATGGCATCTTGAAGGCCGCGTTCAACAAGGCCGATATCGACAACAATGTGCCCGCGGGATCGTCGGTTCCGCTGACGTTCATGGCCAACTTCGTGGACAACACCGGAGTTCAGCGACAGCTCTCGTCGACGGTGAACGTCCAAGTGAACAAGTAACGATCAGTCTCCGCAAACGCGTATCTGCAGCTAGTGCCGTTCGTGCCGGCCGCAACGGGGTTCGCCCGTTGCGGCCCGGAGACCGGCAGCTGGGGGGCGCAATGAACTGTTCCGTCGCGCATCGAACAGCTGGAGATCGTTATATCTCTTCGCTCCTCCTAGGTACAGCCCCGCCCGGCGCGATGCCGGGGGGCGCTTTTTGTCTTTTTTGTTCGTCGCCGTGACCTCTCGCCTGCTCTCGCCTCGGTGATGTCCAATTTTTCGGCGAGAGCTCACGCGGTCGAGTTGATCGTAGGTCGGCGCCGACGTTACGTCCAGGTCGACGCTGACCTCTCCGGGTCCGCGTTTTTTTGCACGGTGTCCGACCTCGAACACTGCTGCCGCTCCGCAAATCTACACGGCGTCGGCGCGAGGTCCTCAGTCGACCGTGATCGTCCCCTCATAGCCTGCGGGAGTCGTCGACGAATCCTGATGCCCGCTTTCTAGGTAACTAACGCTGTGGATTGTAAGAGGTGAGTCGCCGGGATTCATCGCTCGAAACTCCAGCACGGCAACGCTGCCAGTGCCCACGACGCCGCCGTTATCAAGGTCGACTCTTACCAAAAGTGCCCCGTCGCTCGATTCTTCCGCAAAGAAACCCGCACCGACGCTCTTTTGCGCAAAGACGCCGGGAGACGACCCTGCCAGTTGCATGATGGTCGCGCTGAAGTCGACCGAAAAAGCGATTTGCCGAATGACGCGCGTCGCCTCCACGTCGACTGTGACCTGGAATGACTCGCCGGAATGGACCTTCGACGGAGCACGAACAGCGATTCGCACGGGCGTTCCTGAGAGGCCGGCGAGCATCGCTGAGGTGTTTGTCTGGGGAGGCGCCATCCCGGCGTCGACCGGTGCTTTCTGCGCAGGTCTCTCGACCGTGTTGTCCGAAGGCTTAGTGGACGAATCCCGCTGCGAGGCGCCCTCCGGCGCCGAATGGGCGGTGGGCGGCCCAGTGAGGTCGTCGGGCCAAAAACGAACCGCCGCCACGATCGCGACGGCCACTAGTGCGAGCGCCGTCCGAGCTTTCATGGCCATCGGCGAAGCGGGATATCGAGGGAGACCATCAGCGTGCTTCGAACGAACAGCGCTCGTTGCATTCGATCGCGGCATCGTGCTTAGCGGCCAGCGCCCGCGCGTTCTCTCGGATGCGCTCGCGCAACGGCAGCGCGAACTGCGGGTAGTCGAAGATGCGGATGCCGCGCGAGCGCAGGAAGCTAGTGATGCCATCGGCAAAGCACGCACCCGGCAGCGTGCCAGTGATGACAATGCGGTCGTTGCAAGACAACACCCCAGTCAGCCGGTCCGCGTAGCGTTCAGTGAGCAGTTCCATCGCGGCCACCTTGCCAATCAGCTTCGTGTGCCCAAAACTTTAATCTGTTTGGTTCCGGCTTGTCCGGCTTAGGGTTGCGAGATTTTGGGGTGCATAGCTCGAAGAATATCGCACCCTGGCGGTCCTTGCCGAAAACTCGTCAAACCCGATGTCGTCGTGTCAGATGCCTTGGATTTGAAATCGAAGGCGAACCCGAGACCGCAACTGCTGATCAATGAGGCGACAACGCTGCGCAATCTGGTGCTCGCGCAAAGCTGATCGCACGACTCTCGCTGCTCTGAGACGGCCTCCGGCGCATCCAATTGTGCCGGCGGCCGATAATGTCTGTGGCAGTCCTGAGCATGGTGCCATCCAGGGCTGTCTGCGTCTGTTGACTCTGGCAACAAAACCACCGAATGTATTGATTTTGGAAGTGTCGTGCTAATAATACCCAGGCGCGGCTACCGGTATCTCGATAGCAAGGGCGCCCAGCGGGCGTGGCGCGGAGGCGCTCGGGGAATGTGCATGCTTGTCGCCACGACGTGCGCTGGTGCGATCTCAATCTCTCGGGGGCTGGTCCGTCCCCGTCGATCATCAACACGAGGGTTTCGCGATGAATGACGCACAATTATTTCAGCAGGCCGGGACGATGTTTATCGCCGGGACCTGGTGCAAGGGAACGGACAGCTCGCCGGTCTTCGACAAGTTTTCCGGCGCTCTCTTGGGTACTGTGGAGCGTGCGTCGAAGGAGCAGGTCGATGCCGCAGTGGCGGCTGCCCGCGATTCCTTTGAAACGGTAAAGCTCGAGCCTTACGAACGCTACCGCATCTTGTTGAAAGCTTCGGAGCTCATTGAGGCGCGCCGCGATCAGCTCGCCAGGACGATCGTGGCCGAATCAGGAATTCCTGTCTCGGATGCGCTCAACGAAGTAAGCCGTGCCGCACAAACGTTGATTGTTTCCGGGGAAGAGGGCAAACGGTTGACTGGCGAGATGGTTCCCATCGAATCCGCGCCCGGCAATTCGCATCGCATGGCGTTCACGATCCGTCTTCCGCGTGGTGTCGTTTGCGGGATCACGTCGTTCAACTCACCGCTGAACATGGTCGTCCACAAAGTAGCTCCGGCGCTGGCATCGGGAAATACCGTGGTGATCAAGCCTCCTCAGGCCACGCCGCTCAGCGCTGCGCTGCTGGTCCAGATACTTCTTGACGCCGGTCTGCCGCCGGGCCACGTGAATCTGGTGCAGGGCCCCGGATCCGAAATCGGGCGCTGGCTGGTGGCGAACCAGGACATCGCGTTTTACACCTTTACCGGCAGCACTGAGGTCGGCAAGCAGTTGCAGCAGTCCGTCGGCCTGCGGCCGGTCGCTCTGGAATTGGGCAGCATCGCGGCAATAATCGTTTGTGACGATGCCGATCTCGAACGGGCGGCGACCCGATGTGCGAATTCGGCCTTCCGACGGGCAGGTCAAGCGTGTACCTCCGTGCAGCGCCTATTCGTGGATGAAAAGGTCGCTCATGAATTCCTTCCATTGTTTGTGGCGGCGACACGGAAGCTCAAGGTCGGTGACCCGCACGATCCCAGCACGATGATTGGTCCGATGATCAGCGAAGCGGAGGCGCAGCGGGCGGAAAGTTGGGTACAGGAGGCGGTGGAGCAAGGCGCACGCGTAGTTGAAGGTGGACGTCGCGAAAGGGCGCTGCTGTATCCAACGATCTTGACTGACGTCCGCCCGGAAATGCGCGTGATGTGTGACGAGATTTTTGCGCCGGTGGTGTCGGTGATCCCGTACGGATCGTTTGATGATGCGATTGTGCAGGTGAATTCAACGCCGTTCGGTCTGGCGGCTGGGCTCTTCACGCGCGACGTCATGCGGGCGATGGCGACCGCGCGCCGCTTGCACGTCGGCGTCGTGCATATTAACGAGCCATCGAGCAGCCGTGTTGACCTGATGCCTTTCGCCGGCGTCAAGGATAGCGGCGTCGGCCGAGAAGGGCCGAAATACGCGATGCGCGAAATGACCGAAGAGCGCCTTATCACTGTCAGTTTGTCTTAGGAGTCGAACGATGAATGGAGCGATGTTTATCGCCGCATGCCTGCAGCAGGAAGGCGTCACGAAGGTATTCGGACAATGCGGACACACGAATTACGCATTGATAGATGCGTGTCACAAAATAGGCATCGAGTACATCTCGTTTCGACATGAGCAACAAGCTGTTCATGCCGCTGACGCCTATTTCCGCGTGTCGCACAAGCTGGCAGTCGTCAATGTTCACCTGTCGCCTGGCTTGACCAATGCATTGACCGGGGTAGCAACCGCGGCTGCAGACGGTACGCCCATGGTCGTGATTGCGGGCGATACTCCGTCATATCACCACGCCCGCGAGCCCCATCAAGGTGTTCGGTTGCATGCTGACGCGTCCCAAGGCGATATTTTTCGTCCGATATGCAAGCGTGTGTGGCGCGTCGACGATGCCAAATTCCTGCCAGATGTCATGCCGCGTGCGCTCAACCTTGCACGAACCGGAAGATCCGGGGCCGTGCTGATCGATATACCGATGGACGTCTTTGCCGGCCGCGTGGAAGGCATACCCGTGACGTTGGCGAGGCGGCCGGCTTTTTGGCGCAGCGAGGGACCCGCCGACGGTGTCGCACAGGCTGCACGGCTGCTGGCCGAAGCAAAGGAGCCCGTCATCTTCGCGGGAAATGGAGTGGCGCTCAGCGAGGCCTCGGTCGAGTTGAAGATGCTCGCCGAATTGCTTGGGGCACCGGTGGCGACGACGCTGATGGGTAAAGGCGTCTTTCCCGAGACGCACGCGCTGGCAGTTGGCATGACGGGCATCTGGGGTACGCGTCCCGCAAATTCGTCGACTCTGGCGGCAGACGTCATTCTGGCCGTGGGCACGGCGTTCGGCGAAGCGGATTGCAGCTCGTGGAATCCGAAATACACGTTCGCGGTGCCGCCGTCGCGGATTGTTCAAATCGATATCGATCCCGAGGAAATTGGCAAGATCTATCCCGTGCAAGTAGGTATCGTGGGTGACGCGAAAACGACCTTGCGGCAACTGATCGACGCACTGGGACCCGAACCTCGTCCCGCGGCGTTGGTAAGCGCGCAGGCAGAAGCTACCGCGCGGCGCAAGAGCGAATGGCGCCAGGAACTCAAGCAGACGCAGGAGGACGATGGGACGCCTATCCATCCCGCGCGCCTTCTTATGGAGCTGTCGAAAGCGGCTCCGAAAGATGCGATTTTCGTGACCGATGTCGGCTGGAACAAGAACGGCGCAGGTCAGCAACTGATAGTGGAACGTAACGCGTCGTTCATCACCAGCGGCGGTTTCGCGACGATGGGATTTTCCCCCGCGGCCGCGATCGGCGCCAAGCTCGGCGCACCCGAACGCAAGGTCATTGGATTGGTGGGCGACGGGGGCCTGATGTCGGTCGTGGGCTCGTTGGCAACCGCCGTTGAACTCGACATTCCTGTCCTATGGGTGCTGTTCAACAATTTTTGCTACTCGACTATTCTCTCGGTCGGGGACACGTATTTCGGCAACAAGTACGGCACAGAGTTTCGGCGGCCGGATGGCACGGTCTACAATCCCGACTTCATGCTTCTTGCAAAGTCTTTCGGGATCGAATCGGCGCTCATCGAAGCCCCCGGCGATTTGGCTGATGGCATAAAGACAGCGATGGCCATGGACGTGCCCTACATTCTGGAGGTTCGGACGCGCGGGGATGTGCCGATGCCACGTACGGGCCACTGGGACATCGCCGAGTTCCTTAGTCTTGGCAACGAATAGGCGATTCTTCAGTAAGCTGCAATGATTACCGGATGGCGCTTGCGGTCGCGCTTTTTCAGCGTGGTGTGGGTCTGGCAAGACTGGCGTCCGGCCTCGCATCGGCACCTCCGACCCAAGGGTGAATGAGCTCGAAACCCCCACGGCAGCCGGTTTGGCGGTCCCTGCTCTACGTCCCGGTCAACGTCGAAAAATACGTCGACAAGGCACACACCCGGGGCGCCGATTGCATACAGCTCGATCTCGAGGACAGCATCCCGGAGTCAGAGAAAGACCGCGCGCGCGCGTTAGTCAACGACGCGGCGCGGCGAGTGCGGAAAGCGGGTGCAGACGTCGTAGTGCGTATCAACCGGCCCCTCGCGATCGCCGTGCGTGATATCGAGGCTTCCGTTGGCGAAAACGTAAATGGTCTGGCGATAAGCAAGGTCGAGAGTGCGAGCCATTTGCGCCTGCTCGACG
Organism: Casimicrobiaceae bacterium; assembly: GCA_035568975.1. Classification (GTDB taxonomy): domain Bacteria; phylum Pseudomonadota; class Gammaproteobacteria; order Burkholderiales; family Casimicrobiaceae; genus PALSA-1003. Next base: position 19,448 of record DATMNH010000387.1, read on the forward strand.
AGCTTGTTTCCGAGCTCGAGCTCCGCAGAGGTCTATCGATGGGCCACACGCGTTTCATCGCGATGATTGAGACGCCTGCGGCATTTTTTCAGATGCATGACATTGCCCTCTCGACCGGCAGGCTTTCCGCCATGAATATAGGCGGGGAAGACCTGGCGTTGGAAAGCGGCATGGAGCCGACAGAGCACACGCTGCTCATGCCTAAACAGCAGATGATTTTAGCCGCCCGCGCAGCGGGCCTCATGCCGCTCGGATTTCTTGGGAGCGTGGCGTCCTTCGGCGATTGGGATGCCTTTCGTGCCATGGTAAAGCGTTCGCGCCAATTCGGCTTCCTGGGCGCCGGCTGTATCCATCCGGGACAGGTGCCCATTGTCAACCAAGAGTATTCACCTTCCGCGGCAGAGGTCGCCCACGCCATGAATATCGTCTTCGAGAACGCCAAGGCGCAGTCGAGCGGGCGCGGTTCGTTCGCTGTCGACGGAAAAATGATAGACGCCCCAATCGTGCGGCGAGCGCAGGATTTGCTCGAGCGCCATGCCGCCATCCAGGACCGCGATGCCAAGGTAGCGTTGCTTCGCTAAGACATTAGACGAGCACTCTCCGGCGCCGCAGAGTGTGTCCGGTGATACCCGGAATTACTCGTCGCCCGACACGAGCGCGGTGGTGGCATAAACGTGCTCGAAAGCCTCGCGAATAGCGGTAACGCGTCGATTGTCGGTGTCCGCGGCTCGGCACACAAAGGCGATCTGGCGCGTGGGGGCGTGTCTCCCCAGGCTGATTTCCCGCACCGGATACGCGGCCCGAAGAGGACCGCGAAGCCGCGGGACGATGGATACGCCCAGACCGGCTGACACCATCGCCACGATCGCCTCAATCGAGACAAGTTCGAGCGTGCTGCGGGCTCGTGGCGCGATGCGACGGACGAAGGCCGCAGCAATTCGGCCGCCGGTGAGCGAAGCATCGAACCGAATCCACTCGTGGCTGTGCAAAAGCTCCACGACCGAATCGCTTTTGGTGTCGGGTGGGGCAAGCAGCACAAAAGACTCGCGCGCCAGGTTTCGCCAGCTCAGCCTGCTCGATCCGCCTGCACGGGGGCGCACCACAATGGCAGCGTCGATATCGGCCGCCTTGAGCAATTGCAATAGCACTGCAGACTCTTCCTGAACGAGACGCACCTCGAGTTGGGAATGAAGCGCCCGCAACTTCAATAGCGTCGCTGGCAGCGTTGTCGTTTGAACGCTGCGTATCGTGCCCAGTGCGATCCGTCCGGAGACAGTGGGACTCCGTTTGTCGCGAAGTGCATCAATGGCCGCCAGCGCGCCCTGAATATTGGAGGAAAGCTCGCGAGCGAATGGTGTCGGTCGGGCCGTCCGCGCCGAACGATCGAAGAGGGCCTGACCAAAATATTCCTCGAGTCCCTTGATCTGGAGGCTGACAGCGCTGGGGGTCAACCCAACCTCATGGGCGGCGGCGGCAAAACTTCCACGCCTCAGGATGGCGTCGAGCGTACCGAGGAATGCAATTTTCATTAGCTTTCCTCACTTGTCGCTTAACAAAAAGTCGCTTTTTTTGATCGTATCATGATTTTATGATCTATGCGCACAGGCACGTTACAGGCACAGATACAGGCACGTCGACGACGCTGCCAGAGCCGCATGTGTGCTTAGGGCCGCCGCAGCCAGCTGTCTGAGGCCGCGTTGGAAATGGCTTGCGAAGTCAACACGGCGCAGCTAGGGTCGGGGCAATGGGGGAGTCTTGCGACGGTCTAATCATTTAGGGTTGTCGGTATACCGAGCCCCGGCACGAGGCATGCGTCTGTCTGCCGGAACCGCGCGCCGACCCGTGCGTGCCGTGCGCGTGGAGCTTCCCCCCTTGCCGTCTCGGCTGCGAAAAGATCCTGTTACCGAAGGTTGGCGAGTACGTTCTTCGCGGAGCAGCGTATGAACGGGTTTGAAGATACTGCGGCCCTGTCTCGCATCGATCAGCCGTCTTCCAGCGCGCTACGCGTTCCATCTCGAAGCAACGACACGCGTTCCGTAAAACCTCCGGACACGCTTTTCGCAAAACCTCCGTTTGCCGTGAGGATGCCGACGCAAGGCGTACCTGGCGCCATCGTACAGACGCTTTTACAGACCGTGGTCGCCGACGGACTTCCGGATATGAAAATGACGGGCGCGGCCAAGGTGAGCGCTGATCAGCAATCTTTGTTTCTTGAAAGCTTCGACCGGGCGCAGCGAGTCGCAAGCGGACGCGCTGAAGCGGGCGACATCGCATGGCTCGGTAAGGGTTTCAGCGCATTTTTCGCCGCCGGCGGGGCGCTGTCCTTGGAGAGATGCCTCGGTTTGCCGCGTAACAGCGCTGCTGTTAGTCGCGCACAACGCGACTACTGGCTGCGGCAGGCCTGGCGATCCTTTGGCGAGGAGCTGTCGCCGTGGCGACGCTCCGCGAAACTAGCAACCGCAGTGCGCGATTTTCAGTCGAGGCGGTGGATTCGCTGGCGCACGCTAAGGGCGGTGCCGGCGCTTGCCACCGAGTTGGAAGCCGCCTTGTTTCAGGCGTTCCGGTCAACGGAAACCATACCCCATTCGGCCATGCAGCTTCACAACATTGCCAAGCATCGACGCCATTCATAGTGGCGCCGATGGGCAGTGGGTACGTGCGGCGCGAAACGCGATCAGAGGCGGCAGCGGTTTTCCCGATCGTTTGAATCGTTATGTTAAACGTGATGGATCACTTTTCGCTGGCGCGGGACTCTCATCGCGACAGAACGTATCATGCGCGCCGTACTCAGCACATAATCGCATCGGGTTCCTAGACTAACAACGAAACCACGGGAGTACGGGAATGGAAATCGTTGCGACAACCGTCGAACCTGAACACGAACTGCAACTCGTGGTGGAGAGTACCGGGGATCCTTCAAAGGGTCCGCTCAGCAAAATCAGCGTCCTGGATCTAAGTGGATACATTGCGGGGCCGTATGGGTGTGCGCTACTGGGGGACTTGGGCGCAGAGGTCATCAAGATTGAGCCACCGGGAGGCGACACCTTTCGTAAGTATCCATCCACCCTCGAAAGCGAATCCCGTGCCTTTCTCGGTGTAAACAGGAACAAGCTTGGCGTGGTGTTGGACCTGAAAAATCCGGAAGGTCAGGCCGTCTTTTACAGGATGGTCGAGTCCGCCGATGTCGTCGTGCACAGCTTTCGGCCAAGCGTGGCACCACGCCTTGGCATCGGTTACGACCATCTCAAGACCATCAATCCGCGCTTGATCTATTGCAACGTCACCGGCTACGGCGATACGGGCCCGCTCAAGGAGAAAGCAGGCTACGACCAGGTCCTGCAGGCAATGACCGGCATGTGCTGTTTTCAAGGCACTCCGGCTGCGCCCGAAATCGTGTTCGGGTCCGTGGTCGACTACTACGCTGCATCAATGGTGGCCTATGGGGTTGTTGCGGCACTCCTTCATCGTGAACGGGAGGGGGAGGGGCAGTATGTCGGCGTGTCGCTGCTGCGTAGCGCACTTGCAATGCAATCCGCGCGATTCATCTGGGCCGAAGGCGAAGGTCGCGACGTTGGGAGGGATTTGCGCTCGGGCGGGGTTACCGGCCTGCATCCGACTAAGGACGGATTTATCTACCTGTCTGCGAACACGCCCCATTTCTGGTCTAGCTTATGCGAACTGGCCGGGTTGTCCGAATTGGGTGCCGATCCGCGATACGATACCGTGCGCAAGCGTGCTGAGCTTGCGGAGGAAATAGTACCTAAGTTGCGCGCCGCACTGACTTCGCGAACCGCATTGGAATGGGAACGTATTTTCGGCGACCGTGTTCCATGCGCTGCCGCCCGCGCCATCGAAGACATGTTCAGCCATCCGCAGGTGCTTGCAGAGAATCTGGTGGCGGACTTTGATCATCCTCTGGTTGGTCCCTACCGCGGATTCACCAAGGCGGTCACATTCAGCAGCACGCCCGGTCCGAAGCCGTTTGCCGCTCCGGCATTCGGGCAGCACTCCGACACGGTGCTGAAAAAGATGGGATATACGATCGAGGACATTGTCGACCTGCGACGCCGCGGTGTCATCGGACCGATGAACGGCACGCATCCGCGTGACGTAGACGCATAATCGGCAAAACCGCAAAACCGCATCAGTGGTTCATGACCGGTTCGAATGACACCCGTCGCGCAACCAAACGCAATCCAATGGCCGCTTTGTTGGGGGTCTGGCAACATTCCTTGCTACAAGCAAACGTCAATGGTGTGGATTAGAGCAGGTCTAGTTTCGCGTCCCAAAATGCGCGTCTGCCCATGTGCGGCCGCCACGAGACTCATCAACCGAGGAGGCCATCATTAATACACGAAAGCAACGTCGGCGCGTTCTAGGCGCGCTTGCAACCGCCCCCCTATGGAGCGGCCCATTCATCACGCGCGCCCGTGCGGCAGAGTTTGTATTCAAAGTGGCGCATCCGCTTGCCGCAACGCACCCGACCAACATCAGGTTGAAGGAAGCAGCCGACGCCATCGCCAAAGACAGCGACGGGCGGGTGGAGTTGCGACTATTTCCAAATAACCAGCTCGGTGGCGAGGTGGACCTTCTGAACCAGGTCCGCTCCGGCGCGGTCGAGATGTACGTGATCGGCGGGCTGGTCGTTTCCAGTGTAGTGCCGATGGCTGCACTCGATGGAACAGGCTTCGCTTTCAAGGGTTATTCAAGCGTATGGCCAGCCGTCGACGGGAAGCTGGGTGCGTTCATACGATCCGCGTTTACGCAGGCCAACCTTTATGCGACGGAGCGAGTATGGGATCTCGGCTTCCGTGAAATAACCTCGTCGGTACGGCCGATCAAAAATGTCGATGATTTGGCGGGGATGAAAATTCGCATTCCTGGTGCGGCGGCCTACAGCGACCTATTCAAGGCCCTTGGCGCGGCACCCACCAGCATTCAGTTCAACGAAGTCTACCCTGCCTTGCAGACCAAGATTGTCGACGGACAGGAGAACCCGCTGGGACTCATCGTGACGTCGAAGTTTTACGAAGTGCAGAAATACTGCTCGTTGAGCAATCACATCTGGCAGGGGAATTGGGTGCTCATCAACGGCCGCACGTGGCGTGGTCTTCCGCCAAAGCTCCAGGAAATTGTGGAGAAGCGTGTGAACGAGGCGGGGCTTGCGCAAAGAAAAGACCTGGCGGGTCTAGAGCAGTCCTATCGCGATACCATGACCAAGGCAGGCATTCAATTCAACGACGTCGACGTGGATTCCTTCCGGAAGAAACTGACGGCGTCCGGATACTATACCGACGCAAAGCGTAAGTTCGGGGACCAAGCGTGGAAGCTTCTCGAGGACGCTGCCGGTGGACCCCTTACCTAGCGCGCAGGTAGATGCCTTACCTGGCGTCGAGGCGCAACTCGATCCGGTTCACGTACCGTCTTCGGTAGTCGAAAGGTCGATCCGGTGGATTGACCACTGGATGGGCCTCATCACCGAAGCGGTCGCGTCCGCGTTGGTGATCGTAGAGACATGCCTGCTCTTTTCGGGCGTCGTCGCGAGGTATGTCTTTCATCGGCCGATCGTCTGGTCCGATGAGATGGCGGGCGCGATATTCCTCTGGCTGAGCATGCTTGGAGCGGTTATCGCGCTCAGGCGCGGCGAGCATATGTGCTTCGGCGCTTTGGCCGCGCGCGCATCTCCCAAAGTGCAAGTGGTGCTGCAAACCCTCGTGCTGGCTTGCACCGTGGTCATGCTTTGTCTATTGCTGCGTCCGACGATGGACTACACGGAGGACGAGTCTTTCGCGATCATGCCGAACCTGGGCATTCCGGCGAGCTGGCGCGTGTTCGGCATTGAGCTTGGCGTGATATTGATGCTCGTGACGGCATTCACTCAGGCGGTCCGAAAGGCGTCGATCACGGTCGCATTGTCGTGCGCCGCAATCGTAGCGGCTGTGGCTGGGGGCCTGTGGTATGCCGCCCCGTGGCTCGTCGCGATCGGAAACTTGAACCTGCTGGTATTCTTCGTCGGACTTGTCGGCGCATCGATCGTGATCGGAGTACCGATCGGCTTTGCCTTCGGAATTGCGACGATCGCCTATCTGGGCCTCATGACCTCGGTCCCGTTGAGCGTGATCGTCAATCGACTCGACCAGGGCATGTCGCAGCCGCTGCTCCTGGCCATCCCGATGTTTATTTTTCTGGGATTGCTGATCGATGTCACCGGCTTGGCGAGAACCATCATCTCGTTCCTCGCATCTCTTCTAGGAGCGGTGCGCGGCGGCCTCTATTACGTTCTCCTCGTGGCCATGATGCTCGTGTCGGGTATATCGGGCTCCAAAGCTGCGGACATGGCGGCGATCGCTCCAGGGCTCTTCCCCGAAATGCGACGTCGCGGTGCGAACGACGGGGATCTGGTGGCGCTTCTGGCGTCGTCGGCTGCGATGGCGGATACCATTCCACCGAGCCTTGTCCTGATTACGCTTGGCTCGGTGACGGGCATTTCCATTGCCAGTCTGTTTGCCGCCGGGCTGATTCCGGCACTGGTGTTGGCCGCGGCCCTGGCAGTGGTCACGTTCGTACGTTCTTACTCGGAGCAACTGCCGGCCGTGCCGCGTCCGCCGGCACGTCAAATCCTGCGGGCATTTATCTCCGCGCTCCCCGCCGTTGTGCTCCCGTTTGTTATTCGATGGGCGGTCGTGGACGGCGTCGCCACTGCGACCGAAGTGTCGACGATCGGCATCGTCTACGCAATCGTCGTTGGGGTTCTGATTTATCGTCCGGTGCAATGGTCGCGCTTCTATCCCGTGCTCGTGGAGACCGCCGCCCTCGCAGGCGCCATCCTGTTCGTCATCGGAACCGCAACGGGCATGGCTTGGGCGCTGACCCAATCCGGATTTTCTTCGGATCTCGCAACCACGATGGAAAAGTACTCGGGAGGCCCATACGGATTTCTTATGATCACCATCGTCGTGTTCATTCTTTTGGGCAACATTCTCGAGGGCATCCCGGCCATTTTGCTGTTCGCTCCGCTACTGCTGCCCGTTTCGCACAGTTTCGGCATCCATGACGTTCACTACTCGATGGTCGTCGTGATCGCGATGAGCATCGGCTTGTTCGCGCCACCGTTCGGTATTGGGTTTTACGCGGCTTGTGCAATCGGCCGCGTTGCGCCGGAGCTGGCCGTGGCCCATGTATGGCGGTATCTCGGCGCACTGACGCTTGCGCTGCTTTTGATTGCGGCAGTACCCTGGTTTTCAACTGTGCTGGTGAAGTGAATCCGGATCTGTAAGACCGGTTCATCCTCCCGGCGGCGCGAATTATGTGCCACCTAAGGGTGTCCTTTCGTTGCTCGAAGCTCGAACCCCGCGGGAGCACCCGCTATGACGCTTCTCGGCGAAGCTGCAATGGTGTTGTGGTACGACATCACTCCCGATGCGATCGCCGAGCATGACGATTGGCATACCCACGAGCATCTTCCTGAACGGGTTTCAATTCCGGGATTCGTGCGTGCCCTGAGATGGGTGGCTCAATCGGGAAATCCAAGATATTTCGTGATGTATGAAGTTCGGGACATCGGCATTCTGTCGTCACCACCCTATCTCGAGCGGCTTAATAATCCAACTCCCTGGACCGCAAAAATGATGCCCAGCTTCCGCGGCATGACCCGAGGTTTCTGCGATATCAGGTCCAGCTTTGGATTTGGCGTCGGCGAAATGCTTTTTTGTGTTCGACTCGAGCCCGCACCGGGCAAGCAAGTCATGTTGCATGATTGGTTGACGGAGAGCGCCTTACCTGCCGTCTCAATGAAGCCCGGGCTGGCTAGCGCATACCTTCTCGAATCCACGGTAACTCCCCCAATGACCGCGGAGCAACAGATCCGGGGCCCGGACGCTAGGGTTACCTGGGTGCTTTTGGTGACCGGCTATAGTTCGGACAGCGTGCTGTCTGTGTCCCGCAACGAGTTGCGCCAGGAGGTTTTCGAAGAGCACGGCGCATCGTCGAACCTGAGCGCCGGAGTGTATCGCCTGCAATTCCTGCTGACGAACAAGGAAGTACCCGTCGTGCGGCGCGTCTACCCGTGAAGGATGCGAGGACTCCACGCGTGGAGCGCAGCTGACCGAGTCGCTATGGGTTGGCTCTAGGGAGTACACGCCTGCCACTATCCGCCACCAGCTGCAATGTCCTCGGCAACCCGCAGAGAGGGTCAGATGCTGGCATTGAATTTCCCTCGAACCTTTGGCACTGTCCATCCTGCGACGTCATCGAGTGCTCGTCGGATACTATCGTTTACAAAGAAGTTTCATCGTGACGTTTTGCCGGCTTAGTGGCTAAATTATCCGCTCGCAATTGCCCGAACATGGGCGGCATCTATCGCCGATAGTCCGATCTACTTGCGCAACGTGGCGTCAGGCTTGGAGGGCCTGAAGTACAAGCGGACATCGTCATTCGTCCTTTCCTCCTCCGAAGGGACGGAACTTCGGCGCGGTGATTTTGCCGCGCTTTTTTCATCTATGCACCGAAGGTGGCTGTTGCCGCTATCCTCGGGAACGAAGCAACGCAAGAAGTAGCCGTGATCTGTGATGTGTGAAGCTTTCGTCGTAAGGGGTCCAGACGCCATTGCCATTCTTGGTATCAATGCATTGGCGAAAAGCGACGCCGGGGAAACCATGATTGTTTCGAAGTCTAGCTACTTGTGCGCAGCGGTAGGTTTTCTTACGGTGGATATTAGCGGCGCACAAACCACCACAGCTCTCGATCCGGTGGTAGTAACGGCGACGCGAGTGGAGGAGCGGGCATTCGATCTGCCGGTGGCGATTGACAGTGTCGGGGCCACGGTGATCCGGCAGGACCAGCTGCAGATCAACCTGTCGGAGTCGCTGTCGCGGGTGCCAGGGATCGTGGTGTCGAATCGGTGGAACTACGCGCAGGACTTGCAGATATCGTCGCGGGGTTTTGGCGCCCGCGCCAATTTCGGTGTGCGCGGCGTGCGGCTGTATCAGGACGGCATTCCGGCGACCATGCCGGATGGGCAGGGGCAGACCGGCAGCTTCAGCCTGGTGTCGGCGAAGCGCATCGAAGTGTTGCGCGGGCCGTTCTCGACGCTGTACGGCAACGCCTCGGGTGGGGTGATCTCGGTGTTTACCGAAGACGGCACCGATCCGCCGCAGGCGCAGCTGCAGTACATCGGCGGCAGCTACGGCACGTCGAACACCATTGCCAAGATCGAGGGTGCAGGGCAAGGCTACAACGGTGTATTCGCCGCCAATACCTTCGTCACCGATGGTTATCGCGATCATAGTCACGCCGAGCGCGACCTGGTCAACACCAAGTTCAAGTTCGAGCTCGGGCCGGACACCAGCGTGACGCTGATCGGCAATTCGCTGTATCAGCCGGAGGCGCAGGACCCGCTAGGCCTGACGCGGGCGCAGTGGCAGGCCGATCCGCGCCAGTCCGATCCGGCGTCGGTACTGTTCAATACGCGCAAGACGGTCGACCAGCAGCAAGCGGGGATCGCGTTCGAACAACGGCTGGCGGCGGACACTTTACTGCGCGTCACCGGCTATGGCGGCCAGCGGGGGGTGCGTCAGTACCTGGCGCTGTCCGGCGTGGGGGCGACCTCGTCAGGTGGGGTGAGCGACCTGGACAACGACTACGGGGGGTTCGACGCGCGCATTTCCAAGCGGGTGAGCGTCGGTGGCGGGCCGCTGTTGCTGACGGTGGGTGCGACCTACGACCGGCAACATCAGCGACGCAAGGGCTTTGTCAACAACAATGGCGATCTGGGCGACCTGCGGCGCGACGAAGACGACTACGTCAGCGACAACGATGCCTATGCGCAGGCGCAATGGTCGCCGCTGCCGGCACTGTCGTTGCTTGCCGGCGTGCGTTACAGCGACGTCCGCTTCAGCTCCGTCGATCACTACATCAACGCCCAGAATCCCGACGATAGCGGCGGCGTCGGCTACAGTCACACCAGCCCGGTGGTCGGCGCGGTGTGGCATGTGCACAACGACGTCAATGTCTATGCCAACTGGGGCGAGGGCTTCGAGACGCCGACGTTTATTGAATTGGCCTACCGGACTGTGGGGACCGGGCTCAATTTCGGCTTGCAGCCGTCGGTGAGCCGGTCTGGCGAGATTGGCGTCAAAGCCTTGGTCGGCCAGAATCAGCGCATGACGCTGGCGGCGTTTTCAACTAAAACCTCGAACGAGATCATTATCGACACTGCCACCGGCGGGCGTACCACCTACAAGAACGCCAGCAAGACGCAGCGTCGCGGTGTCGAGGCGGAATGGGAGGCGAACCTGGGTCAGGGGCTGACCGCCTATGCGTCGTATACCTATCTGTCGGCCAAATTTGCCGCCGAAGCAAGCACCGGCGTGCCGCCGCAGCCGATACCGGTGGGCGCGCGCCTGCCGGGGGTGCCCGCCGCCAACGCCTATGCCGAATTGGCGTGGTCGCGTCCGCAATGGAATGGATTCTCGACCGCGGTCGAGGTGCTGTACGCGGGCAAGATGTATGTCAACGAGCGCAATACCGACGCGGCGCCGAGCTATGTGGCGGCCAACGTGCGCGCCGGCTTCGAGCAACGCGTCAACACCTGGACGTTTCGCGAGTTCGTGCGCATCAACAATATCGCCAACCGCAACTACGTGGGGTCGGTGATCGTGGGCGATACCAACAACCGCTTCTTCGAGCCCTCGGCCGAACGCAATCTGCTGATCGGCATCAGCGCCAATGTGAAGTTTTGAAAGGTGCCGGATATGCGACAGCAGACACTTAACCACGGCAGCCACCAATATGGGTCGGCTGGTTGCTTTGAAGGGGGAGCATATGAAGACTAGGGAGCGTTCAGGTCCAGCTTTGGATTTGGCGTCGGCGAAATGCTTTTTTGTGTTCGACTCGAACCCGCGCCGGGCAAGCAAGTCACGTTGCATGATTGGTTGACGGAGAGAGCCTTACCTGCCGTCTCAATGAAGCCTGGACTGACTGGCGTCGGACAGCAGACACCGCGGGCCTTGGCCCTCGGCATCCTCGATTGGTTTTATCGATGACTCCGCTACGCGCTGACAACACGAGCGAAATTCGAGAGCAAGGCGCACAGCCCAGCGTCGACATCTCGCTGCGCATCGAGCGGAAGTCCTTGGCTAAACAAGTCGCCGAGCGACTGAGCGACATGATTGTCGAGAACTTGCTCAAACCGGGCGAGAAACTCAACGAGCGCAGCCTTGCACAAACGCTGCACGTGTCGCGCACGCCATTGCGTGACGGTATGAAGCTGCTGGCGGGTGACGGGCTGATCGATCTCGTTCCCAATCGCGGCGCGTTCGTCGCAAATCCGAATCCCCGCGAAGTCGAGGACATGTTGACTGCGCTCAGAGCGATCGAAGCCGCGACCGGCGAGCTGGCCTGCCTCACGGCGAGCGATGAGGCGATTGCCGCGATTCGCGATACATACGACCGCATGTTGAAAGCCTTGCGGCGGCGGGATCGGATCGCGTGTTTCAAACTCGAGCAGCAGATTCACGTGGGCATTGCAAGCGCATGCGGTAACGCCACCCTCCAACGGCTGCACCACATGTTGAACGCAAGGTTGTACCGCGCGCGTTTCATCTCCATCAGTGCCGATCCCTGGGGCCAGGGGCGGTGGACGATGGTCGTGTCGGATC
>DATMNH010000388.1:0-7660 GCA_035568975.1 Casimicrobiaceae bacterium
CCCCGCCGGCGCGCCCCACGCGACGATCGCGAGGTAAGCCCGCACCTTGTCAGCGACCACGATCGGCGCCTTGCTCATGGCCAGCAGCGGCTCCGGGTAACGGAACAACAGGATCGATACGAGAGCGAGCGTAAGTGTCAGCCACATCGCCTGGCGTACCTGTTCTCCGATCTCGTCGTAACGTCCAGCGCCCAGGAGTTGCGCCACGGTGGGTGAAACCGCCAGCAGCACACCCATGAGCGCCACGAAGACGCTGAAATAGATCGACGCTCCGATACCCACCGCGGCGAGATCGTCGGTGGCGAAGCGGCCCGCCATCATGGTGTCAATCACCGCATAGGCCATCACGGCCAGTTGCGCGATCAGTACGGGCCACGCTAGCCGACAGATTTCGTATGCGAGTTTGCGTGACACGAACGGGTCGAGCGCGTTATTAGACAGAGTGGCAGACGAAAAACGCGCGGTTCCGGACGCGTGCGCATCGGGAACCGCAGAAGGCATTGTAGCGTGAGAGTACGAGGACCGCGGTTATGACCGCGTTCAAGGGTCAGCGTGTGGAGGTGGATGTCCGCTTGGGGTGAACTGCGACCGACGACGATTTGGCCGAGATCGGCCCAACACCGGAAGTTCGCACACCAAAGTTCTCGCCTCGGCAATGGCCGGTCTCAAGGTGGAGCAGCCTTTCGGGTATGAAGGGCTGGTGTCGGTCGGCGAATTCAACTGGTCGATGCAACACTCCTTCTGCTTACGCAGTCTCTAGTGTGTTGCATCGACCAGTTGAATCGGCCGTCCCTGAGCGGTCATCGAGCGTTACGAATACCGGACGTTCGGCGAACTGACCGGGCAGCACTTAATGAAAGTAGCGCGCCTATGCTCAAGACGGCGTGGCTCTCACTTGGATCACCTCGTCCGCGCAGCCGTTGGCTATCCTTTGTGCTGTCCGGGGTTGCTATTTTCGCAGATCTATACCGGCGCTTGAGCCGGGCGCCTGAGGCCGAAATGGCTTATCGAAAAGCATTGAGTATGAGTCAACAAGAACCGGAACGACGTTATTTGACCCGGCGCCTGGCCGAGCTTCAAAAACAATAATTTTCGAGCGTTGTCGAAATCGGGCTTCGCCAAACGATTAAGGGCGTAGGACAACAATTATTAACACGGAGAAATACCATGAAATTCATGATGCTGATGATCCCCGCTGTTTATCAAGGCGGCAAAAAAGTAGACCCCAACTTCCTACCCGATCCGAAGAAGGTGGAAGAAATGGGCCGGTTTAATGACGAGATGGGCAAAGCCCTCCGAATTGAGTCTTTGAACGGACTCCACCCGCAAACCACCGGCGCCCGCGTCTCGTTTGGCCAAGGCAAACCCAGCGTGACCGATGGACCTTACATCGAAGCCAAAGAAGTGCTCGGCGGTTACTGGATGGTGGAGGCGCCGTCAAAAGAAGAAGTCGTGAAATGGGCGCTGCGTTGCCCGGCCGAACCCGGTGACACGATCGAAATCCGTCAGATTTTCGAGGTGGCGGATTTCGCGATAAAAAAATAGGAGGGGTGTCATGAAATACATTTGCCTAGGTTATATCGAAGATGAATATTTCGGTGGGCCGACGGCATAGCGGTCATCGGTGCCGCTCGAGCGGAGAACTCCGCCAAGGTCGGTCTAGACGATCGCAGCCGCGAGCATCGATCACTTGCATCGTCATATCGAGTTGTTGTTCCAACCCGCAAAGCGCAATAGAAAGGAGACGTTATGAGCACGAACAATACCTATCTCGCAGTGTTCCTTGGCAGCAAAACCAGTCCGCGACGAGTGGCCTGGGACGCCCTTCCCGAAGGCGATCGCCGCGCGAAGGAACGAGAAGGCATGGCGGCCTGGAAGGCGTGGGTCGAGAAACATCATGCCGCCATTGTCAGCATGGGCGGACCATTAGGGAAAACCAAGAAGGTCACGCAACGTGGGATCGACGATACGAGCAATGACATGGGCGCATTCACGGTTGTACGCGCGGATTCGCATGAGGCCGCTGCCAAGCTCTTCGACAGGCATCCGCACTTTTCCATTTTCCCTGGCGATTCCGTCGAGATCATGCCCGTGCTGCCCATTCCAGGCGCTTAGGGGAAGGTAATGCGCGCGGAGTGATCTGCACCTGGAGCCTGCCCGCGCGCAGTGCATCATCGAGCTGTGATTTCGACAACCCCGGAACGCGAAACCGGAGGAGAACTGACCATGCCCAACACCATGCGACTCCGTCGAGTCTTGGCATGAAACGCGAGAAGGTCTATCGCGCGTTCATCGAGCCAGAGGCGATGGTCCCGACATGGCAACCGGGGCACTTCCAGGCTGCCCTGAGTCACTTCCGTCTTCGTTGTGGGTGTCCCCCTCACCTCCCAACTAGAGAGCGGCACGGATCGGGCATGTCGATCCGCGCCGTGTCGAGTGAGCCGTGATGCTCAACGGCAGGCAAAGCTCGACGCATCGTTGGTCGGGCCGGAGCCGCTGTAGTACGCGGAAGCTGGGTATGGGCACAGCGGGCGGGTGTACGTCGTCGTCCCGCTCTCGACGTGCGAAGCGACAATGCTCTGCGGTGGTACGCCCGCCTCCACCCATTGCGTGAGCGGAGTCAGGAAGTCGAACGTGGTCGGCCCGGGACCGCCCGCGCAGTGATACATCCCCGGCACGAGGAACAAGCGCGCGAATACCTGTGTCTTGCCGAGCGCCATGCTCCGCCTGAACGCGGGATCGGACACCTGCGGCACTTGCTGTAGTTCGAGGTCGACTACGTTCTGGTAGTAGTTGATTGTGTTCTCCGGCGGGATCAGTGGATCGGCGTAGCCGTGATACATGATGAGCTTGCCCCCTCGCGCGCGTAACGGGAACACGTTCGGATCGGTCGAGTTCGTGATCGGCGCGAAGATCGCGTTGTTGAGCGCGACGTCGGTGTCGAAGTTGAGCGTCGTGTAATCCCAGGAAGGGTTGTTAAACACCGCGAATCTGAACCAGTCGAACGAGCTCACGCCGGAGCCCTGCGCGACGGTGCGATTGATGTTGAACTGCCCTCCGGCCGGTCCCCATCCGACTTCGCTACCGCGCGGCAAGCCGGGATACTCGTTTGCGCCCGTGGTCGGGTTTGTCGGTCCCTGATAGATCTTGCGCACAGCAGCGACTTGCGGGGCCGTAAGGCACGTCGGAGCGTCCGCACCCACGCATTGCAGCACACCGGGATCGAAGTTGCAGCTATCCGGGTTCGTCAGGAATGCGTCGGTTGGAAGACCTCCACCATTGTTCCCGCACGCCGTGAGGACGGCGCTGTTGACGATCGGAAGCTTGGCGATCGGCAGGTTGCTCGCGCCGAAGGTCGCCTGGCCGTCCCAAACTTCGGAGGCCATCTGCAAGGTCCAGTAGTTCGCCGGGTCACCCGCGACGAGCCCGTCGTAATCCTCGGGGAAACGCTGGGCCTCCATCAGTCCCTGCTTTCCGCCTGTGGAGCAACCCGTGTAATACGAGTAAGCCGGTCCGGAGCCGTAAAGCGCGGCGATCAAAGCCTTCGCGTTCTGCGTAGTGAGGTGGAATCCGCGATAGCTGTAATCGATGATGCGTTCTCGGCTCAAGAGCCACGTTTGCGGCTCGGTGGGGACGTGACCCGTGTCAGTGCTCGCCGCGGCGAAGCCCCGCTGAACGACGGGCGCCATGGCGCTGTAGCTAATCGTGCCGGCGAGGCCGCCGTTGCCGACTCCGTTGAAGCGGCCGTTCCAGTTTGCGATCGGAATCCACACCTCGAAATTGATCACCGATTCGGAGGTCGGTGCGGCGACGCCGTGGACGAGGCAAAAGCTCGGCATGTTTGCGAAGGTCTGGCCGTTGGCCGCTGTAAACGAGCCGGCCGGGACCGTCCTCGCGACGGTAATCGTCACGTCCAGCAGCGGCAGAGCGGCGAGTGCTTCGCAGGACGTCATCGGCGTGGCGGCGTGCGCGGCACACCCCACCACGGTCGCGAACGTGAGCGCGGAATACTTCAATGTTCGTATCATGAACCCTCCTCAGGTATGACTCCGACTGCTGGCTCCGCGCGGACGCGACGGCCTGTCAGTGCGATTTCTCGAACTTGCAGAGACGACCGAACAGACGTCGTGTCATGGCGTGCCAGCGAACGAAAAGGGGGAGCACACGCACATAGATAGCGGTAGCAGAGAAGCGATGCGCTGTTCCCCACGATGCAAGACTCGCTAAATCATGATCTCCCACCGCAATGTCACGATATTTGGGCACCTCCTAAATGTCAAATCGTGCGTCGATGGGCGGCAAGAAGGGTCGAAATCGCCCATTGCGTTGATCGGCGCGCTACGGCAGGAGGGGTCACTCGCCGGCGGGGATGAAGGCATGGTAGGAGGCGTAGTATGGTTGGACTTCCATTCGTCGACGAAGCGATTAAGTGATGGATCGGCGAACGTTCATCGGCACGCTAACTGGCAGTCTCCTCGTCGCGCCGCTCGCCGCCGAAGCGCGGGCAGGCGGGGCGGCTATGGCGATTGCGCTAATGTGTCACGCCTAGACTCAAAAGGGAGGCAACATGAACACACTTCTCATTCGAACGTTTTCCCTCGCGCTATTGGCAATTACCATAAGTGCAGGATCGTCTTGGGCGGCCGAACCCGATCCTGCCGTGCTGAGCTACAAACTGCCGGCCGATCTCAAATGGAGTGAAAGCCCAGCGTACCCAGGCCTCAAGTACGCCGTGCTCTACGGCGACCCAAACCAGCCGGGCCCCTATGCTGTGCGCAACCGGTTTTCGCCAGGCACCTTTAGCCGACCGCACTTTCACCCGAACGACCGCTTCATCATCGTAGTATCGGGCACCTGGTGGGTGGGAACAGGTGAGAAATTCGATCCCGATGGAACCAAGCCGATGCCGGCTGGCAGTTTCGTCGTGCACTACGGGGGCAAGGTCCACTACGATGGGGCCAAGAATGAAGAGTGCGAGGTCATCATTTACGGCATGGGCCCGGGGACTTCCACGCGCGTTGGCGCGAACTGATCGCTACGGAGCGGCAGCGCGGGACCTTGTTCGTCTGCGAGTGGAAGAAGGTTGAGCTGTAGCCAAGAGCGGTCACCCAAGCTTAGACCCATTTCATCAGAACCTGATTTCACCGGATTGTGACGATCGGCTGCGCGATGATCCATAGACTGGTGATCGTATAGCAGACCATCAGCGCGACCATCGGCAATTGGCTTCGCAGCGCAACCTGCCGGTCAGAATACGCTCGCAATGAGATGCAGTGCGCAAGGTAGACCGCAACTACATGGCCGACGACGATAGTGCCGATCGAGATGTACCAGAGGGCGCGGGCGTCGATGAGTCCGATCCTGATGAAATGGTTTTTCGTGCCGAACAAGTCCCATCCGAGGCCGAAAGGGTCGGAAGCGAGGGGAATCAGGTATTGCCCGGCCATGACGAGAAAAGAGAGGTAATGCGCGAGGTGGTAGGCGATTGCAATGGGTACCAGCGTCAGCACGAACAGGCCCGCTACGCGTGTCACCGGAACACGCGCGTCGCCGCACCAAGCGATCATGCGGCAGAAGACCAGGTAGACGGCCACAAACAGCAACGGAGCACCAATCACGCCCGCGGTCTGCACCCATACGCGGGCCGCGTCGGTGTCGCTGGTCAGGTCCCGAGCGGGCGGCGCGTAATAATCGAGGACAGCGGACCAGAGTGGTGTCTCCATGAAACCGTCAAAACTCACCGCAGCGAGCATCGCCAGCACAAGTACCATAACCGAATTAGACACGGGTTCGCGCGACAGCAATCCGACCCCGTAAGGTCGCAGGTTGAACGCGCGACCTCCGGCGCTCGAGTCGCGTACCTCGATGGGGGCGAAGCGCGCCAGCAGTCCGAATACGAGCGTAAACACCTCGCCTCGGCACAGCCATTGCGCCCTGCCGAAGAGCAGCATGCCTAGCCACGTGAGCGCGGAGTACGCGAGCATGGCCGTCGCCAGGTGCGCTGGACTGTCACTATGTTGCCACACCAACTCCATCCAAACGAAGGCCAGAAACAGGACTACCGCGGGCCACGCACCGAAAGCGTCGGGATAGCGCAGCCCGAGCGCAAGTTGGCGGCGGGGCCTGATGCGCGCGTAGACCGTTTCCGCGCAGACGAACAGCGTGTCGAGCGGATTGACGAGCGCCCACACGTTGCCGAGCAACGCCGAGATGTAGGCCATGCCTACCCACCAGATAGCCCACACCATTATCGGGGCGATGTTTTTCAGCGGGCTTTGTATGCCGAAAAGGCCGGCAGCAACGACCAGCAAAAAAAGCGCGATGGCAAGCGTGCGAGACGCGAGAAGTACAACCGGCGCACCAATCAAGCGACCGAAAGCTGTGTGTCCCAGATTGATACGCCAGTACTCGTCGGACGCCGGTGCGCTGCGCATGAACATTCCGAGCATCGCGAACGACAGCACTACGGTGAGCCCGGCGCCGGCGAGGTAGAGCGATAGCGGGATTGGCAGGTCGTAGCGCGCGCCGAACCCGTGCGCTTGCGCCTGTCCCGTCGCGGGGAGAACGCAGACAGCGACTCTAACCACTGCGGTCGTGCAGCGTGGCGTGCGCACCGGGGCGGTTGCGGCGCCGCCGGTCACTCTGGCAGTACTTCGAGGTAGAGCAGCGTCAGCTCGCGATGCCTTTGCGGCGAAGCTTCATGGGCCGCCACGGCACCAAATTCATGTGCCGTGATCGGGAAGCGACCCGCGACGTCGGCCTCGAAGCGCATCGGTATTGGGCATCCATTGCTGGCTTGCACACGGCAGGTCCGGATGGACAACCGGTTGACACAGAATCATAATCCTCGACGGCCCGGTGGGACTAACGGATCGTCGGATCCCGCAACAGTTCGAAACTTTGCCTTTCGCCACCGCGTGTGAGATAGAGCCCACCTCTCACGCTTCGGCTGCGCAAGCCGCCGCGCCATGTAGCCTGAAGAGGAGATTGCCATGCTGAAAGTATCGGTCCCGTTTCTCGTTGCCGTGTCGCTTGCGCTGCCGTCGTTCGCCTTCGGCGAGATCCTTGCAATGGTCAATTACGAGACGAAGTCGCCGGATTCGCTGAAGGCGCTCAAGTCGCCGATTGCGACTCCTGCGCGCAAGGAGGGCATTGCGATCATCGACGTCGATCCGATGTCCAAAAACTTTGGCAAGATCTTGCAGGACATCGCGTTGCCGGGCGACCTTGTCGCGCACCACATCTTCTACAACCGCGACCAGTCCAAGGCCTACGTCACGGCGCTCGGCAAGCCGGAGCTGCGCGTTATCGACATGAAGAAGGAGCCCTATAGCATCAGCAAAGTGGTGGCGGTGCCGGGATGCATCGTCGGCGAAGACGTGGTTTTCTCCGACGACGGCAATAACTGGTATCTGACTTGCATGGGTGCGCAAGCGATGGTCGTTGGCGACGCGAAAAAGGACGAGCCGATCAAGACGATAAAGGTTGCTGCGCCGTATCCGCATGGGATCGCCATCCACAACGGCATCGATCGAATTCTGCTCTCGAGCACTGTGCGTGCGTCCGACCTGGGCGACGCCGGCGAAAACATCAGCGCCGTGGAGGCGAGTAGTGGCAAAGTGCTGGGCACTTACAAGGTCTCCAATAAGCCGTCTCCGGC
>DATMNH010000389.1:0-9684 GCA_035568975.1 Casimicrobiaceae bacterium
GAGTTGATCGCAAAGACTAGTCTGCTCGAATTGCAAAGTCCCCGAGGCGCGGCTCGCGTCAACGCTCAGCGGAAGGATGTCGACGACCAAATCAACGCGCTGTATGACCGCAAGCAGGAGCTTGACGACGAGCTGGCAGTAATCGATACCGGCGCCGCCGAGCGCGAGCGGGTCGAGGAATCGTTTCAGTATCTCGCCGGCCGGCGCGGTGCGGTAGCTAGCTGGCCATTCGAGCACCAGCGGACGATCATTGGCATGGTGTTCGGCTTCGGCGACAACAACACAACGCGCAAGCAGTTCGGCATTTTCGTCACCAAACACCCACGGCCGGGTAAGAAGCCGCAATACTCGCTCGACCTGCGCGGGCGGGTCGATCTCGAGGAGCTTGCGCGACGCATTGCAGAGGAGATCAGGCCGGGTAAGCTAGGGCGCCCCAGAGTGTGGAGGGACGAGATGCAAGTGTCATCTACTCTTACAGCTTCGGATTGATGGTGTGCGACGAGAGCGTGAACAGAATGGTGTAGCCGTCGGGGGCGGACTTGGCGGCGAGATCGGTGCCGATGTTGCCGGCGGCGCCTCCGCGGTTTTCGACGATGATCGGCTGGCCAAGCTCCTTTGCGAGCGGCTCCGAAATCGTGCGGGCGACGATGTCGGTGCCGCCTGCGGGAGGATAAGGCACGATCATGCGGATGGGCCTGGTCGGATAATCCTGCGCGTGCAAGGG
This sequence comes from Casimicrobiaceae bacterium, assembly GCA_035568975.1. GTDB lineage: Bacteria > Pseudomonadota > Gammaproteobacteria > Burkholderiales > Casimicrobiaceae > PALSA-1003. The sequence goes on from DATMNH010000389.1 coordinate 725, forward strand.
CGGCGCGCAGAACGCTGCCACGAGTAACAGCGGCAACGCCGGCAACACCGCGCGCAGGAGCGCGGGTTTTGGCGCGATCACGACCATCGGTGTCGACTCCGGCGATCCGGCAATGGTCTGGTAGGCATCGGCTTGGAGAGCCCTCTTTCTCGCGGTCTTTTTGCGATCAGCAGCCGGGCGTATGGTCAGCGCTTGGCGGCGGTCGATTTGTATTTGTCCAGGTGACGCACCGGCAGCGCCAGGGCGTCGCGCCGGAACGGGTCGCCGAGCTCGCGCGTGACCATCATTTCCAGCACGGTGGTCTTGCCCTCCGACTGTGCTTTTGTCGCGGCGGCGAGCGCGGGGCCCACGTCGCTCAAGCGGTCGACGCGCACGCCTTCGGCGCCCATCGCCTTGGCGACCGCCGCCCAGGACGGCTGCTTGTCCAGGTTCACGCCGACAAAGCGATTGTCGTAGAAATCGACGTGGTTCTTTTTTTCCGCGCCCCACTGGCCGTTGTTGAACACGACCGCGGTGACGGCGATGTTCTCGCGCACGCAGGTCTGGAGCTCGCCGAAGCTCATGCCCCACGCGCCGTCACCGACGTAGGCGATGGCCGGTCGGTCGGGCGCGGCGACCTTGGCGCCGATAATGGTCGGAAACGCGTAGCCGCAATTGCCGAAGCTCATCGCCGCGAACATGCTGCGCGGGCGATTGAAGCGCAGGTACGAGTTCGAGATCGAGCAGATGTTGCCGATATCGGTGGAAACCATGGCGCCGTCCGGCATCGCGTGCTCGAGCTCGCGCAGCATCTGACGCGGGTGCATATAGCTCGAGTCCCTGGCAACTTCGAGCGACCACGCGTCCTTTTCGTGCGCCCATCCATCGAGCTCGGTCTTCCACGCGGCTTGTTCGGAACGAATGTCGGCCAGACGCGCATCCTTGTTCGACTGACACGCCAATGCCTTGCCGGCGAGGCGGGAGATCAGCGCTCTCGCGGCCGCCTTCGCGTCTGCGCAAATGCCGACCGTGGCCGTTTTGACCAGGCCCAGCATCCTGGCGTCGGCGTCGACCTGGATGATCTTCGCGTTCTTCGGCCAGTAATCCAATCCGTGTTGCGGCAGTGTCCCGAACGGCCCCAGCCGCGTGCCGAGCGCCAGCACCACGTCGGCCTTGGCGATCAGTTTCATCGCCGCCTTCGAGCCTTGGTAGCCGAGCGGACCGCACCACAGGGCGTGGCTGGCCGGGAACGAATCGTTGTGCAAATAGCTGTTGGCAACCGGAGCCTGCAGCAGCTCGGCAAGCTCGATCGTCTCGCGTTCCGCATCTCCCATGACGACACCGCCGCCGCAAAGGATGACCGGGAATTTCGCGCCCGCAAGCAAGTCGGCCGCCGCGTCCAGGCTCTGCTCGCCGCCCGCGCCGCGCTCGACGGTCATCGGTCGCGGTATTTCGCATTCGATGTCGCCATAGAAGAAATCGCGCGGAATATTGAGCTGCGTCGGACCCATCTCGAGTATTGCGCGATCGAAGGAGCGCGAGGTCAGCTCCGCCATGCGCGCCTTGTTGTTGACGTGCGCCTGGTACTTGGTGATCTTGGAGAAGATCGGCAGCTGCTCGGTTTCCTGGAAGCCGCCTAGCCCCAGCGTCATCGATCCGGTCTCGGGCGTGATCACCACCACCGGCGAGTGCGCCCAGTAGGCCGCGGCAACGGAGGTCACGAAATTCGTGATGCCGGGGCCGTTCTGCGCGATGCACACGCCGTGCCGGCCCGAGACACGCGAGTAACCGTCCGCCATGTGCCCGCCGCCCTGTTCATGCGCGACGGAAATAAAACGGATGCCGGCGAGCGGAAACAAATCCAGCGCGTCCATGTATGCCGAGCCGACGATGCCGAATACCTCGGTCACACCCTGCGCAACCAGCGTTTCGACAAAAGCCTCGGAGGGGGTCATGGTCCGGCGGCCGGTCACCACGGCGCGGGGGCCGGCTTTGGCGGCCAGGTTTTTGCTATCGGTCATGGTGTTCATATCGGCTCCAGGAGATCGGGTGCTGCACTAGTACGACAACTTGGAAGTACGCGAACATATTCCGTCGTCCCCGCCCCCGATTCACGCACTCGAGGGGAGGCTTCAGCGGGGACCCAGTGGCGTTTGTGAATAAGACACTGGATTCCCGCTCAGTTACCAAAATGAGCGGGAATGACCGCGAAAGAATTTCGATGTTTCGCAATTCACGAGTCGACAAACGAGTGTACTGAGTATGTGGCAACGGGCGATCGCAAAAAAGTCTAATGCAACACCGAGTCCGCCTCGATGTATTCGTAGCCGAGCGCGTCAGCGACCGCTTTATAGGTGACCTTGCCGAACGCGACATTCAAGCCGTTCTTGAGGTGCGGATCGTCCGCCAGCGCTTTTTTCCAACCCTTGTCGGCGAGCGCGAGCACGAAGGGCAAGGTGGCGTTGTTGAGCGCGAACGTGGAGGTGCGCGGCACGCCTCCTGGCATGTTGGCGACACAATAGTGAATCACGCCGTCGACGACATAGGTCGGATCCGCGTGCGTGGTCGGATGAGAGGTCTCGAAGCAGCCGCCCTGATCGATGGCCACGTCGACGATCACCGAACCCTTTTTCATCTTTTTCACCAGCGCGGCGGACACCAGCTTGGGCGCGAACGCCCCCGGAATCAAAACCCCGCCGACGACCAGATCGGCGGTCGTGACATGGTGCTCGATCGCGTCGTGGGTCGAAAACACGGTGTTGAGCGGGCGGCCGAACTGGCGCCAAAGCGCGCGCAACACTTCGGTGCTGCGGTCGAGCACCCAGACGTCGGCACCCATTCCGAGCGCGATGTGGCAGGCATGCGAGCCGACGACGCCGCCGCCGAGGATGACGACCTTGGCGGGATCGACACCTGGCACGCCGCCCAGAAGTACCCCCAGCCCCCCGTGAGCCTTCTCCAGAAAATAGGCGCCGGCCTGGATTGCCATCCGCCCCGCGACTTCCGACATCGGCGCGAGCAACGGCAGCCCACCCGATGGTGAAGTAACGGTCTCGTAAGCAATGCACACCGCGCCGCTTGCCACCAGATCGCGCGCCTGTTCCGCATCGGGCGCGAGATGCAGATAAGTAAACAATATCTGCCCCCGCCGGAGCATCTTGCGCTCGGCAGCCTGAGGCTCTTTGACCTTCACGATCATCTCCGCCTGGCCGAACACCTCGGCCGCGGTCGCGACGATGCTGGCGCCAGCATTGCGATACGCTTCGTCGTCCATGCCGATGCCCTGGCCGGCGGAAGCTTCGATGATCAGCTCATGCCCGTGCGCGTGCAGCTCGCGCGCGCTGCCCGGAGTGAGACCGACCCGGTGCTCGAGAATTTTGGTCTCTTTGGGAACGCCGATGCGCATGGGATACGTAGTACCTTGTGCGGCTGCAGGAATGACGCGACGTGGTGACTGCACCAGTTCCGGCGCCGTGCCGCAGCCGGCTCACTTGGGTGCCGAGTAGCGTAGAATCCTAGCATAGCGACGAACAAGCGGCGGGCTCGTGATCCCGGCCGCCGATCGTGCCCTCGCTCGCGTCGCAACGCCAAGGAGAATATCGCATGGGCCACGCCGAAACTACGCTCCGAGAACAGGTCGCACCGCGCCAGATCTCGATGGACGAGTACTGGATGCCGTTCACCCCGAACCGCGACTTCAAGCACGACCCGAAGATGGTCGTGCGCGCTGAGGGAATGTATTTATGGAGCGACCGCGGCGCGAAGATTCTCGACGGCTCGTCCGGGCTGTTTTGCGTCAACGCGGGTCACGGCCGCAGGGAAATCGCCGACGCAGTGGGTGCGCAGCTGCGCGAGCTGGACTTTGTTGCGCCTTTCACCCGCGGCCACCCGAAGCAGTTCGAGCTCGCCACCCGCGTGGCCGAGCTCACCCCCGGCGACCTGAACCGGATTTTTTTCGTCAATTCCGGCTCCGAGGCGGTCGACACGGCGATGAAGGTGGCGCTCGCCTATCACCAGGCGCGCGGCCAGGGCGGGCGCAACATGTTCATCTCCCGCGAGCGTGCCTACCACGGCGTCAATTTCGGCGGCGTTTCCCTGGCCGGCATGGTCAACAATCGGCGCAGGTTCGGCCCTACGCTGCCCGGCATCGCGCATATGCGCCACACGCACATCAAGGAGAACTTTTTCGTCGCGGGCGAAGGAAGCCAGGGCGTCGAGCTGGCCGAAGACCTGCGGCGCTTCGTCAACCTGTACGGCGCCGAGAACATCGCGGCTTGCTTCGTCGAGCCCATCGCCGGGTCGGCCGGCTGCCTCGTGCCGCCTAAGGGCTATCTGCAGCGATTGCGGGATATCTGCGACGCGCACGGCATCCTTCTCGTCTTCGACGAGGTGATCTGCGGCTTCGGCCGCACCGGGTCGGCATTCGCGGCGCAAAGCTTCGGCGTCACCCCGGACCTGATGACCATGGCCAAGGGCCTCACCAACGGCGCGCAACCGATGGGTGCGGTAGCGATCAGCGAGCGCATTCACGACACGATCATGGGCGCCGCCGCCGACGGGGCAATCGAGTTCTTTCACGGCTACACCTATTCCGGCCACCCCGCGCCGTGCGCCGCGGGACTCGCGACGCTGGATATCTACCGGAACGAGGGACTGTTCGAGCGAGGCGCCGCGCTGTCGCCGTATTTTCTGGAAGCGCTCTGGTCGCTCAAGGACCTGTCCGCCGTCTCCGATATTCGTGGCTATGGATTGCTGGCGGCGATCGACATACACGCCGCTGGTGCGCCGGGCAAGCGCGGTCACGCGCTGCAAAAGCAGCTCTTCGACAACGGCCTGCACGTCAAGGCGACCGGGGACTGCGTGATCATCGCCCCGCCGCTGATCGCGGAGCGACAGCATATCGACGCGATGGTCGATTGTCTGCGCAAGACGCTGGCCGTGATCTAGCGCTGACGCTACGTCGGCCACCTCGCGCCGCCTCTACGTCGCCACGCGGACCTGCAATTCCCTGAAGGAGGAAGCATGAAACGCTTGTTGACAGCACTGCTCTGTACCGTGACCGCGCTTGCCGCCCTGCCCGCCACAGCGCAGAAAACGGTCACCTTCGCCTACCAGGACATGATGAATCCCTGGCGCTGGGTACAGCAAAGCCAGGAGGTTGAAAAAGCGACCGGCTTCAAGATCAACTGGCGTCAGTTCGGCGGCGGTGGCGACGTCATCCGCGCCATGGCGTCGGGCGACGTGCAATTGGGCGAGGTCGGCTCGACCGGCGCCGCGACAGCGATCAGCCAGGGTATGGATGTCGAGCTGTTCTGGATTCTCGAGGATATCGCCGCGGCCGAAGCGCTGGTCGCGCGCAACGGCAGCGGCGTCAATACCATCGCCGATCTCAAAGGCAAGAAGATCGGCACGCCGTTCGTGTCCACGTCGCATTTTCAGCTCCTCTATGCGATGCAAAAGGCGGGGCTGAAGGCTTCGGATGCGCAAGTGCTGAACATGCGTCCCCCGGAGATCGCGGCGGCGTGGGGTCGCGGCGACATCGACGCGACCTTCATCTGGGACCCCGTTCTGTCCACCGTCAAGAAGAATGGCAAGGTGTTGATGACTTCAGGGGACATATGCAAGGCGGGGGCGTGCACCTTCGACGGCCTGATCGTCACGCGCAAGTTTGCCAAGGAAAACCCGGAATTCATGGTTGCGCTGGTGAAGGCACTGGCCAAGGCTGACGCCGACTATCGCGGCAATCCGAAAACCTGGACCGGTGACACCGCCAAGGTCGCCGCCGTCGCCAAATGGTCGGGCGCCAAGCCGGAGGATGTCGCCGATGCGATGGCGCTCTATGGGTTCCCCAGCTTGCAGCAACAGGCGTCGCCGGAATGGCTGGGCGGAGGTGCCAACGGTGCCGCGGCGAAGGCGCTGACGCAACAGGCCAATTTCCTGAAGGACCAGGGCAGGCTGACGTCGGTCGCTCCGGACTACAGCAAAAACGTCTCCGTGGAGTGGGTGACCCGGGCAATGAAGTAGCTGCGGGTCGAACCGCACTTTCGACACCGTTGACGGCGGCGCGAGATGCGCCGCTGTCTATTTGGACGTCGAGGTCACACGGTCGCAGCTCAGCGAGGACGCGAATACCCGGATACGTCATCCCCGCGAAGGCGGGGATCCATGTTGACCTTAAGAGCAAATGGATTCCCGCGCAGTTACCAAAATAAGCGGGAATGACGAAATAGAGAATGCGGCGTCACGCGCTTTCGCATCTCAATGGACTATAAGCGCCCACTAAAAAACGGAATCACCCGTGCCCTCGCTCGACATTCGCAATCTCGGCGTTCGCTACGCGACCAGGACCGGCACGGTCGAGGCGCTTTCCAACATCAATCTTGCGATGTCGGACGGCGATTTCGTGGTCGCGATCGGGGCCTCGGGCTGCGGCAAGACTACGTTGCTTTCGTGCATCGCCGGGTTCCTGCCACCGACCCACGGAACAATCGAGCTCGACGGCAGGCCGGTGACCGGCCCGGGTGCCGATCGCGGCGTGGTATTCCAGAAGCACGCCTTGATGCCCTGGCTCGACGTCGGCCAGAACGTCGAGTTCGGTCTGCGCATGCGCGGTGTTGCCGCGCTCGAGCGGCGAACCGCCGCCATGGAGCAATTGCGTCTGGTCGGGCTCGACGAGTTCGCCGATCGGCCGATCTACGAGCTCTCCGGTGGCATGCAGCAGCGCGTGGGCATCGCTCGCGCGCTCGCCTCGGGTCCGCGACTGATGTTGATGGACGAGCCCCTCGGCGCGCTGGACGCGTTCACGCGCGAATCCATCCAGGAGCTGATACTCGACGTCTGGCACGGCACCGGCACGATGTGCTTTTTCATCACCCACAGCGTCGAGGAGGCGCTGTTCCTGGCGACGCACCTGGTCGTGATGACACCAAGCCCGGGACGCATCTCGCACGAATTCGACCTCGACTTCGGACGCCGCTTCCTCGAGACGCGCGACGCGCGGGCGGTCAAATCCGATCCTGAATTCATACGCGTGCGCGAGGAAGTCCTGTCGGTCATCCTGCATCGGGATGCCTCAGCGGTCTCGGCGGAAAGTGAGAACTAAAGTGAGCGACCTGCAAGTGACTGCAGCGTCGAAGCGCGACGCCAAGGAAGCCAGTCCGCGGACCCGCGACGGCGCGCGCCCCAAGACGTCCGGCTACTCCACCCCGGGCGAGGGCCCAAGCACCGCGATCTCGGTGGTCACCATGGTGTCGATTTTTGTCCTGTGGTGGGTCGCGAGCCACTTGGGCTGGATGCCGCCGCTGTTTCTTCCGACGCCCGAAACGGTGCTCCAGCGGCTGTGGGAGTCGGCCCGTGGCGATCTCACCGACGCTCCGCTTGCCACCCATTTCGGCTGGTCGATGTTCAGGGTATTCACCGCGTTCTTGCTCGCCTGCCTGACCGCGATACCGGTCGGCATCGCCATGGGCGTCTCGCGCATCGCTCGCGGGATTTTCGATCCGCCCATCGAGTTCTATCGACCCTTGCCTCCGCTCGCCTACCTGCCGCTGATCATCATCTGGTTCGGCATCGACGAGCTCTCCAAGGTGCTCCTTATATACCTCGCCTGCTTCGCCCCGCTCGCGATGAGCGCGCGGGCGGGAGTACGGTCGGTGTCGCAGGAACAGATTCACGCCGCATACTCGATGGGCGCGTCGAAGTGGCAGGTGATCCGCCATGTGATCATCCCCGCAGCCATGCCGGAGATCCTGACCGCGATGCGAATCTCGATCGGCTTCGGCTGGACCACGCTGGTCGCCGCGGAAATGGTCGCCGCCACTCACGGCCTCGGCCAGATGGTCCTGAACGCCTCGAACTTTCTGCGCACCGACATCGTCATCATGGGCATCGTGGTGATCGGCACTATCGCGTACCTGTTCGACTTGCTGATGCGCTACGTCGAGCGCATCGTGGTGCCGTGGAAAGGGAGGGTCTGAAGAACGGGTCCTCGGGCGACAGGAGCTCGACGGCTGGACCCCGCCGATAGCCGGTCATCGGCGCAGGGTTGACAGCGGCGCCGCCCTTTGCCACGCTCGGCTCATGGTCAACCGCCCACACTTCCAGAGGCTCGTCGAGCAGGTTCGCAATTTCCCGCCATTGCCGACGGCGATCGTCTATCCCTGCGACCGCGACTCGCTGCAGATCGCGCTGTCGGGGCAATTCGCGGGTTACCTTGCTCCGGTGCTGGTCGGCCCGGAAGCGCGCATCGCCGACGCGGCGGCTCAGGCCGGCCTCGACTTGTCCCGTATCGAGCGGGTCGACACGCCGGACGATCCCTTTGCCGCGGCACAGCAAGCCGTTCTGCTCGCCCGCAACGGCGAGGTCCACGCCTTGATCAAGGGTAGCCTCTACCCGGACGACTTGATGCGCGCCGTGGCCGCGCCGGACTCGGGACTCCGCGGCGAGCGGCGCCTCACCCATGCCTTCCTTGTCGACGTGCCAAATTTCGCCCGTCCGTTCCTGCTCTCGGATGCGGTGCTGAACATCGCACCAACGCTGGCCGCAAAGCGTGAGATCGTCCAGAACGCGATCGAGCTGGCGCGAGCAGTGGGCATCACTGCGCCACAAGTAGCCGTGCTGGCAGCGGTCGAAGGCGTCACCGCGGCGTTGCCGGCGACCGGCGATGCGGCTTCGCTCGCCAAAATGGCCGGTCAGGGCCTGATCAACGGCGCGGTCGTCGAGGGTCCCCTTACCGTCGACAGCGCGTTGTCCGCTGCCGCGGCGCGCGCCAACGGTATCGAATCCAAGATCGCCGGCCACGCCGACGTGCTGATCGTCCCCAGCCTCGAATCGGGCGCGATGATGTTGCAGATGCTGACCGCCCTGTTCGGCACGCTCGCTGCCGGCGTGGTGCTCGGCGCCAAGGTCCCTGTAGTTCTCGCCAGCCGCAGCGACACGATGGAAGTGCGCATGGCCTCGTGCGTGCTGGCGTCGCTCGTCGC
>DATMNH010000390.1:0-13799 GCA_035568975.1 Casimicrobiaceae bacterium
GAGTTCATGCTTGATCGTATCGGCGAATTTGCTCATGGATGCGTACCGACGTTAGGCAACGGAATCGAAGGGTCAAGACTTGCTAGTCGGTTATCGCGAGCGTACCGCTGCGCGCCAAGCAATCGATTGCGGCGTCGCCCTCGGCCAACGAACGTCCGGCGCCCTCTGTCGCCCGTGATAGAGTTTTCGGCAGCGCCAACGGGATCATGAAGCGTTGATCTCGCTCGAACAATGCGTATGTGCAGCAAATCGCCTACCAGGTCCGCTTGGGCAAATCTGGTGATGTTCTCTCAATCCCTGTGTGCGACCGAGCACTGCGTGAGCGTGCCGATGACGATCATTCGCCGCAAGGTCGCATAAAATCAGGGATGTAGAACGGAAGTGGCACAAAAGTGACACAAAATCAGAAACCCTCGGGGACCAGGGCGTTACGCGTTTTGTAAGCGATTGAGCAGCCGAGAAAATCTGGCACGCCCGACAGGACTCGAACCTGTTACCCCCGGCTTAGAAGGCCGGTGCTCTATCCAAATGAGCTACGGGCGCCCGGGCCACGCACATCTGTCTCACTTTCCACTCTTGCCAATCCGGTCGGTGGTCGGGGTGGAGAGATTTGAACTCCCGACATCTTGCTCCCAAAGCAAGCGCGCTACCAGACTGCGCTACACCCCGAGGGATGTGAATTATCACGTGTAATGGATCACCGGGTCAAACCGCACCGCTCCCGGACACCGTAACTCGGCATCGCTTTAGAATCGAATCTTGCCCATCAGCAAATCCTTGAACATCACCCAATCGCCGATGAAGCTGTAGATCGGATAGGTGAATGTCGCCGGCCGGTTGTGCTCGAAAAAGAAGTGTCCGATCCAGGCGAAGCCGTAACCCGCGACTAGAGCACCGGCGAGCCACCACGCGTTGCGCGTAATCAGCGCCGTGATCAGAAAGGCTATGACCAGCGTCGTGCCGAAGAAATGCATGCGACGACACGCCGGATTCGCGTGCTCGGAAAGATAAAACGGGTAGAACTCTCGAAACGACTGGTAGCGCCGGGCCATGCGTATCTTCCCAAACCTCAAAGCAGAACGGAGCAACCGCGCATTCGACCGCGCGATTTACGTTTCTCTCTTGAGCAGCGGAAACAGGATGACGTCGCGTATCGACGGACTGTCGGTCAACAGCATCACGAGTCGATCGACACCGATGCCCTCGCCCGCCGTTGGCGGCAAGCCGTATTCGAGGGCGCGGATGTAGTCCGCGTCGTAGTGCATCGCCTCGGCGTCGCCCGCTTCCTTCGCCTTCGCCTGCTCATCGAAGCGCGCGGCCTGGTCCTCGGGGTCGTTCAGCTCGGAAAATCCGTTGGCGATCTCGCGGCCGGTGATGAAAAGCTCGAAGCGATCGGTGACCGCGGGATCGGCGTCACTGGCCCGGGCCAGCGGGCTCACATCGGTCGGATGCGCGATGATAAAGGTCGGCTGTACCAGCTTGTCCTCGGTCGTTGCCTCGAACAGCTTCAATTGCAGCACGCCCACGCCGTCGGTCGGAAGAACATCCACGCCCAAAGTCGCCAGCGAGGTCTTCAGATATTCCGGCCTGGCAAGCTCCGGCAGAGGACGGTTCGGATTGTATTTTGCGATCGCTTGAGCCATGGTCAGTCGGTCGAAAGGCTGACCGAGATCGATCGACTGACCCTGATATTCGACCACGGTCCTGCCGCACACTTTGGTCGCGACCTCGCGCAGCAGCGCCTCGGTGAGGTCCATCAAGTAGCGATAGTCCTGAAACGCCTCGTAGAACTCCAGCATCGTGAACTCGGGATTGTGTCGCGTGGATATGCCTTCGTTGCGAAAGTTGCGGTTGATCTCGAATACTTTTTCCAATCCGCCGACGACTAGCTTCTTGAGGTAGAGCTCGGGCGCGATCCGAAGGTAAAGATCCGTGTCCAGCGCATTGTGATGCGTGATGAACGGTCGCGCCGCCGCGCCTCCCGGGATCGGATGCATCATCGGCGTCTCCACCTCGAGGTAGCCGCGCGCGACGAAGAATTCGCGGATCGCCTGCACGATTTTCGATCGCGCCACGAACACTCTCCGCGTCTCGGGGCTGGTGATCAGGTCGACATAGCGCCGCCGATATTTTTGCTCCTGGTCGGTGAGGCCGTGGAATTTTTCCGGCAACGGACGCAGCGCCTTCGACAGCAAACGCAGGTCGGTGACCTTGACGGTGAGCTCGCCGGTCCGGGTCTTGAACAGCGTTCCGCGAGCGCCGACGATATCGCCCAGGTCCCAATGCTTGAATGCATCGTGCGTTTCGGTCCCGGTGTGATCGTTGGTGACGTAGAGTTGAATCCGGCCGCTCATGTCCTGAAGCGTCGCGAAGCTCGCCTTGCCCATTACCCGCTTGAGCAGCATACGTCCCGCCACCGCGACGCCGGTCGGCACCAACTCGAGCTCCTCGGCAGTCTTCGCGTCATGCGCCTGGTGCAGCTCCGATGCAAGCGCATCACGGCGGAAATCGTTCGGGTACGCGTTCCCCTGCGCGCGCAACGCCTTGAGCTTGCCGCGCCGCTCGGCGATGATCTGATGGTCGTCCAGCCGTGGCTCGAGACCCTCCGGTGGTCCTTTCTTGTCGTCCTTCGACACCGCTACACCCCCTGCTTCAGGCTCGCGGCGATGAAGTCGTCGAGACCGCCGTCGAGCACGGCCTGCGTGTTGCCAACCTCGTAGTTGGTTCGCAGATCCTTGATGCGCGATTGATCGAGGACGTACGAGCGGATCTGATGTCCCCACCCGATATCGGTCTTGGCGTCCTCAAGCTTTTGCTGCTCGGTCTGGCGCTTGCGAAGCTCGAGATCATAGAGCCGCGACTTGAGCATGGCCATTGCCTCGGCGCGATTGCGGTGCTGCGACCGGTCGTTCTGGCATTGCACGACGATATTGGTCGGAAGGTGGGTAATGCGCACCGCGGAGTCGGTCTTGTTGATGTGCTGGCCACCCGCGCCTGAGGCCCTGAAGGTATCGATGCGCAAATCGGCGGGATTGATGTCGACGTCGATAGTGTCGTCGACCTCGGGATAGACAAAGACGCTTGCGAAGGAGGTGTGGCGGCGGGCATTGGAATCGAACGGGCTCTTGCGCACCAGGCGGTGCACGCCGGTCTCCGTGCGCAGGTAGCCATACGCGTAGTCGCCGGTGACCTTGATGGTGGCGCTCTTGATGCCGGCAACTTCGCCTGCCGACTCCTCCAGCACCTCGACCTGATAGCCCTTGCGCTCGCTGTAGCGGATGTACATGCGCAGCAGCATAGCTGCCCAGTCCTGCGCCTCGGTACCGCCGCTGCCCGCCTGGATGTCGATGAAGCATGGATTGGGATCCATCGGGTCGTGAAACATCCGACGGAACTCCAGATCGCCGACCGTGCGCTGCAGCGCGGCCGCGTCCGCCGCGACCGCTTCGAGCGTGGCGTCGTCTGCCTCGCCTCGAGCGAGCTCGAACAGCTCGGTGCTGTCCTTGAGTCGGCCGTCCAGCTCGGTCAGCGTGCCGACGACGCCGTCGAGCTGCTTCTTTTCCTTGCCGAGCTCCTGTGCCCGCTTCTGATCCTCCCAGATCCTGGGATTCTCGAGCTCGCGTACGACCGCGGCGAGGCGCGTCGACTTTGTGTCGAAGTCAAAGGTACCTCCGCAGATCGGCCGCACGCTGCTGAAGGTCGGACAGCAGATTGGCGATCTGGTTAACACGTTCGGCTTCCATGGACTCGATCCGGGCGCAGCGTCGATCGACATGATTATACGCTGTGCCCCGCCTGGTGACCGCCCACCGGCGCCGCATCCCCGTGTTTCCCTCGACCCTGGAAATCCCCTATGATAGGAGTACATTTGCGTAGCGAGACTTCGGGCGCACTTCGGCTCGCGCGTTCGGCGTTTTCGACCCGCATCTCTGCACGACACCGCCCCGCTACGTTCGCATAATGCGAATGCGCACTTTCGGAGCCAACATGGCCCTGCTGTTCGTCAACAACCAGCGACATTCCGTCAACCTCCCGGACGACACGCCGCTGCTGTGGGTGCTTCGCGACCATCTGCATCTTGTCGGCACCAAGTACGGTTGCGGCATGGCGCTGTGCGGCGCGTGCACCGTGCTCATCGACGGCGTTGCGACGCGCTCCTGCACGCTGCCGATCTCGGCGATGAAGCCCGGCTCGGAGGTCACGACCATCGAGGGACTCAAGACCAGGGAAGGCAAGGCGGTGCAGGCGGCGTGGGAAAGGCTCGACGTTCCCCAGTGCGGCTACTGTCAATCCGGGCAGGTGATGTCGGCCTCGGCGCTGCTGGCCAAGATCAAGAAGCCCAGCGACGCCGATATCGATGCGTCGATGGCCGGCAACGTGTGCCGGTGCGCGACCTACGTGCGCATTCGTGCAGCCATACACGAAGCGGCGAAGACCCTGGCGTGAATACGCTCGATCGCGATCCAACGCAGTCAAGAGCGATGACGGATTTCTTGCCCCGGGACACAGAGCGGCGTCGATTTCTCAAGAGCTCGGCCGCCGCCGCGGCTGGCTTTACGCTGGCTGTCTATCTTCCCGGCCGCTCGCTTGCGCAGATGGCCGGACCGGGCATGGCTGCAGGCCGCACCGCTCAAGGAGCCGCTGGCGCGTGGGAGCCCAACGCATTCGTTCGAGTCGGCGCGGACAATACCGTTACCGTCCTCGTCAAACATCTCGAAATGGGTCAGGGAACATTTACCGGTCTGCCCACGCTCGTGGCGGAGGAAATGGACGCAGCCTGGGTGCAGATGCAGGTCGAAGCGGCTCCCGCCGATGCTTCGCGTTACAACAATCTGCTCTGGGGACCGGTTCAAGGCACTGGCGGCTCGACGGCTATGGCGAACTCGTACGAGCAATTGCGCAAAGCCGGGGCCGCCGCGCGGGCGATGCTGGTTGCCGCGGCGGCGAAACGCTGGAACGTGCCGCCGGATTCGATCCGTGTCGCCAAGGGCATGGTGACGCACTCGTCCGGAAAGAAGGCGACGTTCGGCGATCTGGCCGCAGCGGCCGCGAAGGAACCGGTGCCGGCAGACGTCACGTTGAAAGACCCGAAGGACTTCGTCTACATCGGCAAGCGCGTGCCGCGCACCGACTCGCGCGCCAAATCAAACGGCACGGCGCGTTTTACCCAGGATGTTCAGGTCGAGGGGCTGCTTACTGCGGTGGTCGCTCATCCGCCGCGCTTCGGCGCCCGTGTCGCATCGTTCGACGCCGCCGCCGCGCAGAAAGTCCCTGGCGTCAAATATATCGTCGAAGTTCCGAATGGCGTCGCAGTGCTCGCGGTCAGCTTCTGGCAGGCAAAAACAGGCCGCGACGCGTTGAAAATCGAGTGGGACGAGTCGGGCGCGTTCAAGCGCTCCTCTTCCGACGTCATGGCCGACTACAAGAAGCTGGCGGCCACGCCAGGCACAGTGGCACGCAACGACGGCGATACGGCCAAGGCCTTCGCCGGCGCGGCGAAGACGCTGGAAGCATCGTTCGAGTTTCCATTTCTCGCGCATGCCGCAATGGAGCCGATGAATTGCGTCGTGAACCTCAACGCCGATGGCTGCGAAGTGTGGAACGGTGAGCAGTTTCATACGGTCGACCAGGGCGCCGTCGCGGAAATCGTCGGCGTGGCGCCGGAACGGGTGAAGATCAACCAGTTGTTCGCCGGCGGCAGCTTCGGGCGCCGCGCGAATCCGGCTTCCGACTTTTTGCGTGAAGCGGCGTACATCGCCAAGGCCATCAAGGGTGCGGCGCCGGTCAAGCTGGTATGGACTCGCGAAGATGACATGCGGGCCGGGTACTACCGCCCGATGTACTACCACACGATCAAGGCCGCGCTGGATGCCAGCGGTAACGTGATCGCGTGGCAGCAACGCATCGTCGGACAGTCGATTCTTGCTGGAACGCCATTCGAGAAAATGCTGGTCAAGGACGGCGTCGACGGCACCTCGGTCGAGGGCGCCTCCTCGCTCCCGTATGCAATTCCCAATCTGCTGGTCGATCTTCATTCGCCGAAGGTCGGCGTGCCCGTTCAGTGGTGGCGTTCGGTCGGTTCCACGCATACCGCGTTTTCGACCGAAACGTTTCTCGACGAGCTGGCCGCGGCGGCCGGCAAGGATCCGGTCGAGTTTCGCAAGACTTTGCTGGCGAGCAAGCCGCGCCATCTGGGCGTGTTGCAGCTCGCGGCGGAGAAAGCCGGCTGGGGTTCGCCCATGGCGCAGGGCAAGGCCGGAGACAAAAGAGGCCGCGGTGTGGCCGTACACGAGTCGTTCAACACCTTTGTTGCGCAAGTCGCCGAAGTAACCGTCTCGTCCGATGGCAAATTCAGGGTCGACCGTGTGGTCTGCGCGGTCGATTGCGGTGTGGCCGTCAACCCCGACGTGGTGCGCGCTCAAATGGAGGGCGGTATCGGTTTCGGGCTTGCCGCGGCGCTCCATAGCGCAATCACGCTCAAGGACGGCGTCGTCGAGCAATCGAACTTTCACCAATACCCGCCGCTGCGAATCAACGAAATGCCGAAGGTGGAAGTGCACATCGTTGCATCGACGGAAAAGCCGACGGGCGTCGGTGAACCGGGGACGCCGGTCATCGCTCCTGCCGTGGCCAACGCAATTGCGGCCGCGACCGGGAAACGTTTGCGCTCGCTACCACTGGCAATCGCGTGAAGGCGGCATTCGTCGGCGCTTCCGCACCCTCTGCCTGTCGACGCGCGCCCGAAGCTTCGGTGCGACTCGGGACATTCGCACCGCGAAGAAAAACAAGCTCACACTCCGTGTTACGAATAGCCGCCTTCATGCTCGCCGTTATGGCGGGTCCGCTTCACGCGGAGCCCGGTGTCACGCCGACGTCGATCCTCATCGGCCAGTCGGCGGCGTTTTCCGGTGCGGCGTCCGAGCTTGGAACGGAGATGCGCTCCGGTGCGGCCGCATACTTCCGGGTCCTCAATGCAGGCGGAGGCGTCAACGGACGCAAGATCGAGATGCGTTCGCTCGACGATGGCTACGAGAGCGATCGGGCCGCGGCCAACACCAAGAAGTTGATCGACGATGGTGTCTTCCTGCTGTTCGGTTACGTCGGCACGCCGACGTCGAACGCCTCCAAGCCGATCTTCACTGCTGCGCGCGTTCCCTTTGTCGGGCCTTTCACCGGCGCGGAGTCGTTGCGCACACCGCTCAACCGCTACATCTTCAACGTCCGCGCGAGCTACTTCGACGAGACGGAAAAGATCGTCGGCCAGATGACCGGTCAGGCCCTCGACAAGATAGCCGTCTTTTATCAGAACGACGATTACGGCAAGGCGGGCCTGCTCGGCGTCGAACGCGCGATGGAGCGGCGAAAAATCAAGATCGTGGCCACCGGCACGGTCGAGCGCAACACCATCGATGTCGCCGCAGCAGTCAAGTCGATCGGCAAGGTTGAGCCGCAAGCGGTCATCATGATCTCGGCCTACAGGTCCTGCGCCGCGTTCATCAAGGCGATGCGCGCTGCCGGTTTCAATCCGCAGTTCATGAACGTTTCATTCGTCGGCAGCAAGGCGCTGGCCAAGGAGAGCGGAGTCGACGGTCGCGGCGTCGCGGTCTCGCAGGTGGTCCCATTCCCCTGGAACATCGGCGTTCCTGTCGTGAAGGAATATCAGACACAGCTCGAGGCTTCCACCGGCAAGCAGGACTACTCTTTCACCAGCCTGGAAGGATTCATTGCCGCCAAGGTGCTGGTGGAAGGGCTTCGTCGCACGGGCACCGACCTCACGCGCGAGAAATTCATCAGCGCCATGGAGACGATCCGCGATGTCGACTTCGGCGGTTACTGGGTCACCTTCACGCCCGGCAGCCACAATGGATCGAAGTTTGTCGAGTTGACCGTCATCGGCAAGGATGAACGATTCCTCCGCTAACTTGCGGACCATGAGCGCTCCCGCGGGCTTCGAGGCCGGCGCCGCTCTGCCCAAGGAACTCGCTGCCGCATCGCTCTGTTTCGTGTGGCGCGACGACAAGATTCTGGTGCGCAACGGCGACCCGCCGACGCTGCCGACTCTTTCCGATGTCATCACGCTCGGTATAGACGGCGCACGTCATTACCTCGGCCGCTACGAAGGGATCGACTGCATCGCGTTGCGCGTGGACGCCGACGTCCGCGAGCCCGAGGGCTGGCAGTGGCGCGGCCTGCGCTCGCTGTTTCTGCAGATCCCCGACCCGCTGCTTGCGCTCGCCGGCCGCTCCTTCCAGGTTGCCGAATGGGATCGCAGCCACCGCTACTGTGGTCGCTGCGGGACGCCCACGCTGGACAAGCCGGACGAGCGCGCCAAGCAGTGCCCGGCTTGCGGATACGTCGTCTACCCCCGCGTTTCACCTGCGATGATGGTGCTCGTCACGCGCGGACGCGAATTGCTGCTGGCGCGCGCCAATCGCTTTCCGAATGCGATGTACAGCGCGCTCGCCGGATTCGTCGAGTTGGGCGAGTCGATCGAGGATTGCATTCATCGCGAGGTTCGCGAGGAGGTCGGCGTGGAGGTCGACAACCTCGTTTATTTCGCCAGCCAGTCCTGGCCGTTTCCGCACTCGCTGATGATCGCTTTCACCGCGGAATACGCCGGCGGCGACATGCGTCCGTGCGACGCCGAGATCGCGGATGCGAAATGGTTCCCGCTCGACGCGCTGCCGCAGCTGCCGTCACCGGTCAGTATTTCACGCAAGCTGATCGAAGCGACAATCGCGCGGCTCCGCGTGGCGTAGCGTTACGTCACAGAAGCCGGCAGCGAGTCGACCTGGCGGCCTCCCGCGCGCTTGTGCTACTGCACCGCGTCCCACTTCTCGGCGCTGGCGCCCGCGAGCGCGCGCACGCGCTCCTCGTCCTTGGCGAACTCAGCGGCGAGACCCTCGTAAACGACGCGGCCGTCGTCCAAAACATACGCCCGGTCGGCGATCTCGACCGCGGCGCGCACATTCTGCTCGACCAGGAGAACCGACATTCCTTCCTTGCGCATCGCGGCGATGACCTCGAAAACCTGCTGCACGATCAGCGGAGCGAGACCTTGTGAAGGCTCATCGAGCAGCAACAGCTTCGGGTTGAGCAAGAGCGCTCTGGATATGGAAAGCATCTCTTGCTCGCCTCCCGAGAGCTGGCGGCCCTTGTTCGACTTGCGCATCGCCAGGCGCGGAAAAAGCTGGTAGATTTTCTGGCTGGTCCACGGTCCCGGGCGCTCGAGCGGCACCTTGAGGTTTTCTTCGACGGTCAAGTTCGCGAAAATGCGCCGTCCCTCCGGCACGTAACCTACGCCAAGCGCCGCGATGCGGTAAGGTGGCCAATCGGTCGTCGTCACGCCACAAATGCGCACTGTCCCTTCACGAGCAGGGGTAAGCCCCATCAGGCTTCTGAGTGTTGTCGTCTTGCCCGCGCCATTGCGTCCGAGCAGAGTGACGATCTCCCCCTCGCCCACGAGGAGGCCTACCCCATGCAGAATGTGGCTCTTGCCGTAGAAAGTATGGAGGCCTTCCGCCTCGAGGGCGTTCATGCGGCTTTGCCCAGATACGCCGTCTGCACGCGCTCGCTTCTGGCGATCTCTTCGGCGGTGCCTTCATCGAGAACCGAGCCTTCGGCGAGCACCATGATGCGGTCCGCCAGATGAAATATGACGCGCATGTCGTGCTCGATCAAAACGATGGTGAGTTGCTGTTCCCGGTGCAAGCGGCGTATGAGGCGGGTGATGTCGTAGGTCTCCTGGTCACCCATGCCCGCGGTCGGCTCGTCGAGCAGCAGCAGCCGCGGCTTGAGCGCCAACGACATCATGATCTCGGTAGCGCGCTGATCGCCATGAGGGAGCTCGCCGACCATGCGGTCAGCCTTGCCGGCCAGGCCGCCCATATCCATCAGCTCGGAAATGCGCGCTCGGATCGCGCTGTCGGCGTTGCGCGACAGCCACGGCCGAAGACGCAAGCCGGAGGCAACTTCCACCGGGATGCGCAGATTCTCGCGCACCGTCAGCTCCGGAAAAATTTCGGTGATCTGGAAGGTCCGCGCCATGCCCATTGCGACCCGCTTGTGCGCGGGCAACGCGGTGACGTCCACGCCGTCGAATACGATGGTGCCCGAGGTTGGCGGGAAGAAGCCACTGATCAGATTGAAGAATGTCGTTTTGCCGGCGCCGTTCGGTCCGATGATCGCGCGCAGCTCGCCCGGCTCGACCGCCAGCGAGACACCGCTCACCGCGACCAGGCTCCCGAAATGCTGCGATACGTTCTGCACTTGCAGCAAGCTCACGAAGTCGCCTTTCTTCGGATGATGCCAAGCACACCGCGCGGAAAGAACAATACGACGAGCACGAAGAAAAGCCCGATGAAGGACATCCAGTTCTCGGTATGGCTGGAGACGTAATCCTGCAGCACAACGAATATAGCTGCTCCGATCAGCGGCCCCCAGAACGAGCGCATGCCGCCAAGCACCGCCATGATGACGAAATTCCCGGATTGGTCCCAGCGCAGCGCACGCGGATCGGTGAAGTTATTGAGCAACGCGTAAAGCGTACCGGCAAGTGCTACGAACAAGCATGAGATTACGAACGACAACCAGATATGCTGCTCGACCGGAATCCCCAGGAAGCGCGCCCGACGTTCGTTCTCGCGTATGGCGAGCAGGGTCCTGCCGAAAGGCGAGCGCAGAAGCACGGCCATGATGCCCACCCCTGCGGCGAACAGGGCCAGGACCAGATAGTAGAAGGCCGTGCCGTTGCCAGCGATGTCGATGTTCGCGAAGCCCAGGTTCAGCGCCTGGCGGCTCCATCCGGTGAGGCCATCGTCGCCGCCGGTAACCGAGTTCCAGCGGAAGGCGATGAAAAAGAACACCTGACCGAAGGCAATCGTCACCATGGCGAAGTAAACGCCGCGCAGCTTGACGATCAAAGCGCCGATGAGCGCTGCAGCTAGCGCTCCGGTAGCGACGCCGACCAGGATGCCGAGCGGAGTGCTGGGCACAAGGTATTTGAGCGTCATGCCGACCCCGTAGGCGCCAAGGCCGAAATAGGCGGCGTGCCCGAAGGAAAGCACGCCAGTGAATCCGAGCAGGAAGTTGAGCGACATCGCCGCCAAGCCCAGCACGAGAACGCGGCTGCCGAGCTCCGTATAGCCTCCAAGCGCACCCATCCAGTACGGCATTGTGAGCAGCAGAAGCCAGATGAGGATTGCGGTTGTCGTCCGACTCAGCCCGCTCAATGGATTCTTCCTTCCTCGCCGAGTAAGCCGCGCGGCCTGACCAACAGCACGACGCCCATCATCACGTACATCACCGCTTCGGTCGCCGAAGGGAAGAACACGGTCGTGACACCCGAGGCGACGCCGATCAGGAGTCCGCCGAGAAGCGTGCCCGGCAGGCTCCCGAGTCCACCTACGATGATCGCGACGAAGCTCGGCATGATGAGTGACGTGCCGATCGTGGGCTGCAGCCCAAGCATTCCTGCTGCAAGCACGCCGGCCAGCCCGGCGAGATAAATGCCGAGGCCGAAATTGAGATTGCGCAGAATGCGCACATTGACGCCCAGAACGGACACCGTTTCCAGGTCGAGCGTCCCGGCGCGTATGCGCATGCCGAGACGCGTGCGGTTAAGGATGAAGAACAGGGCTGCGACCGCGACCGCGACCAGCGCCACCATAAACAAGCGGTAACCGGTCAGAAAGAACATTTCGCTCGACAGCGGGGTCGCGAGCCACCCGGGAATCGGGTACGGCAAGCTTTGCGCGCCCCAGATGTAGCGCGTGCCGTCCTCGAAAATATAGGCGAGCCCGAAGGTAAGCAGAAGGCTGTAGAGCGGGTCACGCCCGTACACCCGGCGGATCAGCACACGTTCGACAACGAGGCCGAGCGCCGCGGTCAGAAACGGCGCCACGAGAAGAGCGCCCCAGAAGCCCAGGTAAGGCATGAGCGTATAGGCGATGTAGGCGCCGATGGCGAGAAATCCGCCGTGCGCAAAATTGATCACCCCGCTGAGGTTCAGGATCAACGAAAGGCCGAGCGCCATCAGCGCGTAGAAGGCGCCGACGATCAGCCCGTTAAAAATGTTGAATAGAATTAGCTGCGTCATTCGCTGTCGCGTCCTCTGGGCGAACGCGCATGCGCGAAGGCCGCTCGATTGCTCGGCATCTTAAATCCACTCGCCTCGAAAAGCACGCCGTCGCGTGCCGCGCTGGAAACGTGCGCGAGCCACTGACGCGACGCGCGCACGCTTTGCGCTTAGGCGGGCCAGGTCATCTTGCAGCCTGAATCCTCCACCGGCCCGGCGGCCTCAACGCCCCTCACGAGCGAGGTGACCTTAAATAGGTCGTCGGGTTCACTGCCCTTCGCCTGCGCGTCACCGTTGTAGAGCGTCCCCATGAGCTGATGGTCGCCGGCGCGATAAAACGGCGCTTCCGGCATCAAGCCGACTTCTGGCGGTAGTTTCATGCCCTCAAGCGCCTTGGCCATTTTGCGAGCGTCGAGCGATTTCGCCTGATTCGCAGCAAGCGCGCAGCTCCAGGTCGAAACGAATCCGAACCAGGTACGCGCAGTCGGCACCTTGCCGGTGATTTTCTTGATGGCGGCGACAAACTCCGGGACGTGGGCTACGCTTGGCTGCTTCCAGTACCATTCGAAGACCCAGCTACCGACTCGCGCCTCGGGCGGCAATCCCTGAAGCGCCTCGAGCTCCTGCTGCGACCCGGCAAGGTGGAGACGCTTGTCGAGCCCAAATTGCACCGCCTGCTTGAGCGCGTTGATCATGTCGTCGCCTTGAACCAGAAAGACGATGACGTCGGGGTTGGCTGACTGCGCCTTGATAAGATAAGACGAGAAGTCAGTGGTTCCGAGCGGCGTCAAATCGGCGCCCGACTTGATGCCGCCAAGCTTCGCCGCGGCCTTCTCGAGACCTGCCTGAAGCGTGTGGCCGAATGCATAGTCGGGTGTGATGTAATACCATTTCTTCCCGGCGTTCTTGATCATCGGACCAGCTACCGCGTTCGCTTCCATCGTCGTGTTGTTGCATACGCGGAACACGTTCCAATGACAGGTTGCGCCGGTGATGCCGTCCGTGTGGCCGCCGGGCACGATGTGCAAGACGCCCTTTTCGTTGCTGACCTGGGCCATGGCCAGAGCAAGCGCCGAGTTGACGTTGCCGATCAGGAAATTAACGTTATCGCGCTCGATGAGCTTGCGTGCCTTCTGCACCGCTGTTCCGGCATCGCCGCTGGTCGAATCCTCGACGAGAAGTTGCACCTGGCGGCCGAGAATCCCCCCTTTGGCATTGATCTGATCGATCGCGAGCTGGCAGCCGGTCAACTCGTTCTTGCCCACGGCCGCGTAGGTGCCGGTCAGAGGATTATCCAGGCCGATTTTGACCATCTCTTCGGCCCGTGCCCTGATGACGAAAGGCGCGGCAAGCTGCGTGGCGCCTACTGCTGCCACCGCCTTGATGATCGTACGGCGGCTCATCCTGGTTGAAGATTTCTCATTGCTCATCTGCCTACCCTCCATTTGTCGAGGCCACTACGACGCTGTCGCTTGGCGCAACGTCGACGAATCCAGCCTTATTTAAGTTCAGTCAGCTTCCTTCATTTACTCAGTGGCGGTATCGGGATAACACCCGGGAAAACGTACGCCTGCAGAAGGGCAATCACACCGATCAATGCAGCGCCAGCGATTGAGTACCAGAACACCGTCCGGAAAATGGGCCCCAGCGCATGTGTGCGTTCCTTCGGATCGTCGTAGCACGCCGCGCACGCTACCATGATGGACTGGGCGTCGATCATCTT